>CASDYX010000001.1 GCA_949286215.1 uncultured Pseudomonadota bacterium
GACGACAGGATTTAGGTCAGCTCCGTTTGGAGCTGTAAGGAAAAGGCACCCGAAGGTGCCTTTTCTATAGAACCCCCAGTTTACTGGGGGATATCTATTTTAAGCTTTGGTAACAACGACCATGGCTTCTCGCAAAATGCGGTCGTTTATCATATAACCGGTTTGCAGTTCGGCTATAATGGTTCCATTGGGTTTGGTTTTATCTTCTACTTCTTGGATGACCTGATGATAGTTCGGGTCAAAAACCGTACCAAGAATTTCCATCTTTTTTATGCCGAATTTATTGAAGACTTTGCTTAACTCGTTTTCGGTTAATTCAACACCCTTACGGAGTGCTTCGCAGTCTCCAGAATTTTGGTTATCAACAGCCTCAATCGCACGATGCAAATTGTCGGCAACACTTAATAAGTCTTTTGCAAAAGAGGAAATGGCGTATTTGTTGTTTTTTTCAATTTCTTGCGCACAGCGTTTTTTGGTGTTTTCCGCATCGGCGTAAGCCCTTAGAAAGTCTTCTTTTAGCTGACGATTTTCGGCTTTTAATTTTTCTAATTCCTCATCGTCGCCGGAGACTTCTTCATCAGCCTTTTCTTCAGAAATTTCTTCCTCAGCTTCCTTGAGTTCTTCTGTCATTTCTTCTTTTTCTTCAGCCTGTTCTTTTTTGAACTTTTTCATCATTTTTCCTCTTTAAATTTTTTTTGAAAGCGTGTATATATTAGGAAATTTAGTAACTAATGTCTGACAAGTCAAGAGCATATCTGCGATATATTCAAAAGAGGCATCGTTGTCGCTTGAGTTACCGTGAGTAGAAATTATTTTTTGTTGTTCTAGTGAGTGCGAGATGAATGCCAATGCAGTGATTTTTGATGTGCAAAACCAATTTAAGCCTTTGCCAAAGGCATTTAATAAAAAGAAATTTCTCCTCTCTTACGGGGTGGTTAATGACCCCTTCCTCTCTGAAATTCAAAATTTTTCTAAAAAACAATGTTTGGGACGCGATCCTTGGCCCGAAATTAAAAATGTGAATGCTTGGATGATTTCTGCCGAAACGGCTCATTTTATGAAAATGGGCGGTTTGGGTATGGTGGCTTCGGAGTTGCCGGAAGTTTTTAATGAGGCTTTTGCTCAAAACGGTGATGAAATTTCAGTGCTTACTCCTTTATATTTGGGAAATACCGGTAAGAAAAAAACTCTTTTTAATGACGAAAATATTTATCTCGGCTCTGAAAACAAAGAAATTAATCTTCAAAAAATTATGACTTTAATCGTGCCTTTTTTGAGTGAAAAACAAGCGCTCGTTAAGTATAAGGTCAATGTTTATTTGGGTGAATTTAACCACGTTAAACATGTCTTTTTTGAAAATAATCGCTTTTTCTCGATTAATCCGCATAAAGATAATCCTTCGGCTCAGGACGGATGTTATGTTTATAATGAATTTGGGGTTAATGAGGTTGAGCGTTTTGCTTTCTTTTCTAAGTCGGTTTATTGTTTGCTTAAAGAAGTTTTGGAAGGGAAAATCAGCCAAATTACACCGCCGAATGTTTTGTTGGCAAATGACTGGCACAGCGGTGCAATATCAGGTTTGACTAAGTATTTATCAGATGCTTTACTCTTAAAACAAAAAATTTCTCCCGATTTAGCCAATAAACTTAAAACTTTGCCGATTGTGCATATTGCTCACCATTTGGGGTATCAAGGTTGGGATTTTCATAATACCGCTAAAATCTTAAACTCACTTTATGAAGATGCGGCAACATTAGTGTTTAAAAATGCTAAAGCCATTAAAAACAGCAATCCGCGTGCTACAAATACCTTGATTGTGCATGATACTTATAATCAGGCTTCTTGCAATTTTCATTTGGCAGACAGAGTGGTAACCGTTTCCAAAAACTATATGGAAGAAGTGTCTAAAGAATTGGGATTTGGTTTTGATTTTCGAGATATTTTGAAAATTAGAAAAGACCACAGAACCTTTTTTGGGATTGTGAACGGGTATGAGAAAAAATTTATCTCGCCCAATAAAGATAAAATTTCCGCAATTAATGATTATTTCAAAGTAACGGACTTTAGAGTGTTTGATGAAAATCAGTTGGATGCAAAAAATCATAATAAAGAAGAATTTATTAAACTGATTTCTAAAATTGCAGCTGACAAAACTTATAAAGATTCCGTTATTCCTTTAATTGATACTTATAAGTTTGAAGATATTTCCCAAGAAGTTAAAAATCCGGCTCAAACGCCGATTTTGTGTGCTACCAGTCGTTTGGTTGAGCAAAAAGGTTATGATATTTTGGCACAGGCTTTTTTGAAAATCGTTCATCAATTTGATGATTTCAAAAAAGAATTACCGATTTTGGTGTTGGGTGGTGCCGGTGATGATAAAAATTTTGCAATGTTGCAGAATTTGAAAGATAAAGTTGCACAAATTAATCCTAAAGCAGCTAAGAGAATTTTTGTTTTCAGAGGTTATCGCGACCAGTTTGCATACGCCATTCAGCTTGCGTCTGATTTCTATTTTATGCCTTGCCGATTCGAACCTTGCGGTTTGACTCAGATGGAGGCTATGGCTAAAGGAACTTTGCCGATTGCTATGTCAACAGGTGGTTTGGTTGATACGGTTGAAGATGGGATTGATGGTTTTAGAACCGAAGTATTTTTTGCTGACGGGCGTCGGGTGTATGGAGCTAATTTGACGGCGCAACGGCTGAAAAATAATGTTAATGCTTATGCTGAGACTTTGCAGAAAGCCTTAAATACCTTTTATGAAAATGCAAATGTCATTACGGAAATGAAGAAAAATGCCATGATGAAAGATTTTGGCTGGAACGTTAAAGACGGGTCTTTGTATAAATATTATAATTTATTGAAATTCGGACATTTGTAACCTTTAAATATTTATTTAATGTAACTGAAAAGAGATGTGAAAATGAGACATTCCGGACGCCAAAATGACGAAATTCGTCAAGTTGAGATTATTCCTAATTTTAACCCTTATGCCGAAGGTTCTTGCCTGATTAAATGCGGTAATACTCATGTGGTTTGTACCGTGAGTATGGAAGAAAAAGTTCCGGCTTGGCTGAAGGGGCAAAATAAAGGTTGGATTACCGCCGAATATGGTATGCTGCCGCGTGCAACCCAAGTCAGAGTACCTAGAGAATCCAAAAAACCATCTGGTAGAACGCAAGAAATTCAGCGCCTAATTGGTAGGTCTTTGCGGGCGGTGGTTGACTTGACAAAGATGAAAGATATTTCTTTGTGTGTGGACTGTGATGTGATTCAAGCCGATGGCGGAACGCGCACGGCCTCTATTACAGGTGGATTTGTGGCTTTGTCCTTGGCTATGCAAAAACTCTTGGCTGAGAAAAAAATTAAAGAAAATCCTATTCAAGAATATGTGGCAGCTATTTCTTGTGCTATTCATGAAGGAAATAAGGTTGCCGATGTGGATTATTTGGAAGATTCAAATGCTCAGGCAGATATGAACTTTGTGCTGACAGAAAGCGGCAAGATTGTTGAAATTCAGGGAACTGCTGAAGGAAATCCTTTTGAAGAAAGTGATTTTGCCGAATTGTTGAGTTTGGCTAAAGGCGGAATTAAACAATTAATTGCCAAACAGCATGAAGCTCTCAAAGACTAACCTTTACAAACAAAAATTATCTGATATTTTAGTGAAACTTTGAGATTATTAAAATATTAGATGTTGAACCAAAAAAGCAGAAGTTATGAAAAAAATTGAAAAACTTGTTATTGCCTCTCACAATCAGGGCAAAGTTGATGAAATCAGAAAAATGCTGAAACCTTTCGGCGTTGAAGTTGTATCTGCCGCAGAGCTGAATTTACCAGATGTGGAAGAAACAGCAACGACTTTTGAAGGAAATGCTTCTTTAAAAGCTTTGGCAATGGCTAAAATGTCAGGTCTTCCTTGTTTGGCAGATGATTCCGGTTTGTGTGTTGATGCTCTTGGTGGTCGTCCGGGGGTTTATTCGGCTCGCTATGCTCCAAATCGTGATTTTGACAAAGGTATGGATATGCTCTTGGCCGAATTAAACGATGCTTTGGAAAAATCTCCCAAAAAAGGCAGAGGTGCTCATTTTGCTTGTTGTTTGGCTTTGGCTATGCCCGAAAACTTGGAAAGCGCAGCTTTGTTCAAAGGTTTTGTTGATGGCGAAATTGCTTTGCAAAAGCAAGGAGACGGTGGTTTCGGTTTTGACCCGATTTTTGTGCCCAAAGAGGGTGATGGTCGAACTTTTGCACAGATGTCGCATGAGGAAAAAGATAAAATTTCTCACCGCGGCAGAGCTTTGGAAAAATTTGTTAATGAAATTTTTGGTAATTAACGTTAAAAAGAAAAGAGGGATTTTCCCTCTTTTTTTGTTTTTGATGAAAAGGATTGATTTATGACGCAGATTACACAAGGGTTTATTTTGGCTGCCGGTAGAGGAAAAAGAATGTTGCAGTTGACGGATGATAAACCCAAACCTTTAGTCGAAGTGGCCGGAAAATGTTTGATTGATTATAATGTTAAACGCTTAAAAAATGCCGGAATTAAAGATTGTGTGGTTAATCTGTGCTATAAAGGCGATATGATTAAAGAGCATTTGCGCCAAGAAAATGCTTTGAATTTTATTTTTTCGGAAGAAGAAGAGGCTTTGGAAACCGGTGGCGGAATTAAACACGCTTTGCCGAAGATGAAGAGAGAACCTTTTGTGGTGGTCAATAGCGATGCTCTGTGGACCGAAGCTGAAGGCGGTAATTTAATTAAAGAAATGATTGATGCCTGGGATGACGACAAATTTGATATGATGTTGATGATGTTGCCGCTTGAAAATTCTTTCCAGACGATGAAAAACGGCGATTATGATATTGATGAACAAGGTCTTCCGGTGCGGAGGAAAACACCTGAAAAGCAATCAAAATATTTGTATGGCGGTGTGCTAATTGTTCATCCGAGAGTGTTTGATAATGAACCTGAAGGGCGTTATTGGCTGATTGATATTTTTGATAAGCTCGAAAAAAATCATCGCTTGGGATATTATATCCATAAAGGAAAATGGTTCCATGTCGGGAATCCGGAGGCTACCCAAGTGGCTGAAAAATATTTTAGCGAGAACCCTCTTTTTTAGACAATAGAGCGCTTGTTTTGATAAGCCATGTAATTTTGAGCGGGCGGTAAAATCAAAAATACTGCGCGGTCATCGTTGGTGTGTGTGTGCTTATGCAGATTAAAGGTGTCAGCTACAATCTGTTCAACATCAATTTGGTATTTTTGATTGAAGTAATCACGCAGGTCAAAGGCTTTGTCTTCATAAGACAAATTTTTGATGTGATAGAATTGTTTATTCTTATCCAAGCGTTGGCGAATGCTCATAATCTCTTTGCCGCGGGAGAATAAGTCTGCTAACTGAATCAGGCGGTCATAGTCATTATATTTTATTTTTTTGAGATAGTTTTGAGCAAACTTAAATGATTTTTCATCATAAGTCGGAAAGTCATCTGCTTTGATGTTGGGATCAATAAAATTGTGTGTGATGCAGATGGGGGCAACGTCCGGATAACCGATTTTACGGAGATAGTTATACCCTTCCAGGCTATGCGGAACTTTGGTTACCGTTTCATCTTTGATGCGGCCGATGTCATGCAAAAGACCTAAAACATAAGCTGTTTCGGGATTAAGAGTTTGGGTTTGGGCGGCAATGTTCTCCGCAATTTTGGCAACATTAAACACATGGATTCCATGCTCAAAGATGATTCTTTGATTGGAGCCATTGTAAACTCTTTCCTGTAAATAGGCATTAGCTAAGCGTACTGCCGTGATTCGGGGCGGCAGATAGCCTTTTTCGTAATTATTTAATGATGACATTGTTTTCCGCTTTTTTTATAAATCTGGTTTGTAATAACATTTTCTTATCAAGAAAACAAGTTTAATTTTTGTTCTTACCCATATATTTGTGTTTGACTATTTACTTATCTGTTTTAAACTCTCTTGCATGATGAATAATGTGTTTAATATTCCGGCCGGTTGCGCACTGGCTGATGTCTTGGCTGAGAAGTTTTTGAGAGAATATCAGGATAATCCTTTGGGATTAACCGATGTGTTGTTTTTGTTGCCAAACAGACGTGCCGTTAAAACCCTCAAAGATGCTTTTGTGCGTTTGCAAGGTGCTCAGCCGACTTTGTTGCCTCAGATGTCGCCTCTTGGAGATGTGGAAGAAGATGAACTGTTTTTAAGCGGGTTTGACTTAAGAGGTGTGTTAAAAGAGCTTTCTCCTGCCATCTCAAGAGTGGAGCGTTTACTCTTGTTTACCAAAATTGTGATGGCAAAACCTGTTGAATACGGAATTGAAAAATTAGCCGCTAATCAGGCGTGTTTTTTGGCGCAAGAGCTTGCCTCTTTGATTGATATGGCTGATAATTTGGGGTTGGATTTTAAGAACTTATCTGATTTGGTGCCAGATGAATATGCAACTCATTGGCAAGAAACGCTCAAATTTTTGGAAATTATTACTACCTATTGGCCTGAAATTCTAAAAGAAAAGGGTAAGGTTGATGCTGCTTTTAGGTGCAATCAACTCTTGAAAGCTGAAATTGAGTATTGGAAAACTTGTCCTACCCAAAAGAGAATCGTGATTGCCGGAACAACGGCTGCCTTCCCTTTGATGAAAGAGTTGGTTAAGACCGTGCTCGGGCTTGAAAAAGGTGAGCTTTATTTGGCTGGAATCGATAAGTATTTGGAAGATGAGGCTTGGGAAAAAATTGATGAAACGCATCCACAATTTGAAATAAAAGAATTGTTGGATTATTTGGAAATATCTCGCAGTGATATTCCAGATTTGCAAGCCCCGCAAAATGAGAATCGAAATATTTTGGTGAGTGAGATTATGCGTCCGGCGGTTACAACCGATAAATGGCGCGATATTGCTCAAAAAGGAATTAAGTTTGATGCGGTCAAAGGCATTGCTTTGGTGAATTGTACGGATATTCGCGAAGAAGCGCTCAGTATCGCCTTGATGATGAGAGAAACACTGGAAATTCCTGAAAAAACTGCTGCTCTTGTTACCTCTGACAGAAATTTGGCCAGACGCGTGGCGGCCGAGTTGCAACGCTGGAATTTGAAAGTTGATGATTCAGCCGGTTGTCCTTTGGGGTTAACCCCGCTTGGAATATTTTTACGGCTTGTGCTTGAGGTTTGTCAGAGCGATTTCAGAGATACGGTTTTGCTTGCGTTATTAAAGCACCCATTGAATTGTTTGGGGCAAGGCGGTTTTAATGTGCGTAAATTGGCCAGAGAATATGAACGGCAAGTTTTGCGCAATGGCGGAGAGGTCAGCTCGGAAAGTCAAGCCTTGATTGATGGCATTAAAGAAAACTTGCGTCCGCTCTATGAGATGATTCATGCACCGATGGTGGATTTTAAGCAATTATTGGCAACGCATATTCAGGTGGCCGAAAAACTGGCAGCAACGGAAGATAAAACCGGTGATAAAATTTTATGGAAAGGTGATGCCGGAGAGGCGGGCGCGGCTTTTATTGCAGATTTGTATGCCGATGCGCAAGTTTTGGGGGCAATCGGCGGTGCGGAATATTTGGGCTTGTTTGAGGCTTTGATGACCGGAGTTACCGTTCGTCCCAAATACGGTACACACCCGCGTTTGAGTATTTTGGGACCGATTGAGGCCAGATTTTCGCATTTTGACCGCGTGATTATCGGTGAGGTTAATGAAAATATTTGGCCTTTGGCGGTGAGTGCTGACCCGTGGATGTCAAGACCTATGAAAAGACAATTCGGATTTCCTCTGCCGGAGCGAAATATCGGCGTTGGGGCTTATGATTTTAGCCAACTCTTGGCTAATGATGAGGTTTATTTGGTGAGAGCTGAGCGGGTGATGGGAACGCCAATGGTGAAGTCTCGTTGGTGGATGCGTTTGGAAACCGTATTGGCCGCCTTGAATATTCCGATTGAAAAACTTGAAGACAATGCTTTTCGGATGTGGGCGAGATTTTTGGATAGGAGCGAAGATTTTAAACGCCTTTTGCCGCCTTGTCCAAAACCGCCGGTTGAGGCTCGTCCGAGAGAGCTTTCGGCCAGCGCCATTGAGAATTGGATGCGCGACCCGTATATTATTTTTGCAAAATATATTTTAAAGCTCAAAAAACTTGATGATTTAGAGCAAGATGTGACTTTTGCCGATTATGGAACAATTATTCATGCCGTATTGGAAGAGTTTAACCGCAAGTATAATCACCAATTTCCGCAAAATGCTAAAGAAGAACTTTTGGCTTTGGGTGAAAAGTATTTTAAGGAAAACGAAATTGCCGCTGAGACCAAGGCTTTTTGGTGGCCTAATTTTGAGAAAACGGTTGATTGGTTGGTGTGCAAAGAAGGCTCTTATCGCGATGAGGTCAGTACGGTTTATAATGAAGTTCAGGGACGCTATAGTTTTGAAGCGCCGGCCGGTGTGTTTACGGTAACAGCCAGAGCCGATAGAATCGATGAAACAAAAGATGGCAAAGTTAATATTATTGACTACAAGACCGGTCAGGCTCGTTCACCCAAAGAAGTGAAAGCTGGTTATGCGCCACAGTTGCCAATAGAGGGAATTATTGCGCAAAACGGCGGATTTGAAGGGGTTAGAGCCAAAGAAGTGGCGGCTTTGATGTATTGGCAATTGGGCAAAAAAGAAACGGCTTTGGATGAAGATATTGATGAAGTGCTCAATAAGAATTTGACCAATTTGCGAGAGTTGGTGAGTTTGTTTGATTTTCAGGATACGGCTTATATCAGCAAGCCAAACCCAAAATATGCGCCCAAATATTCAGATTATGAGCATTTGGCAAGAGTGAAAGAATGGTCGGTGGTGGAAGATGACGACTAATAACGGCACAAATATGCAAGAAGAGGTTAAACTTCAGCGCGAAAAACGCGGAGGGCTGGCAACTTTGCAACAAAGAAAAGCGGCTAATCCGTTACGCTCGGTGTGGGTGGAGGCTTCTGCCGGAACGGGCAAGACCAAGGTGTTGTCAGACAGAGTTTTGAGAATTTTGTTAAATGGCGTAAAGCCTTCTAAAATTTTGTGCTTAACCTACACAAAAGCGGCGGCGGTGGAGATGAGCTCGCGTATTGCCGGAAGATTAAGTCGTTGGGCGGTGGCAAGTGAAGATGATTTGCATAAAGAACTTCAGGCTTTGCTTGGACAACTTCCGGCCGAACAAAAAGATTATGCCAAGCTGGAGGCAACGGCCAGGCAGCTGTTTGCGGTGTTACTTGATACACCCGGCGGCATGAAAATTCAGACTATTCATAGTTTTTGTCAGGAGATTTTGAAAAGATTTCCGTTGGAGGCCAAAATATCACCTTATTTTGAGGTGATGGATGACAGAACCGCCGATGAGGCTTTGGCTGAAATTCAGCAAAAACTCCTCAAAAAAATTGAAGACGAGCCCATGAGTGATGTGGCGCAGGCGTTGGGGTATTTAACCAAAAAAGTCAGCGAATTTAAGTTTCCGGAAATCATGGGAAGTTTGGCTGAGAATCGAAACAAAATCACTAAGCTCTTTTTGAATTACTCAAATAAGCAAGCATTGCTTGAAGCTTTGGCTGAAAGATTAGATGTTCGACTTGGCGATACGGAAGAATCTTTGTTGGCTGAGTTTATGAAAAACATTAGCCGTAGTGATTTGAAGGCAGTACAAAATGCATGGTTTCAGGGTAGCTCAAGCGATGTGAAAAATGCCGAGATTTTGGCTGATTTAGCTGAAAGAGATTTTCCTCTGCAGGATTTTAAGGTTTATAAAAATCTGTTCTTAACTCAAGGAAAACCAAGAGCCAAAGCCGGAACAAAAGGCGCCTTGGCAAGTGAACCGCACTTGGAAGAGATTTTCTTTGGACAAGCGGAAAAATTGATTGAGCTGGAAAGCAAACTGGCGGCAGTTAGAGTTTTTGCCTCAACCTCGGCAGTGTTAACTTTGGCAGAAGAACTTATCGGCGGGTATAATTATTTTAAGAAAATCCACTCGAAAATGGATTATGAAGATTTAATCGTCTTAACCAGAAATTTGCTGGAAGACAGAAGTGTTGCCGAGTGGGTGCTTTATAAGTTAGATGGCGGTATTGACCATGTTTTGATTGATGAGGCACAAGACACCTCGCCGAACCAATGGGCGATTATTCGCGCTTTGACCGATGGATTTTTTGATAATTTGGATGAGGTTAACAAAACAGTTTTTGCCGTTGGTGACCGCAAGCAATCTATTTATAGTTTTCAGGGCGCAGACCCCAAAGAATTTGATAAAATGCGCCAATATTTTGCAGAGAAAGCGCATAATTTTGATGAAGTAAAATTGGAGGTTTCGTTCCGCTCAACCGTGGCGGTGCTCGATTGTGTGAATATGGTTTTTGGAGATGATTATGCCAAAAGCGGTGTGATTTCGGAAGGAGAAGATATTACGCATATTCCTTTTCGTATCGGTGATGGCGGCAGAGTGGAACTTTGGCCGGTTGTTGAGCCGGAGGAGGGCGATAATCCCGATATGTGGCGTCCGCCGGTGGAAAGAGTGAGTGGGGTTTCGACCTCGTCTCGTTTGGCAAAAATGATAGCCTTAAAGATTAAACAATCGGTTGAAAGCGGTGATATTTTAATTTCGCAAAATCGGCCGGTCAGGTATCGCGATTTTATGATTTTGGTGCAACGGCGCAACAGTTTTGTAGAGGAAATGGTGCGCGAGTGCAAAAATGTCGGGGTTAATGTTGCGGGCGTTGATAAAATTAAATTGTTAGAGCAAATCGGGGTGCAAGATTTGGTGTCGTTGGGCAAGTTTTTGCTTTTACCCAGTGATGATTTGACTTTGGCTGAAGTGCTGAAATCACCTCTTTTCGGGCTTGATGATGATGATTTGTTTGAGCTTTGCTATAACCGCAAAGGAGCATCTGTTTGGACCAGATTGTGCGACAATAAAAAATATTTTGAAACCTATAAAAGCTTGCGTGAATTGTTGGATTTGGCGGATTATGTGCGTCCGTTTGAGCTGTATTCCACGGTTTTGAATAAGCAAAAAGGGCGGTGGAAGTTTGTGCAACGTATGGGCTTGGAAGTTGAAGACGGTTTAGATGAATTTATGAATTTGACTTTGGCTTATGAGCAAGAACATATTCCGACTTTGCAGGGCTTTATTCAATGGATTGGGTCTGATGAGGTTGAAATAAAACGTGAGTTGGAGCAAAGCGAGGCTGATGCAGTGCGGATTATGACAGTGCATGGCTCTAAGGGTTTGCAAGCGCCAATCGTGATTTTGCCGGATACTATCAGAATGGTTAATGTGCGCAAAGAAGGCGGTATGCTTTGGGATGACGTGTTTTATTATCCCTTGTCATCGGCAGATTATGATAAAAACTGCATTAAAATTAAAGATGAAGAAGTATTGTTGGCCAATGAGGAATACAAAAGATTGCTTTATGTGGCTTTGACACGTGCTGAAGACAGGTTGTGTGTTTGCGGGTATCGCAAGAAAAATGCCGAAAAAGATGAATCTTGGTATGGAATCTGCAAAAAAGGTTTGAGCAAAATTGCCGAAGATGACGGTGCGGGCAATCTCCAATATCAAAACGAGCAAGTATTGGAAGTGAAGAAAAAAGGTGTTTCTCAGGTAAGAGATTTTATTAGACCTGAGTTTCCATGGATAAGCGAGGATGCTCCGGAGGAAAATCCGCTTGCAAAGCCTTATACGCCGTCTAAACCAGATGAAGATGAAAGTGACGTGGCTTTGGTTTCTCCTATTGGGGAGGACGGGGCGAATCGTTATCAACGCGGACGGATTATTCATAAATTGTTGCAATTTTTGCCTGATGTTCAAACTCTTGATAAAAGGCAGGTGATTGCCGAATTCTTGGCTAAAAACGCGCCTGAATATTCTCATGCGCAAGTTGAACGAATCCAAAACGAAATTATGAAATTATTGGAAAACGAACAATTTGGAAAATTGTTTGGTGCGGATTCAAAGGCCGAAGTTCCGGTTATCGGTGAGGTTGATGGCAAGATTATTTCCGGTCAGATTGACCGTTTGGTGGTGAGTGGTGATGAGGTCTTGATTGTTGACTTTAAGACTAATCGTCCGGCGGCTAAAACTTTGGCCGAAGTGCCGGAAGTTTATTTTAAGCAGTTGCGGGCTTATAAGTCTTTGCTTGAAAAAATTTATCAAGGAAAATCAATCAAAACCTTTTTGTTATGGACTGATACAACCCAAATTATGCAGATAGAGTGAGGTTTTTTGATAATAAGTCTTTAATAAATATTTTTTTCAATTATATTAGACGTATCTTGAATTAAAACTATGGGAGTAAATGACTATGAAACAGATTACTGACAGCCAGTTTGAAGATGAAGTATTGAAAGCTAAAGGGCTGGTTTTGGTTGATTTTTGGGCTGAGTGGTGCGGTCCTTGCCGTCAATTGGGTCCGATTTTGGAAGAAGTTTCTAAAGAAATGGGCGACAAATGCCAAATTTGCAAAATGAACGTTGATGAATCTCCTAATACTGCCGCTCAATATGGAATCCGCAGTATTCCGACAATGTTCTTGTTTAAGGACGGAAAACAAGTTGACGTTAAAGTTGGTTTGAATTCTCAATCAACTTTGGTTAGTTGGTTAAATTCTCATCTCTAATCGTTAGAGTAAGTATTATAAAAAATCCCTAAAAACTTTAGGGATTTTTTTGTTGTTTATTTTATAGAAACAAAAAAAACACCTCTGAAATTATCAGAGGTGTTTTTTATTGCAAAAGTTTTTAGAAAACTTTTATTCTGCCGGAGAGTAAGCCTTTGCTTGCTTCTTAGCTTCATCTTCTGTTCTGGCAACGTTTACCAAAATAGTTTGTGAAACTTCAGGGTGCAAGTTAAGTTTTACTTCGTAAACACCCAAGTCTTTAATGGTGTTTTCGAGGTAAACACAACGGCGTTCTACATCAAAACCAGAAGCTTTAATTGCAGCGGCAATGTCACGGATGGTAACAGAACCATACAATTGTCCGGTTTCAGCTGCTTGACGAATCAATACAGCGCTGTAACCTTTCAAAGCTTCAGCTTTAGCAGTAGCAGCATCCAACAATTGTTTGTTGTGAGCTTCTAACTCGGCTTTTTGTTTTTCAAAATAAGCAACGTTTGCTTCTGTTGCGCGCAATGCTTTGTTTTGTGGCAAAAGGTAGTTACGGGCATAACCGTTCTTTACGTTTACTTTGTCGCCCATTTTACCTAATTTATCGACATGTTCCAAAAGGATAATTTCCATAGTCATTCTCCTTCACTATTGAGCAACAAACGGCAACAAGCCGATGTAACGAGCACGTTTGATTGCCTTAGCCAATTCTCTTTGTTTCTTTGCGGAAACAGAGGTGATGCGGCTAGGAATAATTTTACCTTTTTCAGAGATGTATCTTGAAAGCAATTTTACATCTTTGTAGTCGATTTTGAGACCGTCTTCACCTGAAAACGGGCAAGCTTTTTTTCTCTTAAAGAAAACTTGTTTAGCCATTACGTCCTCTCCTATTCTTCAACTGAATCTTTGTCGCTGGAAGATGAAGAATCTTCACTGAATTCATCAACTTTAATCGTCATGTAACGAATAATATCTTCGTTGAAACGCATAATTCTTTCAAATTCTGCGATTGCTTTTGCCGGAGCGGCAATGTTCATTACAACGTAGTGACCTTTGCGGTTTTTCTTAATGCGATAAGCGAGATTTTTTAAACCCCAGTTATCAACGCGAACAACCTCGCCGCCTTCTTTTTTGATTACGTCGCTCAAGTCAGATACGATTGAGCTTACTTGAGAGGCACCGAGATCTTGACGTGCAATCAGCACGCTTTCATAATTTGCCATATATAAATCTCCTTATGGATTCTCAACAAATAGCCGACCTTATTGGCCGACCGGTTAATGTATAGCCGATATTCTCATACCGGCAAGGACGCTGGAAATATACAACAAAAACCATAAATTTCAAGCATTATTTAAATATAAATTAATCTTTTTGAGCTAAAAATAGCTTAAATTATCACTATAAACCGGTTGTGAAATGAAAAAATGTTATCTTGCCATATTCGGATTGCTCCTGCTTGGTGCTTGTATGAACCAAGTTGAAACAACTTCTATACAGCCGCAGAGGCGCTTTCGCTATGCTAATGAGGAAACAGAAATTAGTCTGTTGCAGCCCTTTACGCGTGTGATTGTTAGATGCTATTCCACCAAATATGAACCGGCTGAAACTTGCGCCCAATTCTTTGAAGAAAAAGGATATGTGCGTTTTCGTAATATTCCTTATAAAACCGCTAATTATGACTTTTTGAAGGCAAACGGGTATCCCACACGTCGTTGGCGTCCGGGCGAAATTACCCCGCGTTGGTAGCAGGTTAAAACAATGCTGGCAAGAGTTAACACAGTTGCTTTTAATGGATTGGAAGTTTTAGATGTTGATTTGCAGGTTCAAATTTCTTCAGGTTTGCCTGCATTTACTATCGTTGGTTTGCCTGACAAAGCCGTCGCCGAGAGCAAAGAAAGGGTTAGAGCTGCCCTACAATCTTTGGGGCTTTCTTTACCGGCCAAAAGAATTACCATTAACTTGGCTCCTGCAGATATGCTCAAAGAAGGTTCTCATTTTGACTTGCCGGTGGCTTTAGGCCTGTTGGCGGGTATGGGCGTTGTGCCGCAAGAAGAGCTATCGGGCTATGTGGTGTTAGGAGAACTTGGTTTAGATGGCTCAATCATTTCGGTCAACGGGGTGTTGCCGGTTGCAATTCATGCCAATTCTTTAGGTAAAGGGATTATTTGCCCTGAAGCACAAGGGGCAGAGGCAATGTGGTCTGGTATTAAAGACATTTTGGCAACCGATAATCTCTTAAATCTTATCAATCATTTCAAAGGAAAAGGTAATATTCCTTTACCAAAAATAGTGGAACAAAAGCCTGATTTCGGCACTTTGGATATGAGTGACGTAAAGGGTCAAGAAAATGCCAAAAGAGCCTTGGAAATTGCTGCGGCGGGCGGGCATAATTTGTTGATGTCAGGTCCTCCGGGAGCCGGAAAATCTATGCTTGCGGCAAGGCTGCCTTCAATTTTGCCGCCTTTAACCCCGCAAGAGGCGCTTGAAACCAGTATGATTCACTCTATTGCAGGAGAGCTCAAAGACGGCAAACTTTGCTTTAATCGTCCGTATCGTGACCCGCATCATTCGGCGTCAACGCCGGCTCTGGTTGGCGGTGGTCGCAAAGGAATTCCGGGCGAGATTTCTTTAGCTCACAATGGGATTTTGTTTTTAGATGAGTTGCCGGAGTTCAACCGCTCTACATTAGAGGCTTTACGTCAACCTCTTGAAAACGGCTATGTAACAATCTCGCGCGTTAATGCGCATACGGTTTACCCGGCTAAATTTCAGTTGATTGCCGCTATGAATCCTTGTCGGTGCGGAAATTTCGGTAATCCCGAGTTGGAATGTCCAAGAGCACCTAAATGTGCCGAAGAATATTTGGCAAAATTATCGGGACCGTTGCTCGACCGTATTGATATTCATATTGATGTTCCGGCGGTTAGCCCGTGGGAAATGGCTGATGTGAAGAAAGGTGAAACTTCGGCTGTTATTAGAGAAAGAGTTATTCAAGCCCGTGAAATTCAAAGACAAAGATTTATTAAACTTGATGAGCCGCAACTTACAACTAATTCTCAGCTCAGAGGGCAACTTTTGGAAGATGTTACCAAGCTGGATCATGATGCTGAAGAGCTGCTTATCTCTTTTGCAAATAAAAATCATCTCTCGGCGAGGGCTTATCATCGCACTTTGCGGTTAGCAAGAACAATTGCGGACTTGCAAAATAGTACAAACGTTCTTAAAATGCATATTGCCGAAGCTCTGTCTTATCGAAGAAAACAATCGGCGAAAACACGTTAGGAGCCATAGTTAATGAAAATTATAAAATCTGCGCTAGTGATAACTTTTATAACCTTGCTTGCCATGAGTGTCGGAAATCCGGCATACTCAAGCGATACCGGCGAAGTAAAAATAATCAGTCGGCAGATTGATAGAAATCTTGAACGTGCTTATGGGGAGACAGAAGCCAGACGGGCAACTTTTAAAAATAACTTTAAACCAAATCCAAAAAAATCAAATCGTAAATTTTCAGGTCCGATGTTTGGTGACAATGATTGCACCAGACGCTCTTGCGGAGGGGCTATGTTTGGACCGCAGACCTGTAAGAAAATTGAAATTCCTTGTGAAGATTGCGGCGTGGCTCCCAAACCGGTTAAACCTCGTCCGAATATCAAAAATTATGTAACCCTGGAAGAAGATATTTTTGAAGGTATTCATCATCGTTGCGGTGATTTTGCTCCTTTGCAATTAGAATGGGTTGATTTTCGTATTAAAAAAGGTCGTGATGTCGGTTATTCACGCAATTTGGGAAATTACAGATTTCGGATTTTTGGCTGCCGACGCGACCAAAAACATGCCATTTTAAATGAAGGGCGGATTATGCAAAAAGATATGCAGTTTATCCGCATTTTTGAGGACAAAGTTAAAGACTGTTATAATATTGTGAAAATTCCGAATGATTTGTGTTTGGATAATACAAATAAACCTTTGCCGGAATATGTCTTAACCGCAGAAATTACCGACTATTTTATGAATTTGTGCGATGAATATGATTGGAATGACGCAAAAAAAGAAAATTTGCGCACCGGTTCGGCTCAAATGACCATTACATGGCGTTTGATGGATTTGAGCAAATCCAATGTGTTGTGGAAAGGAACGTCTGAAGGATATTCCGAAGTGAAAGACGGCGAATATAATGCCGAAATGATTTTGATTGAGCGTGCCTTTGCCGATGCCGTTGATAATTTGCGTCAATTACCTGGTTTTGAGGCTCAGTTGGCTGTTCGCCAAAATCCTGATGATTTGGCTGAACAAAAACAAGCCCTTATTGCAATGGAAAGACTTAATGACCCTGTTAAGTGTCAATATCAACCAGAGCTTGAAAAAGCACAAACGGTTTGCCCGTTGACGGCTGAGTCTGAAGTTGAAGAAAAAGGCGGTGTTGTTGCCGACGGTAAGGCTTGTCCGGCTAATACCAATCCTGAATTATTGGCGTTTTGTCCGGCGGATAATCCGAATTGTAACGGTAGTTTGGAAGAATTAACTTTGAGCCAAAAGCAAACTCCGCAAGACCAAACTTTGGTGGTTGAGAGTGTTAATGCAACACCGGTTGACGAAGACGGAAATGCCGTTGATATGGGTGGCGGAGCATTCAATCAGGGTGATTTTGCTCAACAAGCTGGTAACGCAGAAGAAGCTAGCGGCGTTGTTGATATGGGCGGTGGTTTGAGTGAGCGTGAAGCTGAAATTGCCGAAGCTGCTGCAAGAGCAAAAGAAAGAACCGTTCAATATGAGATGGCTGAAAATACTCAAGATTTCTGCCCGTTGGATGAAGACGGTAATCCGCAATGCGGAGATGAAGTGGCTGTTGCCGAAGCTCCGGTTACGCCTCCGACTGAATTTGAGGAAGAATTTAACCAAGCCGATATGTTTATTGAGGGTGAAAGTGCCGAAGAAGGTGTTTGGGAGGATGTTCCTTGTGACCAATTGTCTCCTGATGATCCGAATTATTGCGAGCCATCATTATTTGCTTTCTTGCACGAGAAAGATTTGAGTTGTGAGCCATCAATCTTTGATAAGATGTTTGGAACTACGCCGTCTTGTGCTTTGGAAGCAGAACAAGTGATTGAAACTTCAGATTTTGTTGAAGAAGGTTGCAATGGTGTTGCTTGCGGTATTGAAGAAAGCTGTGGTTTGGAATCTTGCGGTGTTCAAGAAATTGAGGAAAGCTCCGGCTTTGTTGATATGAGTGGTGAAAGCACTGTTGATGGTCAATCTTGGACGACATTGGAAGTTGCTCCGGAAGAAACGCAAGATATGTTGGAGAGAAATCAACTCTGCATTATCAATCGTGGACCTTATGATAAACTCACTCCTGAGAATATTTATAAAGTTCGTGCCTCGGTAGTCGGTGTTACTAATGCCAATGGTGTTAAAGGTGCCGGATTGCTGATTTCTGACCAATTTATCTTAACCTCGGCTGATTTGGTAGTTAAAGATAATAATCGCTACACAATTAAGACGATTAACGGGGTTGAGATGAGTGGTCGTGCAGTTCGCGCTAATATCAAAAAGAACACGGCTCTCATCTTGTTAGACGAGAAGACCAAGTTTACACCTTTGTCTTTGAACTTGGAGTTACCGACAGTCGGTCAAGGCGGTTTCATGGCCTTGGGCTTGTTTGAAGATGAAGAAGGCGGCGAAGGATATCTTGATAACAAAGGTAAAGTCAGCGGCTATCGCTACTCCGATGAAAAAGGAACCGAAGTTATTGTTGATACCTTTGTTCAACAAGTTACAATCGGTAGCGTGTTGATTGATAAAAACGGAACAATTGTCGGCTTGTCTCACATCAGCAAACAAGGAAGTGATGATTCCGACTTGTTCTTGCCGATTAGCACGGCAATCAACTCGGTTGGTTTGGATATTTGCGGACAAATTGCAAAGGCTCCGAAAGTACCGATGGCCGTGATTAAGCCGGTATCAACCGCAATTGATAGTTTCACCGGTTCTAAAGAACCAAAACCGATGAATGTCAAAGGTCGTAAATAAGTTAAAGCCCCTGCTAAAAAGCGGGGGCTATTTTTATGATTAAAGCTAAAATAGACTTGCAAAAGTAAAGAGTTTTACCTAAATATTATAAGAAATAAAAATATCAAAGGGAAAATAAATGACCACAATATTATGCGTTCGTAAGGGCAACGAAGTTGTTATGGCCGGAGACGGACAGGCAACTTTAGGTGAGGCCGTCGTTTTTAAGTCAAAATCTGTTAAAGTGCGTCGTATCGGTAATGGTAATATCATTGCCGGGTTCGCAGGTGCGGCTGCAGACGGAATAACTCTTATTGAACGATTGGAAGAAAAGCTTGAAAAACACGCTAATCAGCTTAAAAGAGCGGCAGTCGAGTTGGCTAAAGATTGGCGTATGGATAAATATTTGCGCCAATTACAAGCATATATGATTGTGGCGGATAAAGATGTTTCTTTGGTGATTTCCGGCACCGGCGAGGTGATGGAGCCTGATGATGGTATTATCGGTATCGGCAGCGGCGGAAATTATGCTATGGCAGCGGCTAAGGCTTTGTATGATGTGGAAGGCTTGAGTCTTGAAGAAATTGCTCGCAAAGCTTTGAAAATTGCCGGTGATATTGATATTTACACCAATCATAATGTTATTGTAGAGAAGGTTAATTAAAATGGCTGTATTTTCTCCGCGCGAGATTGTCTCGGAATTGGATCGTTTTATTGTTGGGCAAACAGAAGCTAAAAAAGCGGTGGCAATTGCTTTGCGCAATCGTTGGCGTCGTATGCAGTTGCCCGATAGATTAAAAGAAGAAATTGTACCAAAAAATATTTTAATGGTCGGGCCGACCGGTGTTGGTAAAACCGAAATTTCTCGCCGTTTGGCAAAGCTCGCCAAAGCCCCTTTTATTAAGGTTGAAGCAACCAAATTTACCGAAATCGGCTATGTCGGGAGAGATGTGGAATCGATTATTCGAGATTTGGTGGAAAATGCCATTCACACCACAAAAGAAGAAATGCGCAAAAGTGTGGCGGCTAAGGCTGAAATTGCAGCTGAAGAACGCGTTTTAGAGGCTTTGGTCGGGGTTAATGCCGGAGATGATACCAAGCAAAAATTCCGCAAATTGTTGCGTGAAAATCAACTCAATGACAAAGAAATTGAAATCAGCGTGTTGGATAACGGTAATACATCTATGCCGACGATTGATATTCCGGGAATGCCGGGCGCACAAATGGGAATGATTAGTTTGGGTGATTTGCTCGGAAAACCCTTTGGCGATAAATATAAAACCAAGAAAATGACTGTCGGTGATGCCTATAAAGTATTGATGGACGAGGAAAGCGACAAACTCTTGGATAATGATGCCATTACGCGAGAGGCTATCAAAGCGGTTGAAAATGACGGTATTGTCTTTATTGATGAGATAGATAAAATCGCCGGTAAAGAAGACCGTAGAGGTTCAGATATCTCTCGTGAGGGTGTACAAAGAGATTTGTTGCCTTTGATAGAAGGAACAACAGTTGCCACTAAATACGGTATGGTAAAAACCGACCATATTTTGTTTATTTGTTCGGGAGCGTTTCATCTCTCAAAACCGGCTGATTTATTGCCGGAATTGCAAGGTCGTTTGCCAATAAGAGTTGAACTGAAAGCCTTAACAAGAGAAGATTTTGTAAAAATCTTAACCGAGCCGGAAGCCAACCTGATTGAGCAATATGAGGCTTTGCTCAAAACCGAGAATTTTGATTTGGAATTCACACCGGAAGCAATCGAAAAAATTGCCGATATGGCGGTGATTATTAATGAAAATGTTGAAAATATCGGGGCTAGACGCTTGCATACGGTTTTGGAGATTTTGTTGGAAGATATCAGCTTTAGTGCCTCTGACAGAAGTGGTGAAAAAGTTGTCATTACACCGGAAATGGTGGAGGAAAAACTCTCTAAATTTACCCAAGCCGGAGATTTGTCGAAGTTTATTCTCTAAAAGGCGAGCAAATCTTTGGAAAAACAGCAAAACACTCAACCTGAAAAAATCGCAATTTATGTGCATTGGCCTTATTGTTTGAGCAAATGTCCTTATTGCGATTTTTTTAGTAAGGTTGATAAGCGCGTTAATCAAGATGAGATGATTGGCGCATATCTTGATGATTTGCGTTTTTATCATAATTTGACGGCAGACAAACAAGTTCAAAGTATCTTTTTTGGCGGTGGTACACCCTCTTTGATAGCTCCACAAAATATTGAAAAGATAATTGATTGTGTAAGCGCGCTGTGGCGGTGCCAAGACAAGGTTGAAATCTCGCTCGAGGCCAATCCCAATACCAACCATAAAAACCTTTTTGCTGATTTGAAAAAAGCCGGAATAAATCGTTTGTCGCTCGGGGTGCAAGCCTTAAATGACCAAGATTTGAAGTTTTTTGGTCGGACTCACAATTTAGCTCAAGCCTTACAAGCCATTGATGAGGTGGTGAGTGTTTTTGATAATCATTCGGTTGATTTGATTTATGCCAGACCAAATCAAGAAATTGACCAATGGCAAAGAGAGCTTGAGCAAGTGACAAGTTTGGGGTTAAAACACATTTCTCTTTATCAGCTGACAATTGAGGAGGGGACGGTTTTTGCTCGCAAAGGAATAGAACCCTTAGAAGAAGAAAAAGCTGCTCAAATGTATGCTCTTACCCAACAGTTTTTGAGTGAAAAGGGCTATCTTCAATATGAAATTTCTAACTTCTCGCAAGAGGGGTATCAATCAATCCATAATTTAGCCTATTGGCGCGGTGAAGATTATGTGGGAATCGGTCCTTCTGCACACGGACGTTTGTATTTGGGAAATAAGATTTTGGCAACCACTTATCATTTGCAACAGGAAGAATTAAGCCAAAAAGAACGAGCCGAAGAACTCATCATTATGGGATTGAGAATTGTTGAAGGAATCGATAAAAAACGGTTTTATCGGCAATGTGGTTTGAAGTTTGAGGACTTTGTTAATCAAAAGGCTCTGGGGAATTTGGTGGAGCAAGGCTATTTGCAAAATAATGATTTGTGCGTGCGTGCCACAAAGAAGGGATTTTTGGTGTTGGATAAGCTCATTGAGGAGCTGTGTTCTTAGCTAAAAAATGTTGTTTAGTGGCAATATTGCTCAGGGAAGAGTTTGAAATGCAGCCACAAAATCAGAGAATAAGTAACAGTGGCTGAGAAAAAGACATCTGAGAAAAAGTGATAACCTTCAGCTATACGTGAAATTCCGGTTAATACACCCAACAGAATAACGGTTGATATACCTAATCCCCGCCAGCGGTGAGGCAAGAGGAGAGCTAAAGATAAACTCCAGAAAACAACCGCCGTGTGTCCCGACATAAAGGAACAATCCAGAGAGCATTGATTGCTAATGACAAGCGGTGAGGTGAAGATTTTATCGCCACCGAATTCGGAGATTTGAAACGGGCGGGCTCTTCCCCAAAAACTTTTGAATATTCCGTTGACAATTATTATCGGTCCTAACAGCATGGAACCGGTGGTAAACAACATAACTTTGGTGTTAATGCCCAAAAGTTGATGATGTCTTATTTTGCCTATTCCCCATAATATGCCGATGATGCCGGCAATTAAAATCAAAAATTCCGGCAAGCCTTTTCTTAATAATGGAAAGAAATCCCAGTCGCTCAGAAAAAAGCGATTGTCTCGATAAAAATAAGAACTAATGCTCAAATCAAGGTACGGCGAAACGGCAACAACCGAAAATAAAGCACAAATTATCCAAAAATTGAGCTTGGGAGGAATACAAACTTGTTTGTGCATCAACCGTCCTCTAAGTGTAAAAGAGCGGTTATACTTATCAGTGCGGCAATAATAGTCGGTGTGCAGACGGCCATAAACGGCGGAATATAGCCGTTAAGTCCAAAGGCATAAATTACTTGCGATAAGAAGTAAACAATAAAGCCGGTTGAAACACCACCTACAATCAAATACATTACGCCGCCGCGACGATTGTTGGGGCGCAAAGCAAATACTGCCGCTATCAATATCATAGCGCAAAGCAAAAATGGAGAGGCCAAAAGTGATAAATAGTGCATATAGTGCTTGAGGGCAGAGAAGCCTGACTTTTCATAAAAATTAATGGTGGCCGGTAAATCCCAAAAAGAGATGGCTTCCGGTTTAATGAAGTTTTCTTTAATGCGGTCTAGGGTTAATGTGGTTTTGTATTTGGCATTGGGTAAGGTAACAATAGGTTTGCCGGCTTCATAGACTTTGACATCTTTTAGCTCAAAGCCGTTTTTTTCATCCAATGTGGCGGCAAAGGCCTCAGCTCTTTTTAAGAGTTGAGAATCGCGGTCCATTTCCATAATGCTGACTTCGCGTAATAAAAGCGTATTTTTTTCTTGGTGCAAACTTTTTGATTGAATAACCAATACGGTGTCTTGGTCGGTTGCTTCTCTGGTCCATAAGCCTTTATCGCTGAATAATACGGCGTTGGGGTTACGGGTTTTGAAGCGATAATCCATAACCTCATAAATCTCATACATTTTTGAGGATATGGGGTTAACTACCGTGATGTTAAGTATGCCGACAATAAAGGTGGTGATGAGTATCGGAGTTAAAAATCCCCAGATGGAAACTCCTGCAGCACGGATAATGACAAACTCGTTGCTCTTACTTAAACGCCAAAAAGTTATCATCGCGGCAATCATCATCACAAACGGAAAAACTAAGTCAATGGTTTGTGGTAGTTTGGTTACTGCCATTTGAATCACAAACAAAAATGTAACGTTTTCTCCTGAGGCACGACGCAACATCTCTATCAGTTCAAAGATAAAGACAACGCCTAAAACCATCAGCAATACGCCTAAAAAGTTTAGGATGATTTGCTTGCTTAAGTAGCGGCCAAGAATAGAGTTTAAGTTCATTATTTTCCCTAAATTTACTTTTTTGCTAAGATAAAAGAATTTCCTTTATTTGACAAGCCTATTTATTCTTTAAGCGATACAATCAAGTGAAAGGTATCTTTCTATCGAATCGGGCAAAATAACGACAATGTTTTTGCCTTTCATCTCTTCTCTTTGACCAAGATGAATTGCTGCCGAAAGTGCCGCACCCGAAGAAATACCAACGGGGAGCCCTTCTTCAAGGGCGACTTCTTTGCAGATGTCTATGGCGTTGGAAGAGGCAATATCCATAACCTCGTTGACTAAGTTTTTATCATAAAATTTGGGAATAAATCCGGCGCCAATGCCTAAAATTTGGTGCTGACCGGCTTTGCCTCCGTTGAGGACGGCACTTTCAAGGGGTTCAACCGCAACAACATATAAGTCCGGATTGCAGGTTTTGAGTGCTTGGGCTATGCCGGTTAGAGTGCCGGATGTGCCGACAGAGCATACCAAGCAATCAATATTACCGCCGGTGTCTTCCATTATCTCCATGCTGGTGCCTAATTTGTGAGCTTCAGGATTGGCCTCATTTTCAAATTGGCGCAATAAAATCACGTTAGGGTTCTTTTGTGCCAAAATTTCAGCTTTGGCAATTGAGCCTTTCATGCCATCTTCCGCCGGTGTTAAAATAACCTCAGCACCAAAGTGTTTCATCAAAATTATTCTTTCTTTTGACATGTTCTCCGGCATGATGATGACTAATTTATAGTTTTTGGCGGCACAAAGTGCAGCTAAGGCAATACCGGTGTTGCCCGAGGTGGCTTCAACAAAAACGCTATCCTCTGTGAGATCTTGTTTTTCGGCTTGTTCCAACATTTTAAGCGCAACGCGGTCTTTGCTTGAAAATAGGGGATTGTAAAATTCACATTTGGCCAAAATATTGGCTTTTACATGATGTTTGTGGGCGAGTTTGTGTAGTCTTAAAAGCGGGGTGTGCCCAACCATCTCGGTTATGGAATTGTAAATTTTTTTCATTTTTGCCTCTGAGGTGTTTATAAAGCTGAATTTGTGCTTTAATATGTATTTTGCTTTGGGTAGTATAACAATAACATTAAAAAATTAAAATTAAAAAAATGAAAAATTTAAAAACGTGGGTTTTTATAGGATTTCTGATTGTATTTCCGCAACATAACGTACAAGCCATGAGCTTGGACGAGATTTATCGTGACGTGGTTAGAAGTGATAATCGCGGGTATCTGCCCATGTTTGTTAAAAATCGTGAAGCTCCGGATTTTGTGGTTGATACAAAAGCGTTGAAAGATGTGCCTGAGCCTAAGGCTGAAGATAAATCTCCGATTAAACCTGATTTGGAAATTGTTAAATTTGAAAATCAGCGCAAAATTCATGAAGAACAAGTCAGACAAAAATGGGCGGCTTGGAACAGAGTTATTCAAAATGTTAAAAATGGTAAAGTAACGGCTTCCGAACTGAGAGAGTTAGAAGTAAAAGCCGGCGAAAATAATCCGCAAGCCGTGGAAATTTTGGCTTGGGTTTATGCCAAAGGTGTGGGTGTGAAGCCTGATTTGATTAAGGCTTTTCGTTTGTATATGCAAGCAGAAAATCTGAATGTTCCCGGCGCTAAACTCAATGCTGCCAAAGTCTATAAAGTTATGCCCAGACAAATGCGTGAGCAACTCGTTGCTTTTCAATAAATTTATTTGAACAAATGCTGAAAAGCCAGCCAATGGGCATAATTTATTTTATGTGTTCCCGAAAAAATGTCTTCTTTCTTTAGCCAGGCAGCCGTTCCGTTTTCAGGCGTGCGCCATGGTTCTTTTGTGGTATCAAACCCATAAGCAGAAGCATCATAGACAATAAAAGTTTGCTCATAGATACAGTATTCTCCAAATGGGCGAGCATCATTGGCAAAATAGTTTATGGTTTGCGAATATGATTTTTCTCCCTGTGAAAGCGCAAATTCTATGCCCGTTTCTTCGTAGAGTTTACGGTAGAGGCAATCTCTAAAATCTTCTTTGCGAGAAACAGAACCTCCCGGAAACTCAGGAACTTTTACTTGCGGTGGATAGGTGACTAAAACTAAGTCGTCCTTTACCAAAATTGCAAAATATCCCTTTTGGTGAACGGGAATGATATCATCAGCATATTTTTCGCGACCAAAACGGTCGTAAAATACCTCAGTCATGTTTGGCTTCTTCCAACAATTCATCAACAAAAGATTGAAGACCGGTTTGGCGAACCCTCTTCATTCTTTCGCCAGATATTATTCTTTGGACTTTTTTGATGGTGTCTTCTAAGTTTACATTTACCAAAACATAGTCAAACTCATTCCAATGTTTGAGTTTTTCGGCTGTTAAATTCATGCGCTTTTCAATGGTTTCTTTGCTGTCGGTGCCACGATTTTCAAGACGAGAGCGCAGTTCTTTGATTGAAGGCGGGAGAAGATAGATGGTGACAACATCATCTTTGGCTTTGGCTTTCATTTGGCGAGCGCCGGCCCAATCCATATCAAAAAGAACATCTTCACCAACGTTAATAAAACTATCTACTTCTGAACGTAAAGTTCCATAGCGTGAGCCATATTGCGAATCGACATATTCATAAAAAGCGTCTTGTTTCAAATATTCATTGTACTGAGCATCATCAATGAAATAGTAATCTTTGCCGTCAACTTCGCCTTCTCGGGGTTTGCGGGTGGTGACGGATACTGAAAATTTTATATTAGGGTCACAACGTAAAATTTCTTTTACAACCGCGCTTTTGCCCGTACCGGACGGAGCTTCGATAATAAACATTGCTCCGCGGCGAACTTTTTTCAATCTGGTAATAATTTCATCCATAGCTTGCTCCATTTTACTGGTGATTTTTATTTTAATGTTTATACTATACCTTAATTTTTGAAAATGTCTTTAGGAAAAAACAATGTTTACTTATAAAAATGTTTTAATTACCGGTGCAAGTTCGGGTATTGGGCAGGCTTTGGCGGAGTATTATGCGCAAAATGGTGCTGATGTGCTTTTTATTTGCGGGCGAAATGAAGAACGCTTGAATAAAGTTAAAGAGAATTGTGAAAAATGTGGCGCTAAAGTTTATGCGCAAGTGTTAGATGTTTGTGACAGAGAAAAGGTTAAAGCGTGGCTGGACTTTGCTACCCAAATTGCGCCAATAGATTTGGTGATTGCCAATGCCGGAACAGGTAATGTCAATGAGACGGAAGATGCAATCTATAACACTTTTAATACTAATGTTTGGGGTGTTATTAATACCGTGTTACCGATGGTTAAAATATTTGCACAAGACAAGAGTTTTCCTAAGGGAATTGTTATTATCAGCTCTATTGCCGGATATCATGGTTTGCCGACTTGTCCGGCTTATAGCGCAAGTAAGGCTTGCGTGAAAGCGTGGGGCGAGGCAATGCGACCGATTTTGGCTAAAGACAATATTCACCTGAGTGTGGTGTGTCCGGGGTTTGTTCGCTCCAGAATTACTGACCAGAATACTTGTCCGATGCCGTTTTTTATGGAAGCTCCGAAAGCTGCGGCAATTATTGCTAAAGGTGTAGCCAAAAATAAGGGAATTATTGCTTTTCCTTGGCCGTTGCGTTTTACAACTTGGTTGGTTTCAATTTTGCCGAATTGTGTGAGCGAGTTTATTTATCGCTTGCTTCCGCCAAAGGCTTAAGCGGTTTCTTTTGACGCTCAACCCGCATCAAAATCCATAAAATAATTAGCCCCGGAATCATCATTATGGTGGTGATGAGGAAAAAAGTCGGCCAGCTGGTGGCTGCTTTCATATATCCGCTGCTGGCGGCAAAAACATCGCGTGCCAGACTCATTAAAGATGAAAGCAGAGCATATTGTGTGGCAGTATAAGCAATGGAACAAAGTGAGGAGAGGTAGGCAACCAATGCGGTGGAGGCCATGCCGCCGGCAATGTTGTCAAAAGATATGGTTAGCATGAGCATTGGTACGCTATGACCGATATAGGCTTGCAAGACATACATTAAATTGGTGATTCCTTGGAAAATGCCGCAAAGCATCAGGCCTTTGAGCATATTCATCCGGCTCATGACAATGCCGCCGATGAGACCGCCGAAAATGGTGGCACCCATGCCGAATATTTTAGAGACAAAGGCAATCTCTCCCTTGGAAAAGCCCATATCGGCGTAAAATGGAAAAGCCATCGGTCCCATATAGGAATCACTCATACGATAGAAAAATATAAAGGCTAAAATTATTGCCCAATCCGGTCTCTTGATAAAGTCTAAAAACGGATTGTAAACCGCGCACTGCATAAAGTGCTTAAAATCAGAATAATTCTGCTCTTGGTATTTTTGGGCTTTGGTCGGCTCATGGGATAAAAGAATTGTGGCAATACCAATGAGTGTACCAAAACACATCAGAAAATAAACTTCGTTCCAACTCATGAATGAGGCCATCCAGATTGCGCCTGCTCCCGAAACAATTGTACCTAAGCGATAACCTATGATGAAAATCGCAACACCGGCACCTTGCTCTTTGAAGTTAAAACTTTCAATGCGATAGGCGTCTAAAACAATGTCTTGTGAGGCTGAGGCTATCACAACAATAATGCACAAAACCACAAGTGAGCGCAGGCTTTCTTCGGGGTTGACGGTGGAGATGGCGGCTAAACCAATAAAAAGCATAAGTTGAAAGAATAGAGCCCAGCCGCGGCGGCGACCCAATCGCTCAAAGAACGGTAAGCTTAGGCGGTCAAGCAATGGCGCCCAGAGCCATTTGAAACTGCAGGGGAGCTTGACTAAAGAAAATAAGCCAATTGCAATATAGGATATGCCGCAGTCTTTGAGCCATAAGTTAAGCGTGCTGAAGACCAATAGTAACGGAAAGCCGCTCGAAAACCCTAAGCCTATCATGGTGAGCATTTTCGGGGTAAAGTATATTTTGAGCGTTTTTCCCAGTTGTGACATTTGTTTCTCCTTAAGCGCAATCTAAACCAAGAGTGGTTAAATTTTATCTAACGCTTTGATTTATTTTGCCTGAGGTTGAATTTGTTATATCTTATTTCTATTTTAAGGTGTATATATTGTTTATTTCTAATAAAGAGTTATATTCTTACTTGCATTATTTTTCTTTATGCTCTATTAGTAGATAAAATACATTAATATGCACTTAATAGTTAAATGAGGTTGTATGATGACTGACATGTCAAACATTTCTAAAAATAAGAGGGAAAATGCTAATCAACCCAATCCTGTCGATATTTATGTCGGTAATAGGCTACGTCAGAGAAGAATGTTGATGGGGTTATCTCAAAAGCAGATGGCTAATGAGTTGGGAGTTACCTTTCAGCAAGTGCAAAAATATGAAAACGGCGTAAATCGAATTAGTGCCAGTAGATTATGGGATATCAGTAAAATTTTGAAAGCACCGATTGAGTTCTTTTTTGACGGTATGGATGAAGAAATTCGAAACCAAAGTCCAATGATGTTGCATAATGGTAATTTGTCGGCAAGTAATTATAAGGCCGATTTGTTGAATGATCCGATGATGAAGCCTGAGGCTATTAAGTTGGTTAAGGCTTATGCTTCAATTGATGATAAGAAGATTTCTCATCAGTTATTGGATTTGATGGTGGCTTTGTCGGCCGGAAACCACTAGCGTTGACGGCGGAGTAATATATATAAAGCTCCGCTACCGCCTAATTTTGCGGGCGGGTGATTGTAAGCTAGTATTAGAGGGCGTAAATCTTTGCTGTTGAGCCAGAGAGGAACGCTCTCTTTTAGTTTGCCTTTGGAAATTAGAAAATTGTCTTTGTCTTCACTGCGGCTTAGGCCTTTGCCGGTGATGATGATAATGCATCTTTTGCTGGAGAGATAGGATTTTTGCACAAACTCAAATACTGCCTCGCGGGCTTCATCTTCATGGTATCCATGTAAATCCAGACTTCCTTCTATCGGAAATTCGCAGCGCTTAAATCTTTTGGCCGTACCAGCGTCAATATTATCCGTGTTGCCTATTATGAGAGAGCTTAAATCTTCTCCACGATATGCTTGAGCTAGATTAATAGTCGGTTTAATCGGCGGAAGAGTAACTTCGGCTGTCGGCGGAACTTCTTTGGGGGGAAGTTTTTGCACGTCTTTGGTCGCTTCTGCCCAAGCTTCTTCGTCTTCCGAATTATTCGGCGGCAGTTTTAACATTTTCTTCTTCCGTAACTTTGGCTTCGGGTGTGCTTGTTACCATATAGTCGGCAAAGTTTTTAACGACAAATTCTTTCCAATCTCCTTCGGGGGAGACGCAACCGTGTTTTTTATCCTCGGCGTTAACTAATACGATGCCGCCGAAATTCCACAGAGTAGTACAGTTGTCGTAACTTTTCATAAAGTAGTCTTTGGTGCGTTCAATCAAGTAACGGTCAACTCTTTTTTTGAAGTAGGTAATGTAAACTAAAATCATTGCTATGATAAAGGCTAAGCCAAAAAAGACACTGACGGTTAATATCAATATCAAGCCAATAACAACCGGTGTTAAAACAGGAAGAAGATTTTCCCATACATCATATACCGGTGAGCCGGGGCGATTGATTTTTCCGTAATCAAGATATAAACGCAATTGATTTTTTTCAATAGCGGTTTGCAGCGCTTTGTAGATTAGATAATCGGCTTTGCTTGGTTTGCTCATGGTCTGTTGCCTTCATTTTGCGGAATTAAAATGAAATATCTGCCTGAAGAGTTCATCTTGCCGGCTTTTTCCAAAACATCATCTTTGCCCGAACCCCAGAAATAGTCTCCGCGAATCGGTCCTTTGATGGCACTGCCAATGTCTTGAGCTACGACTAATTTCTCAATTTTTTCGTTGTCGGGACCGGTGGTTTCAAGCCACATTAAAGCGCCTAAAGGAATATATTCTCTGTCAACCGCAATGCTTCGTCCGGCATGGAGCGGAACGCCTTGTGCACCAATCGGGCCGTCGGCTTTGGAAATGCGGTGGAAGATGAATCTTTTGTTTTCCCGCATTTCTTTTTGGGCTATTTGCGGATTGTTTTTTAACCATTTTTTGATGTTGCCCATTGAGGCTTCGCCCGGTTTGATATAGCCTTTCTCAAGCAAAATGCTGCCTATGCCTTTGAATGGGTGGCCGTTGTTATCGGCATAGCTTAAGCGAACTTGGCGTCCGTCTGGCAGAGTTGCAACCGCTGAGCCTTGAATTTGCATAATGTTAATGTCAACATTGCTATCACCCCACAAAATGACCGGAGCGGCAATTTTGTTTTGTTCAATTTCTTCACGGGTGTAATAAGGAACGAGTTTTTGCTCTTTGACGCGGCCAAGCAATCTTTTGTTGGGAAGGCTGGGGTCAAAATCATGAGGGTTAAATTCTACCAAATCTAATGGCTTGCCGTATATCGGGTATTGATACAAAGATGTTTGTATCGGGGAGGCATTAATAGCCGCTTCGTAGTAAGAGGTGAATTTACCTTGGTCGGAATCGTCGGCAATGACCAAAAACGGCAAGAAATTGCTTTCCAGAAAATATTTAAACTCAACACCGGTTGTTATGTCTTGCGCAATGAGTTTTTGGCAAGCAATTTGGTAGGCCATTGTGGGAATGCGCAATTTGGAATTGGACATATAAGTTGTGTTTTCTTTGAGAATTTTTAAGCAGCTGTATTTAAACCCGCTTAAGGCTTCTTCAAGATTGTCTTTATTCCAATTCGGCAAGTCTTTAAAGTTATAGGCTCTTAACCTGACTTTGGGTGCCGGAGGTGTTACCTGTTTGGTTGTGGTTTCCGTGATTTGCGGAAGTTCTTGCTCGTCGGGAGTTGGTTTCGTTTCTTCTTCTTTGCCGCAGGACACCAACAATAGAAGAAGTGCAAAAAGACTAAATACTTTCTTCATTATTTTTTTGTCGATACCAATAGCCAATTCGGGCTGGTTGAGGTGAGACATCTTTCAAAAGTCCAGACATCGGTTATGTTTTGGATGAAGTTTTCATCGCCTTCTATAACTTCATCGTCTTTGTTCTTTAAGATATTTACTTGCTCGGAAACAAATTTAACCGTGATTTTGGCAATATCATCAGAGGTGATTTTGGCTGATGTGATTTCAGCCTCGTTAAAGCCTATTAAATCTGTTTCTGCCGTAATCCCTTCAGCTTGGCGTTGGTTGATGATTTCTTGGAACTTTTTGTTTAATGTCTTACTGACTAAACTTTCCAGCGTTTCGGTGTCGCCCTTGCTGAATGAGGTGACAATTATCTCAAAGGCTTTTTTGGCTGAATTTATAAAACGCTCTTTGTTGAAATTAGGTATTTTGTTTAAGACCTTGTCGGTTTCGCTTAACTCAACGGTAACCGGCTCTTCTTTTGCTTCTTTATTCTCAAGAGCTTGTTTTTGTTTTTCGGCTTCTTTGACAATCATATCAAAAATTTTGGCAGCGTTTTCTTCCGTGATTTTGTTTTGACGAACAGAAACATCGGGGCGTGTGCCTAAAAGGCTTTTTAATTTCCCGAATATTAAGACCACTACAATCAAGAGAATGATTATATCTAAAGAACCCATTTTATTTCAGACCTTTCAATTTTAAATACTATTTTATATATAGCTTTTTATCCTCTATTTATCAACCATAAATATTTGACCTCGGGGTTTATTTGTTGTAACTTAATGCAAAATAACTAAAAAGGATTTGATTGATGAGTGATAATGCACAAAATACTGCCGGAAATGACAATGTTAACCAGCCGGCAATTATGATTCATACCCAATATATTAAAGATTTGTCTTTGGAAATTCCCCATGCTCCCGAAATTTTCAGAGGTTTGAACGAGGCACCGGCTGTCAGCGTGCATGTTGATGTTGATGCTCAACATATGCATGATAATTTTTATAATGTCAGCCTCAAATTCAGAATGGATGGTGATATCAAAACGCAAAAATTGTTTATTCTGGAATTGGAATATTCGGCAATTACTTCTTTGCAAATTCCGCAAGAAAATTTGGAGCCGGTTTTGTTGGTTGAAATTCCGAGACTTATTTTCCCATTTGCAAGAAATGTTATTACCAACTGTTTGACCGAAGGTGGTTTGCCGCCGTTCATGTTGACACCAATCGATTTTATGTCCCTCTACCAACAAAGAAATCAAAATAAACAGTAAACAGTAAAAAATACTGGATTATTTAATTTTTGTATGTTATAGATGTTGACATAAATACAAATAATATTATTGGAGTGGGGCCGAAAGCCCCGCTTTTTTATTAGAATCTACAGATTGGGAATTTGAGTATGCAAAAGAAACACCCTTTGCAAGATATGTTAGAGCCAGCTATTTCCGAGCTCGGATATGAAACTGTCAGAATTTTGACTATCGGTCAAGCGAATCCGACTTTGCAAATTATGATTGATAAGCTCGATGGCTCAGATATTGTCGTCGATGATTGCGCTAAAGTCAGTCGCAAAATTTCGGAGATTTTAGATGCAAACGACCCGATAAAAGATAAATATAATTTGGAAGTCAGCTCTCCGGGGTTGGATAGACCTTTGACTAAAGTTGAACATTTTAAGCGCTTTGTCGGCAATGAAGTGAAGGTTGAAACAGGTGTTGCTATTGATAACAGAAAGCGTTTCAGAGGTGTGATTGAGAGTGTTGATGATAATAACACCATTCTTATAAAAGCTGATGATGTTGAATACAGCGTTCCGTTTGATGCGGTCAGTAAAGCAAAAATCGTTATGACTGACGAGTTGTTGCAAAAGTATGTTGATGAGCATCCGGAATGCGGTGAGCATTTGATTGAGGAATAATTTTTTTAAGTTTTTAACTGCAAACTAAAGAGGGTAAAAATGCAAAATATTGAAAATATGCCAAGACCGGAAATTATTTTGGTGGCTGATACCGTTGCTCGTGAAAAAAACATTGATAAAGAAGATGTTTTTGAAGCAATGGAAATTGCCATTCAAAAAGCCGCTCGTTCCAAATATGGTTTTGAACATGATATCAGAGCCGTGATTGATAGAAAAACAGGTGCTATCAGCTTGGCTCGCTATCGTGAAGTGGTTGATGAAATTGTTGCCGCTGAAGGTGAAGAAGATGATCGTCAAAACGCTACCAAGATTTTGCTCGAGGACGCTCAAGTCTATAATCCGGATATTAAAGTCGGCGAATTTTTGATTGATGAATTGCCGCCGATTGATTTTGGTCGTATTGCTGCCCAAACCGCTAAACAGGTTATTATGCAAAAAGTTCGTGATGCCGAAAGAAATAAACAATTTGAAGAATACAAAGAAAAAGTAGGCACCATTGTTAACGGTACGGTTAAAAGAATCGAATTCGGTAATGTGGTTTTGGATATTGGTAAAGCCGAAGCTATTTTGCGTCGTGATGAAATTATTCCTCGGGAAAAATTCAAAAACGGTGACAGAGTTCGCGCTTATGTGTTAGATGTTCGTCGCGAAAACAAAGGTCCGCAAATTTTCTTGTCTCGTACTTGCCCTGAATTTATGGCTAAATTGTTTACACAAGAAGTTCCCGAAATTTATGACGGTGTTGTTAAAATTATGGGTGTGGCTCGTGATCCGGGTTCAAAAGCTAAAATCGCCGTTAAAGCTGATGATATGACAATTGATGCCGTTGGTGCTTGCGTCGGATTGCGCGGTATTCGCGTTCAAGCCGTTGTTACCGAACTGCAAGGCGAAAAAATTGATATCGTTCCTTATTCTGAAGATAAGGCTCAATATATTGTCAGCGCTTTGGCTCCGGCTGAAGTTACAAAAGTGGTTTTGGATGAAGAAAACAACCGTATTGAAGCCGTTGTTCCGCAAGAACAATTCTCTATTGCTATTGGCAGAAGAGGTCAAAATGTTAAATTGGCTTCTCAATTGCTCGGTTGCGATATTGATGTCTTGACCGAAGAACAAGAGCAAGAACGTCGCGCTAATGAAAATAAAGTTCGTTCACAACGCTTTATGGAAGCTTTGGATGTTGATGAAATGATTGCTCATTTGCTCATTGCCGAAGGTTTCTCTACCGTTGATGAAATTGCTATGGTTTCATTAAAAGAATTGGCTGAAATTGAAGGCTTTGATGAAGATGTTGCTTCTGAATTGCAATCAAGAGCCAAAGCTTATGTTGAAAAAAGAAATGAAGAATTTGCCAAGAAAAGCCAAACTTTGGGTATTGATGAAAAACTCAAATCTATTGAAGGCTTGGATCAAGATATGATTTTGACACTGGCTGACAAAGGTGTTAAAACTATTGACGACTTGGCTGATTTGGCTGCCGATGAGTTGATGGAAATGCTCGGTGAAAACGTGCTTTCCGAAGTAGAAGCCAATAAAGTGATTATGGCTGCTCGTGCTCATTGGTTTGAATAGTTCAACCGCGGAAATCAGGGAGGAGCTTCTCCTCTCTGAATTTCCCTTTGTAAGGGATGAGTTGATGGAAGAAGATAAAGAACGCAGAGATATTGTCAGCGGAAAAGTTATGGAGTGTTCAGAAATGCTCCGTTTTGCCATAACAATTGATGATATGATTATTCCCGATTTTAAGAAACAATTACCGGGAAAAGGAGTGTATGTCGCTTGTTCGAAATCTTCTCTTTCAACCGCTATTGAAAAAAATTTATTTGCCAAAGCTATCGGAAAAAAAGTGAAGTTGCCTTCAGATTTCTTGAAAATGGTTGAGAATTTGCTTCGAAATAAAGGTTTGAAAGCAATTTGTTTGGCAAAAAAAGCCGGTAATTTATTGACCGGATTTGAAAAAGTGGCTGATGCTCTTAAAAAAGATAAGGTCGCTTTTTTGTTGGAGGCAAAAGATGCCGGTGAAGACGGACATGAAAAGTTATTGTCTTTAGCAAAAGATTTGAAAGTTTTTATGTTGTATGAAGTTGAGGAGTTAGACGAGGCGTTAAACAGGGTAAATACGGTGCATGTGGCATTTTTGAAAAACGATATAGCTAAAATGGTCTATAACGATTTGGAAAAACTTGATAAATTCTTGAACTCATAAAATATAAGTTACGGAGATTGTAATATAATGACAGAAGATAATGCAAAAAATAAGTTAACATTATCAGGAAAATCTACCCTTACATTGAAGAATTTAGGGGACAAAGCTCATAATCATGACGGCAAAAAAGTTGTGCAGGTGGAAGTACGTAAAAAACGTGTTATTACCCCAGGTGCAAGTGTTCAACCCGAAAATAGTGTTAAAATTGATGAAGCTACAGCTCAAAAATTGCGCTTGATTGCAGAGGCTAAAGAGCATGAAGCAAAACGCCGCCAGGAAGAGGAAGAAAGAGAAAAGCAACGCCAGATAGAGCGTGAAGAAGCTGAAAAAGCTCGCCAAGCCTTGTTGGCTGAAGAGGCTGCCAAAAAAGAAGCTGAAGCTAAAGAAAAAGCTAAACAAGAAGCTCAAAAAGAAATTAAAAAAGAGGTAAAAGCTCAACCAGCCCCTGTGGTAGAGCGCGAAGATAAATCAGCTCGTCAGAAAGATAAAAAATCTAAAGATTATGATGACGACTATGATGATGACGATGATGAGGAAGTTAGCTCAAGTAAAAAGTATCGTCGTTCTTCAGAGCAAGAAAAATCTCGTGAGGAAGTTTTTGAGCAAGAACGCAAAAAGGTGATGAAGCGTAGCTTTGAACCGCAACGTCGTAGCGGAAAAGTTAATCTCCATAATATTATGGGGGCTGATGATGACGATGATGATGATTATGGATTTGGTGCTCCGCGTCGTCGTTTTAAGAAAAAACAACCTAAACCGGTTCAACCTGTTCAACCTCAAGAGAAGGTCGTTAAGGAAGTTATTATTCCTGAAATTATTACCGTTCAGGAATTGGCAAACCGCATGGCTGAAAAAAGTGCCGACGTTATTAAAAAATTGATGGCGTTGGGTGTAATGGCTACCATTAACCAACCGATTGATGCCGATACGGCGCAAATTGTGGTTGAAGAATTGGGACACAAATTCAAACGCGTGGCCGATAGCGATGTTGAAGATGCCATTAAAGGCGCAGAGGATACTCCTGACCAATTATTGCCGAGAGCTCCGGTTGTTACGGTTATGGGACACGTTGACCATGGTAAAACCTCTTTGCTTGATGCTTTAAGAGAAACCAATGTTGCCGCTCGCGAAGCCGGTGGTATTACGCAACATATCGGTGCTTATCAAATTGAAACACCAAATGGTGATAAAATTACCTTTATTGATACTCCGGGTCACGAGGCTTTCTCCGAAATGCGTGCCAGAGGTGCAAAGGTTACCGATATCGTGGTTTTGGTGGTAGCCGCTAATGATGGTATTATGCCGCAAACCGTTGAGGCTATTCGTCACGCACAAGCTGCTGAAGTTCCTATTGTTGTGGCAATTAACAAAATTGACTTGCCGGGCGCTGACCCGATGAAGGTTAAAACCGCTTTGTTGCAACACGGAATTGCCGTTGAGGAATTGGGTGGTGATTGCTTGTGTGCCGAAGTTTCTGCTAAGAAGAGAATCAATATTGATAAATTGCTTGAAGCTATTTTGTTGCAAGCGGAAATTTTGGATTTGAAAGCTAATCCGAATAGAACAGCCGAAGGTACGGTAATTGAAGCCAAGATGGAAAAAGGCCGCGGATCGGTTGCCACCGTTTTGGTTCAAAGAGGAACCCTTAAAGTCGGCGATATTTTCATTGCAGGTAAAGAGTGGGGTCACGTTCGTGCCATGTTTAACGAAATGGGACACAAAGTTCATGAAGCCGGACCGGCTACTCCGGTTGAGGTTTTGGGCTTGCAAGGTACTCCTGCCGCTGGTGATGATTTTACCGTTGTGGCTGATGAAAACCAAGCTCGTGAAGTAACAAACTATCGTATTCGTAAAGAACGTGATGCGAAGTTGGTTAAGAGTGCTAAGTCAGCTATGGAACAAATGCTTGATAAGATTAAATCAGGTGAAATTAAGCATCTGCCGGTCATTATTAAAGCCGACGTTCAAGGTTCTATAGAGGCTATTGAGGGTACTTTGAATAAGCTCTCTACGGATGAAGTCAGTGTTCAAATTTTGCACTCGGCTGTTGGTCCGATTTCTGAATCTGATGTGACTTTGGCTAAGGCTTCTAATGCCTTTATTATCGGATTTAACGTTCGTGCTATTCCGCAAGCTCGCGATATGGCTCGCAGAGACGGAGTTGATATTCGTTATTACTCCATTATTTATGACGTGGCCGATGATGTTAAGAAAGGTTTGGAAGGTATGCTCTCTCCGGAATTGAAAGAAAAGATTCTGGGTTATGCCGAAATCAGAAACGTCTTTAATATTACCGGTGTGGGTAAAGTTGCCGGTTGTATGGTTACCGAAGGTCTGGTTAAACGCGGAGCAAAAGTTCGTCTGTTGCGTGATAACGTGGTTATTCATGATGGTAACTTGGGTCAACTGAAACGCTTCAAAGATGACGTTAAAGAAGTTAAAGAAGGCTATGAATGCGGTATGAGTTTTGAAAACTATAACGATATTCAGGTCGGCGACTTTATTGAATGTTATGAAATTGAAGCAATTGCCGCTAAACTCTAATTGGTTGTGAGGTGAAATATGGCAATAAAAGAACAATCTCAAAGACAGCTGCGTGTTGGGCAAGAAATTAAGAAAATTATTGCCGGCGAAATTCAGCATGAAAATGTCAGAAATTTGGAGGGAATCGATGCGCTCGTTACAATTACCGATGTGCAAGTTTCTCCGGATTTGAAGTATTGTAATGTTTATTTTATCACGTCCAATAATGCTTTGAACCAAGAGGTTATGGGTGGTTTGCAATTGGCCGGCGGACATTTTCGTAAGGTTATCGGTAAAAAGACAACCTTGCGTTATGTACCGGAGATTAATTTCCGCTTAGATGATACTTTTGAGGAAGTTGATCGAATCGAAAAATTGCTTCATGACCCAAAAGTTCAAAGAGACTTACAGACCAAAGATGAAGAATAAATAAAAAAAGCCTCCGCAAGGAGGTTTTTTTATTGCCTAAAGAAAATAGAATGATATTCTCTTGTTAAATTCTAATTATTAAATTTTAAGCATTATGTTAAGTAAAGAAAACAAAGCTAAGTATTTGCCAACGCAAGACTTGCAAGAGTTGTATGAAAAAGATGAAAAATACATCAGGTCTTTTAGTGTTATGGATTTAAGAGAACTTGAGAGTATTCTTCTGGTATCAGAATTTCGTAAGAAAAAAATGGCTATCAAAGAAGATGTGGTCAAATGGGCGGAAAAGATGCCCGAATTTGTCTTTTATACTTGGTCGCATCGGTTTGCGGATGAGGTTGTTTTGAGAATCAATCTTGAAAATTATTTAGCAAAAAAATTTGATAAGAAATTTAGAATTTTTGCTAAAGAAAACGGCTATGTTTGTGAGACGGATTTTTTTGATGTGAAAGTTTCAAAAAAACTCAAAAGCGAGGTATTGCTTGTTAAAAATGGCGAGACTTATGATTTATTGTACTGTGTTGTAGCGGGATATTTCGATATGTTTGAAAAAGAACGTGAAGCCTGCTTTGCAAATGGGGTTTATGGAATTCAGGTTTATGAAGAAATGGCTCCGCGACCCATTTGGTGTTTGCAAATTGAAAGAGGCGTTTCTTTGCAAAATTTGGAGAAATATGAACTTGAAACCTTGGTACGATAGTTTGAAATTTTTAGGTATAAAAATAACCGCCCGGAATTGAGCCGAGCGGTTTTTTTTACAAAGGTTAGCGGGAGAGAAGAGATTTCTTCTGCCAGCTTCTTTGTTTTTGCATCTGCATTTGTTTATGCTGGAGAGCTTTTTCGGCCAACCAATCATAAATTTTTTGCATTTTGGTATCACCTTGAGCGGCAAAATCCTCTGGATGCCACTGGATACACAAAATGTTTTTGTCCTCATTGCCCCAGGCTTCCGGTGTGCCATCAGCGGTGGAGGCATAAATTTTGAGGTCTGATATCTTATCGTTGGGCATCATTGCCTCACGGTGGCGTGAGTTGGTTTTAATATGCCCTTCGCCAAAGATTTTTGCCAAAGGTGTGTCGTCAGGGTAGATGAACACGTCGTGTGCGCCCAAATCTTTGGTTTTGTGTTCCAAAGAGGTTTGGGTGTAGGCTTTGAGATCACGGTACATTTTCATGCCGTGCATACCACCTATCATCTGCGCCCCGGCGCAAATTCCTAACATCGGAATTCCTTCTTTTTCGGCCTTCATAATTGAGGTGATGTAGGCATAAGAACGGGTTCCCGGCGTGCTGTCACCTTTTTGTGGGTCAGTGTAGAACTCGTTTGGCGAATCAAATGCGCCACCCGGCAAAATCAGACCGTTAATGCCATCCATTTGCGACAGATTTTCGTTGTAGGTTAAAAATCTGAGTTGGACACATGATTGGGCAATTGCCTTGGCGTAAGGCATATCAATTGTATAATATCCCTTTTCACGCCCCATCAGGAAGCCAACGATTGGTTGGTTGGCATGGGGTTTTTTATTTGCCAGTTGGGCATAATCTTCATCTGACAACTGCAAAATAGGGGTAATGCCCTCTTTTGCAAAAGCTGCCATTTGTTCATCACTAATGCCGTAAGCATTGTACTCCGGCAAAAATTCTAAGTTTACGTTCTTTTTCATTTTGATTTGTTTTATGGTTCATAAAAATAAGTTATTAGGTTTATCATAACAAAACGGGGTGTTTTGTCAAATGATTTGTCAAAAATATTTGATTTTTGAAAAGTTTGATGTATAGTGGGCTCAATTCACTTATTATAAATTTTATCATTATGAAACCAGAAATTAAAAAAGATTATGAGTTAAGAAAAGTCGGAAACAAAATTGTTTTGCGACAAATGAGTATTCCGGACTATGAGATGAAAACAACCCTTGTGGCTGATGAGATTTTAGACGTTAGCGATAATGTGTTTGCTTTGAAGTATAATGAAAAATTTTTCTGCTTGTGCAGAGAAGATAAAAAAGGCCATCTTTTGCATACGGTATCCATTGTTGAGAAGTATGAAATTTTGGGCGAACAAATTGTCTATTCGCAAAACGGAACTTGGCATTTGTGGCAAGAGGATTTTCATGTCAAAATTCTGGGCAAGGCTGAAGATTTGAATAATTTTTTGTTCGTGTTAAAAGTGTTTGAGGGCAAACTCTGGAGCGGAAAATATATTTTCAGCTATTTTCAAAACGGAAAGCTCTGCCAAAAAGAATGTTCGGATTATGAAAAATTAGCCTCACAAAGTGCTCAAGGTTTGGAAGCCGATATTATGAAAATTCGGCTGAAAGACGGTTGGCGATTTGTCAGCTGTATGCGACGTTGCAAAATGAGCGAACATTTGGGAATGAAAATTCCGGAAAGCACCTTTGAAACCAAAATTATCTTTACGGAAAGTCCTTGTTTGAAGCTGGTGGAATATGCCAATTTTGTTGAGGATTTTCTGAAGAAGAAAGAAAAATTTGGAAATGCATTATCTGAAGATTCTGTTTTGGTGAATGCTTTATGGGACGGAAAAACTCCTGATGCAAAGAGGGTGTTAGTGCCTTATTTTGAGGGGTGTTTGGTGCAAAATTTGGACTTGAATATCCATGCCGATGTGTGGCGGATGTTTCAAGGTTATAAACACGAGGTTTATCAAGTGAGTTGTCCGACGCTTGGCTATGAGCAAAAGGCTGATGACGTGTTTATGGATAAATATAACGGGCAGAGTTGCTTGTTTGTTTGTCGAGGCAAAAAATCGGATAAATTTGTTTGTGTTAAAGAAGGAATGCGATATCGTCTGGAACTCTTAAAAGACTAAACTCTATTTGCTTTAAAGTGCTTCTTTTTGAAAGAAGCACTTTTTTGTTGCCAGCCGAAAACTTATCCTTTAAACAAGAGGTAAGGAAGTTGGATTATGAAACATAAAAAAGGCGAAAATATAAACGGTTGGCTGATTGTCGATAAACCTCGGGATATCGGCTCAACACAAGTGGTGAATTTGACCCGTAAATGGTTGAATGCCAAAAAGAACGGGCATGCCGGCACGCTTGATCCATTTGCAACCGGTGTGCTGCCGATTGCTTTTGGCGAGGCAACAAAGCTTTTACCTTATGTGACAGACGGAAAAAAAGAATATGAATTTATCATTCAATGGGGCAAAGCGACCAATACCGATGATTCTGAGGGGGAGATTATAGGAGAATCGCAAAAAATTCCGACAAGAGAGGAAATTTTAAGTGTTTTGCCGCAGTTCATCGGTAAAATAAAACAGATACCGCCTGCCTATTCCGCCATTAAAATCAACGGAGAACGGGCCTATAATTTGGCCAGAAAAGGTGAAGATGTTGCCATGCCGGAGCGAGAGGTTGAAATTTATGCTCTGGAACTTTTAGAAGAATTAGAGAATCACCAAGCGCGTTTTCGGGTGGAATGCTCCAAAGGGACTTATGTGCGCACACTTGGGCATGATTTAGCTCAAAAACTGGGGACTCTCGGCTATTTGCAGGAGCTAAGACGCACAAAATGCGGTAATTTCGGGCTTGAGTCGAAAATTTTACTGGAAAATATAAAAAATTTGGTGCATAGTATCCCCCTAAAAGAATTTTTGCTTCCGTTAGAAACATCTCTGCGCGACATCGCGGTGATTGCTGTTTCGGAAGTTGATGCAAACAAACTTAAACTTGGACAAGGTGTGTCGCCAAAGGCTTATCAAGTGCAAAATTTGATTGGTCATGAGGCTGCCGCTTATTTCGAGGATAATTTGATTGCGATTGTGCGAATCGAGGAAAAAAGAATTTCTCCGGTTCGAGTGTTTAATCTTTAATATGTATAAAGGATAAATTGATGTCGATTACTAATGAAAAAAAACAAGAATTAATTAAAGAATATGGTTTAACCCCAGGTGATACCGGTTCTCCGGAAGTTCAAATCGCTATTTGGACCTACAGAATTAATGCTTTGATTGAGCACTTCAATACTCATCAAAAAGATTTACACTCTCGCTTGGGCTTGATGAAGATGGTTAGCCGCCGTCGTCACTTGTTGGATCACCTGAAATCTAAGAGCGAAAGCAGATATCAGGATTTGATTAAGAGATTAGACCTCCGTAAGTAGGATTTTGTTGGATGAGGCAATTAGAGAGTTTTTATCGGAGCTCAAAATTGTGTGCATTAATGTACAAGGCAATTTGTTTGGATGGTAGAAATTGCTCTATTTGCCTTGCCAAAGTAAATTCCGGCGTTTGGAGAAATCAGCCTAAAGTAACCTTTGGGTTTGTTGTAGGTTGAGTAAAGTTTGTTGAATGCGGGGCAGGGTGTTCCGCATTCGTTTTAAATCCTGCTTTTGGGCAGGTGGTCAATTCGGGAAGGCTCGGATTGATTGATGTTTGTAAGAGAATATGAAAGAAAGGAAAGATATATGATCAATTTTAATGTGGTTCGCAAAGAAATGGAATGGGGCGGACGCAAATTGGTATTGGAAACGGGTAAGCTGGCTCGTCAAGCGCAAGGGGCTGTCGTTGTTACCTATGGTGAAACCGAAGTTATTGCAACTGTTTGCGCAGCTAAAGAGGTAAAGGCTGATCAGGATTTCTTTCCTTTGACAGTTAATTATCAAGAAAAATACTATGCTACCGGTAAAGTTCCGGGCGGATTTATGAAACGTGAAGGCAAACCAAGTGAACGTGAAGTTTTGCTCTCTCGTTTGATTGATAGACCTATTCGTCCGCTGTTTCCGGATGCTTTCAAAAACGAAGTTCAAGTTATTTGTACCGTATTGTCTCATGACCAAGTAACCGATTCCGATATTCCGGCGATGATTGCTGCTTCGGCTGCTTTGAGCATTTCCGGTATTCCGTTCTTAGGGCCTATTGCTTCTGCTAAAATCGGCTATAAAGACGGTCAATATATTTTGAACCCAACAATTGAACAAATTAAAGAATCGGATTTGGAATTGGTTGTTGCCGGTACCAAAGAAGGTGTTTTGATGGTTGAATCCGAAGCTCAAGAATTGTCTGAAGAAACAATGCTTGGTGCCGTTATGTTTGGTTTTGAAAACTTCCAACCGGTTATTAAACTCATTGAAGAATTGAAAGCCGAAGCAGGAAAAGAACCTTGGGAAACTCCGGTATTTCCGCCTGAATTTGATGAACTCTACAAAAAATTGGCTGACGGATTTAGCGCTGATTTTGAAGAAGCCTTTAAGGAAACCGATAAGTTAAAACGTGGCGAACTCATTGCTCAAGCTTCTGAAAAATTCAAAGCTACTTTGGATCCGGAAAATGAATTTGAACAACGCTATGCTCAAGATGCTATCGAAAAATTGATGCACCATGTTATGAGAGAAAAAGTTTTGACTACCGGTCATCGTATTGATGGTCGTGATACCAAAACCGTTCGCCCAATTCAATGCGAAGTTGATGTTTTGCCGATGGCTCATGGTTCTGCCATTTTCACACGTGGCGAAACTCAGGCTTTGGTTGTTACCACTTTGGGTACAGGTGAAGATGCTCAAGTAGTTGATGGTTTGATGGATGAGTATAAAGAAGACTTTATGCTGAACTACAACTTCCCACCGTTCTCAGTTGGTGAATGCGGTAGAATCGGTAGCCCGGGACGTCGCGAAATCGGTCACGGAAAATTGGCTTGGCGTGCAATTCATCCGATGTTGCCGAAAAATAAGGATAGTTTCCCTTACACAATTCGCGTGGTTTCTGAAATTATGGAATCTAACGGTTCTTCTTCTATGGCTACCGTTTGTGGTTCTACCATGTCTTTGATGGCTGCCGGTGTGCCGATGACAAAACCAGTGGCCGGTATTGCTATGGGCTTGATTAAAGAAGATGATGGTCGTGTGGCTGTTTTGACCGATATTTTGGGTGATGAAGACCACTTGGGCGATATGGACTTTAAGGTTGCCGGTACAAAAGACGGTGTTACCGCTTTGCAAATGGATATTAAAATCACCTCCATTACCAAAGAAATTATGGAAAAAGCTTTGGCTCAAGCTCATGAAGGTCGTATCCATATCTTGGGCGAAATGGCTAAGGCTATTGAAGCTCCTCGTCCGCATGTTTCTGACAAAGCTCCTCGCATTATTGCTATTAAGATTCCGGTCGATAAAATCCGTGAAGTTATCGGTTCCGGTGGTAAGGTTATTCGTGAAATTACCGAAAAGACTAACTCTAAAATCGATATTTCCGATGATGGTGTTATTCATATCGCTACCATGAAAAAAGAAGACGGTGATGCCGCTTTGGATTGGATTATGGGTATTGTGGCTGAACCTGAAGAAGGCAAAATCTATAAAGGTGTTATTACCAAAATTATGGATTTCGGTGCTTTTGTTCGCTTCCTCGGAACGACCGAAGGTTTGGTTCATATCTCTGAAGTTAAAAATGAGAGAATCGCCTCTGTTTCTGACTTCTATAAAGAGGGTGATACCATTTGGGTTAAATGTATCGGCCAAGATAATCGCGGTAAGATTAAACTCTCTGCTAAAAGAGTTAATCAAGAAACCGGTGAAGACTTGGAAAAATAATTTAGTCTTACATTTCAACAAAAAGGGGTGGCTGGGCTGCCCCTTTTTTTGTTTGACTCAAAAAAGAAATTTAAGTATAGCTGAAAATAATAATTTATTATTGTATTACTTAAAAACTTTTTTAGCTTATGGATTATGTTTTTTATTGGATTTTTGGAATCCTGATTGCTCTTAATGTGGGTAATTTTTTGTTTGCTCTATTTAAGAAAAAGATTATGAGTATCGGTTCTCAAAGAGGATGGGCTTATTATCTGTTATTTAAGCTAACGGCAGATTCAATCTTTTTTGTTGGATATTTTGTATCAACAAATCCTTTTAGCCGTTTTGAATTGTTCTTCTGGTTGGGCTTGGCAATCGTAAGTCAGATTTTGGCGTTGCTTACTATTCGGATTTTTAGAAAGAAGTTTACAAAGAAACTGATGTCAGGCGTTTATTACTTTAAGGTGAATTATATTTGTTATAAACCAGATAGAATTTTTGGGGAATTTGATACTGATTTTTGCAAAAATTCTTTAAGTGCAGAGCTAGATGTCAGAGATTTTGAAAAGTACCAACAAGGAAGTGTTTTCCCGGTCATTGTCAAATCTTGTTATTACGATGTTTGGGAATGGTTTTATGGTGAAGGGGTTGACATAAAGGTTACTCCTTATTCATAATTTTTTATAGAGGCTTTTATCTAATGTAAGATAAAAGCCTTTTTGTTTGTTTGACATTTTATAATTTTTGTCTATAATGGCGCTGATTTATAAGTATTAGGAATATTATTAATTATAAAAATTTAGAGATATGAATCCAATCGTTATCTTAATTTATTGGGCGGTGGCTGGTGTCATTGTCTGGTTAGCTAATCAGTTTTGGTTGGCTAAATCTTTGCCAAGAATGCAAGACATTCGAGTGCAGTTTGGTTTGACTTTGGTTTGGGTGTTGCTTTTTAGCTCCAAAAACTTTATTGGTTGGGTAGCTATTATTGCAGCATTGTGTTATAAGTTTTGGGTTGATTTTCGTTTATGGCATCGGGCTAAAACCGGCGCAATGTATCCTTGCATTGTCGATAAAATCGATGATGAATTAAGGGGGAGAATCCTGACGCATTTGACGATTATTCCGGTGGTGATTGTTCAGACTTTGAACGATAAAAAACCTGAAGAAAAGCAAACCTATTGGTGTCGGGTGTTGAAATATTCTGTCCTTTCTACAAGAGTGGAGGTTGAACTCTTGGAAAAAATGGATTGGGGTGAAAGCGCTCGATATTTTGCTTCAAAGAAAAGGAGAAGCAAAAAACTGAATTTGGCAAATTTCTTTAAATTTTTAAAAAACTAAGATTATGGAACTAGTTATTTTAATTGCAGTGTTGGTGTTTATGTTTGCTCTTGTTTATTGGAAAAATGTGAGAGTGGACATTGAGGCTAAAAAAACTACTAAACAACAACCTATAGAGGTTGAAGCCAAGTTGGAGTTCTTCTCAGAAGAAGATGGCTGGCATGCCATCTTTAATAAAGACGGGGTTCTTTGCTATGGGGTTTTTATGAACCTTAGTGAAGGGCAGGTAACAAAAGGAGTTACCATTCCAGCCGTAATTGAAGAAGAACCTACGGCAGACAATGAGCTCTATTTGTTAAGAGCTTAAGAAAATTTATCAAAGAGGAGGTGGAAACATCTCCTCTTTTGGTGTTTAAAAAGCTCTTGAAATATTGAAAATAAAGGTGTAAAAGAGTCCTACTCGTCGGACACCCCTGGAGGTCTGCGAGAGTTTAATTTTTTTTATAAGGAATAATAAAGATGGCAGATATTACTTTTGACGCTCAATTGCGTGAAAAAGCAGGTAAGGGGGCAGCTCGTGCATGTCGTCGTGAAGGTCGCGTTCCTGCGGTTATTTACGGTGGTAACAAAGAAGCCCTGTTGATTAGCTTGGATCCGGTTCAATTGGAAAAAGCTTTGGATATGGTCGGTTTCTATGATGCCGATATCGAAATCAACGTTGATGGCAAAAAACACAAAGTCGTTTGCCAGGATGTTCAATTCCATCCGGTTAGCGATAAGCCGTTACACGTCGATTTTCTTAGAAAATAACGGTTAAAGTCTGTATAAAGGTTTACTAATACAGAAATTTTAAGAGGCGGAAAATTCACGTATCTAGGTGTACGCTAAAATTTTCCGCCCTTTTATTTCTTATTATTAGATGCTTTTTCCAGAACCTTAATGATTATGTTCTGTGAAAATGAAAGAAAAGGTCAAAGATGTTTTTAATTGTTGGTTTGGGCAATCCCGGAGCTGAATATCAAAATACTCGTCATAATGTTGGGTTTATGGTGGCTGATGAAATTCATGAAGAATATCATTTCGGGCCATATAAGGCTAAGTTTGACGGGCTGATTAGTGAAGGGACGATTGAGGGCGAAAAAGTTTATTTGCTTAAGCCACAGACTTATATGAACTTATCCGGCAACTCAGTGGTTAAGGCTGCACATTTCTATAAAATCTTACCGCAAAATGTGATTGTCATTCATGATGATATGGATTTGAAAATTAATCAAATTAAAGCTAAAATCGGTGGTGGTGCCGGTGGGCATAACGGGCTTAAGAGCATTGATGCGCAAATTAGCCCAAATTATAATCGGGTTCGGTTAGGAATTGGTCATCCCGATAGCAATTTGCCCCATGAGGCGGTAGTTAATCATGTTTTGACAGGTTTTTCTAAGGCTGACAAAGCAATCCTTGATGAGAATATTCGTTTGGTTACGGAAAATATCGGTGTTGTTTTGAAAGACGGTATTGCCGCTTTTTCTAATAAAATCGGAAATTTACTCAGAAAATAGGTTCTTTAGTTGACTTTTGTTTCGTATCCTTATAATCCTATTAGCATAAATGTTGCTCTTATTTGTGGAGAAGGAAATGAAACAACAGCCTAAAATTTCTGTCATCGTACCCGTTTATAATGTTGAACAATATCTTCCACAATGTTTGGATAGTTTGCTTGCCCAAAGTTTTGATAACTTTGAGGCAATTTTTATTAATGACGGGTCAAAAGACGGTTCTTTGGAGATTTTGAAAAAATACCAAGCAAAAGATAGCCGTGTTGTCGTGATTGATAAGAAAAATGAAGGTGTGTCCGTTGCCAGAAATCAGGGATTGAAAAAAGCTCAAGGAGAGTATATCGCTTTTTTGGACGGCGATGATTGTGTTGAACCGAATTTTTTGCAAGATGCTCTGGCTCATATTGAAAAAAATAATTCTGATATTTTGATTTTTGAAAGTTATTTACTCGATGGAGATAAAAAATTTGTTTGGGATAATGATACTTTCAAAAATGAAATTCAAGAATCTTTGGTAAAAGATCCTAAAAATCCTTCGATTTATGCTTTCTTGTCCGTTGTGTGGAATAAGATTTATCGAGCTGATTTTATTAAAAAACATCATATCGAATTTCCGGTCGGTATTAAGACGGCGGAAGATGTTATTTTTAATTTGTTGTGCTATTTTAATAAACCGCATTGTTCTTATGTGGATGAATATTTCTACGTTTATCGGATTAATCGTCAAGGGTCGGCAACCGCTAAGCTCGATTGTATTGCCAGCGATATAGAGGCATTCTATTCTTTGGAAAAAATGGATATCTTTCAAAAACAATCTTTGGAAACAAAACAGTTGGTAATGAATAAATTTATCAGCGGAATTGAGGGATATATTAATAAATTTTCTTTGCAGAATAATAAGCAATATATGTCTTTGCGGAAGAAATTTTTGAATGATTTGCGGAAAAGATATGGGGCTGAAGTTATTAATAAATTAGTCCATATTAAAGATTTAACTTTTGCGGAACGTCTGTTTAGTATTCGCAATTCTTATTGCAAAAAATATAAGATTATTCATTTTTTGGGAATGCGTTTTCAATTGAAAAGAAAGAAAAAATAGACTTACGCCGTTTTGTTAAGCCTGAATTAAGTGTTTGTCTCTAAAATATGAGTTGGTTTATATGCAAAACAGGAGAGTGCTATGGCTTCTTCTTTGGTGTCGGTAATTGTACCGGTTTATAATGATGAACAATTCTTAAAGGATTGTTTGGAATCGATTGTTAAACAAACTTACGAAAAATTAGAAGTTCTTTGTGTGAATTTTGGCGCCTCGGAAAAATGCGCCGAAATTTTATCTGGTTATGTTCAAAAATATAAGAATATTCAACTCTTTACCTTAAATGAGGGTGGAAAAGCCACAGCCAAAAATTTAGGCTTAAAAAAAGCTAAAGGTGACTTGGTTTTCTTTTTGGATGCAGATGATAAAATTGATAAGCAATGTATTGAAGAACTGGTGAAAACCCAAACGAGAACAAATGCCGATGTGGTTTGTGTGCATGATATCGTGATTTGTGACGGAAAGAAAAAAACGGCAAAAGACCGCATGATTTCTGGTCATTCGGAGGGAACTTTTCAAATCACTAATGAAATTATTAATCAGATGTGGGTTGTGGCTTGGGGAAAGCTTTTTAAGCTCAAAGCTATCAGAGATTTGGAAATTTCTTTTCCTGAAGGTTGTTTGTATGAAGATGAGTTCTTTCATTATGCCTTACTGCCGCATTTACGGAAAATTGCCGTGAGTGACGGCGGAACCGTGTTTTATCGTCAGCATGAAAACTCAGTCGTGGCAAGGCAAAAACTCAAAAGCGGTAAAGATAATTTGCTCATTTTTCAAAAGATTTTTGAATACTATCAGGAAAATGGGTTCTTGGGAAAAATTGATTTGCCGGTGCGGATTTTAAGTTCCGGTTTTGCGCAAAATGCAAACCATAAGCTCTATTATCAGCAAGTGAAAGATTTGTTGTGTCATTTAGGGGTTTCTAAAGAGATGGTGAATCATCATGAGCTGGTGGGAAAACTCTTGGAAAGTGATGACTTTTTGAGCTATTGCCGTTGTGCTACCTGTTATAAGATTAAGCAAAGTTTGCAGAATTTGGGGCAATCGTGGTTTCGCTGTCAAATCGGAAAGAAAACGCATATAGCCTTGTTTGGTTTGACCTTACTCCATTTTGCAAAAGGTGAAAAAACGGTTATCTTGGGTTTGAAGTTATAGAATTGGCTTGAAATATCGTCCTCTATCAGATATAAGACTCCTTAAGTTTGAACTAAAAATTTAAGGAGTTTTTTGTTATGGGTTTTAATTGCGGAATTGTCGGCTTGCCTAATGTTGGTAAATCTACATTGTTTAATGCTTTGACGCAGACTATTGCGGCTCAGGCGGCCAATTTTCCTTTTTGTACGATTGAACCAAATACCGGTCGTGTGGCTGTGCCTGATCCGAGATTGGATAAATTGGCTGAAATCGTTAAGCCCAGAATGGTTACCCCTACTCAGTTGGAATTTGTGGATATTGCCGGTTTGGTTAAAGGTGCTTCCAAGGGCGAGGGTTTAGGCAATCAGTTCTTGGCTAATATTCGTGAAGTTGATGCAATTATCCATGTTTTGAGATGTTTTGAAAACGATAATATTACTCACGTTGAAGGCTCAGTTGACCCTATTCGCGATGCAGAAATCGTAGAAACAGAATTGATGATTGCCGATTTGGAATCTTTGGAAAAACGCTATGACCAAGTGCAGAAAAAAGCTAAGAGCGGTGAAAAAGAATCCGTTTTAAGAGAATCGGTCATGCGTCCAGTGATTGAGGCTTTGAAGGCTGGAAAACCGGCTCGGACGGCTGCGCCTGACCCCACAAATAAAGATGCCTGCAAAGAATATAAAATGTTGCAGCTTTTAACGGCTAAGCCGGTGCTCTATGTTTGCAATGTAGATGAAGAATCGGCTGCAACAGGTAATAAGTTCTCCGATATGGTGATGACTAAGGCTGAAGCTGAAGGGGCAAGTGCGGTTATTATTTCAGCCGAAATCGAATCGGAAGTGGCTCAACTCGAATCCGAAGATGAGAAAAAAGAATTTTTGCAATCGCTTGGTTTGGAAGAAACCGGTTTGGCAAAGATTATTCGTGCCGGATATAAACTTTTGGGACTCGAAACCTATTTTACTGCCGGACCGAAAGAAGTGCGTGCTTGGACGTTTTTGAAAGGCTCAAAAGCACCGGTTTGTGCCGGAATTATTCACTCAGATTTTGAGAGAGGTTTTATTCGAGCTGAGACAATCTCTTATGATGATTTTGTGAAATATGGCAGTGAACAAGCCTGCAAAGATGCCGGAAAAATGCGCTCTGAGGGCAAGGATTATGTCGTTAAAGACGGCGATATGATGAATTTCTTGTTTAACGTTTAATTCGCAAAAAAATACTTTTAGACAAAAAGTTGACAGCGTCGGTATTTTGTGCTATATACCGCGTAAATATTTTATTATTTTAATTAAAATTTATAAATTATGTGCAAAAAGACAGAGGAACTGGTTGCGAACCAGTTCGAAAAATTAACTGGAATTGAAGGTAATAGTGCTGAAATTATGAACTTAGAGGTTTATGCCCGAAAGCGTGAATCTCTGAAACAAATGCTTCGGCAGGTGTTGCCGGATTTGAGAATATCTACCAGCCTTGGCTTGGTAAAGGTTTCAGATTTTGCTGCTTATGTTGAGCGGCAGGAAGAAAAAAAGGAAACCTTTTTCCAAAAAGGCTTGGCGATTGTTCGCGATGTAACGGGAAAAGAATACGGGTTAGATGATGACTTGTATTCGGAGTTAAGACCTGATGAGGCTACTCATGGTACAAATGAGTATCTCTCTCAGCAGTGTCGGTATTTTATCAAAACCAACAAAGTCTTTCAGGCTTTGTCTATTGGTTTGAAAGGTGAAAAGCGGGCTTATTATCCGCCGACATCTTTACTGGAAAAAGCAAAGAACATTAGAGAAATAATTGACCTTTATTATCGTAGAGGTCGGTTCTAATCTAAAACTTAGAGAAGAACGGAGTTTGTTTTGAGGACAAGCTCCGTTTTTTTGTTTTTTGCTTGCGAGAGAAGCGCTTTTGCGCTACAACTCATAAAAACTTTTATGAGAGGATAAGATTATGCGTTTGGCACTGTTTCAACCTGATATTCCGCAAAATACGGGTACACTCTTGCGCTTGGGTGCTTGTTTGGATGTGGAACTCGATATTATTGAGCCTTGTGGTTATATTTTTTCAGAAAAAACGCTGAAACGTGCCGGTATGGATTATTTGCATTTGGTGAAATACAGACGCCATAAATCTTGGGAGCATTTTTTGCAATATCGTGCCGAACATCCGGATGAGTATGGACGAATCGTGCTTTTGACAACGCATGCAACAGAGCCATATTATAATTTCAAATTTCAACCTAATGACATTATCTTAATGGGGCGCGAATCGGCCGGTGTTCCCGAAGAAGTTCATCACACCGCAGATGCTCGTCTTCTTATTCCGATGAATGAAAATGCGCGCTCGATTAACGTTGCCGTATCGGCGGTGATGGTGGTGGGGGAGTGTTTGCGCCAAACGGGCGGATTTCCCTCTGCGGCAAAATAAGGCAGATTTCGCGTGTCAAAGAAATACTCATGTACTAATCGGGTACACTCCGTTTTCTTTGCACTAAAATCTTATTCTTTTGCGCACATATGAAAATCCGGGCGGATTTCCCTTGGAGATAAAATAATACAGATTTCGCGTGTCAAAGATATTCCTTGCTTATTGATTTCTCTGATTTTTTGTGTTAGGTAAAAGCAAAATTTGTTATTTTGTTTTTATCATTTTAATTTCAATTTTTATGAAACAGTATTTGGATTTGTTATCAGATATCATGGAAAATGGTATTGATAAAATGGATCGTACGGGTGTTGGGACTCGAAGTGTTTTCGGAAGACAGTTGCGGTTTGATTTGACCAAAGGTTTTCCTTTGTTGACCACCAAAAAGCTCTATACCAGAGCAATTATTCACGAATTGTTATGGTTCCTCAAAGGAGATACAAACATCAAATATCTCCATGACAACAAGGTGACAATTTGGGACGAATGGGCTGATGAAAACGGAGATTTGGGGCCGGTGTATGGTGCGCAATGGCGTAATTGGAACGGTGATGGAATCGACCAAATTGCCGATTTGGTAAAAAGGCTTAAAACCAATCCTAATGACAGGCGTATGATTGTTTCGGCTTGGAATCCTTCGCAGTTGGCAGAAATGCACTTGCCGCCTTGCCATATGATGTTTCAGTGCTATGTGGCGGAAGGGCGTTTGTCTTTGATGCTTTATCAGCGAAGTTGTGATTGTTTCTTAGGCGTGCCTTTTAATATCGCGTCTTATTCTTTATTGACGATGATGTTGGCTCAGGTATGTGGTTTACAGGCTTATGAATTTATTCATACCTTTGGAGATACGCATATCTACTTGAACCACTTCAATCAAGTCAAAGAACAGCTCACGCGTGAGCCGAGAGAGCTTCCTCAGATGAGGCTTAATCCCGATGTAAAAAATTTGGAGGATTTTAGGTATGAGGATTTTTGTTTGGAAAACTATAATCCTTGGCCGTCAATCAAAGCACCAGTTGCGGTGTAAACTCTAAAAAAAACAGCCCTTTGCAAGTGCAGAGCGGCTGTTTTAATTTTTTTTGACAAAATTTTATATTTTTAGACTAGATTTAAGCTTAAAAATGTGGTATAGTCCTGTTCGTAATTGGGACAATGTTGTTCTTTTCCATTAATTTCAGATATTTTGATAGGACAGATAAATGATTAAAAAAACTTCATCTGCTATTGCTTTTAACTCTGGTGATTTTGTTGTTTACCCGGCTCATGGGGTTGGTAAAGTATCCGATATCTCAAAACAAAAAATTGCCGGTTCAGAGCTGGAATTAATTGTGGTTAATTTTGCTAAAGATAAAATGACTTTGCGTATTCCGATGGCTAAGGTCGAATCAGTCGGATTACGTAAAATCTCTGAGGCTTCTACCATGAGCGATGCTTTGAATGTATTGAAGGGAAAAGCTAAAGTTAAGAAAGTTATGTGGTCTCGCAGGGCGCAGGAATATGAAAATAAAATTAATTCCGGAAACCCGGTTGCTGTCGCTGAAGTCGTTCGTGACTTGTATCGTAGTGAAAATTTGGCAGAACAATCTTACAGTGAACGACAAATTTATGAGCAAGCTTTAGACCGTTTGGCCAGTGAGGTTGCCGTTTGTGATAATACAAGCACTGAAGAAGCTACAAAGAAATTGCTTTCTATCTTAGCTAAATAATTTTTGTATGACTTGAGATAAAAGGTCGGGATTTGAATTCCCGACCTTTTTGTTGTTGGCGACTCCAGAGATGAAGAAATTTGGGCTTTGCAAGCCTTTTTTTGCCTTTAAAGATATGTGGGGATAATACTGTGAACAAGTAAAGACTCAAATTGCGAATCAGCTAAGAGAAATTTATTAATAAATTATTAATTAATTATAAACGGGAGTTAGGTCCATGTTTAGTGAAATTGAGCCGGTTGAGGCTTCTGCCGAGGATATTGTTATCAGAGCTTGTCCGACTTTGGTGGAAGAAAATCAAAATAAGCAAGAGTTTTTGTGGGGGTATTATTTCTGTATTGAAAATAACTCTTCGCAAAGAGTACAGCTACTTGGCAAAAATTGGAATATTACCGATGATAAAGGGAATCGCTTTTGTGATGATTCTCTTGGGTTTAAGGGTGAAATTCCAATGCTTGAACCCGGTGAATTTTTTGAGTTTACAAGTATGGCTCCGTTGAGCTCCCCAAATGCAGTGTTTTACGGAAGTTGCAAAATTCAAAAAGAAGGGCAAAAGGAATCGCAAGATATTAAAATCCCGACTTTTATGATGTCTGTTAATGAGCCTGTTTCAGCTCACTTAAATTAAAAAAAACTCCGGAGGTTGTCCGGAGTTTTTTTTTAGTATTCTTGGATGTAATCGCTGTTTTCAACATACATATTTAAGTATTGATGAACGTTTTTCTCCATACGGACATTAAATTCATCAAACAGTTTTCTTACCATGTTGTTCCAATATTTTTCTTTTTCCGAAATATCGTAGTCTGCCGGAATTTTGAGCTCCCTCCAAGCTTGAATTTCGGTTTCGGCGTTGGAAAGTTTTTGCGGGTCGCTGATGCGAATAACAACATTTAAGTTAGCGCGATAAACCATGCGGTCGCTTTCAAAAACTTTGTCCGTGGTTTCAAGTTCTTCAGTGACGCTTGCGTCTTTAATGATGAATTGTGCAACTTTGTCGGATGAAAAATCAACAGCCTCTAAACGGTCATGAGCCCAGTTGCGAGCGGATTTTTCAATAGAAATCGGGAAGAGGTGTTCGACATTCGGACGACGAAATGTCGGTGTGAATTCCGAAATTACTTCTACTTTGTTGACTTTTAATTTTATCGGGCTTTGATTTTCAAAGCGTACATCGCTATAGCGGTTGGGTTCTTCCGGGGTGCCAAATAATGCGCAACCGGCACTCATGCCAAGTACGCATAAGGCTAAGAAAATTTTATTTAACTTTTTCATTTTACGACTTCCTAAAGTTATTTTTAGCTTAATATACAAGCGGAAGTTTAATATATGCTTAATGCATAGAAAAAAGGCAGGGTTTACCTGCCTCGGAGAAAGAAAAATTTATCACTTCTTTTATTCTATCTTATTTTTAGATTTTTCACTAGTATTTTTTTTATATTTTTAGTGAGAAATTAATTCTCCTTTATCAAAGCTGTAAACTGTGCCGCAGAAGTGGCAAGTCGCCGTGATTTTGTTGTTTTCACACATGTCTTCAATATCTTTGGCGCTCATGGCGTGTAAGGTATTAAACAGCTTCTCCCGGCTGCAACGACACCCAAAATGATATTCTTTTATATTACTTAAGCGGAGGTCGTTGGCGTGGAAAAGGCGATGCAATATCTCTTCATCAGATAAATTATCGTCAAATACTTCTTCACGTTTTAGGCTTTGAGCCAAAATCGTGGCTTCTTTCCAAGCTTCATCCAAAGTTTCGGTGTCAGAAGAAATTTTACCGCCATTGTCAGGCAATTTTTGCAGCAAAATTCCCGCAGCTTTCCACTTCTTATTGGTTTCGCTGGGAGCTTGTAAAAATAGTTGAAGGTAGGTCTCAATTTGCTCAGATTGCTTGAAATAGCGGAGAGCACATTCACTCAAGGTTTTACCTTGAAGGTCAACTATTCCTTGGTATAAGTCGGTTTTTGAGCCTTGGTCAACCGTGAAAGCGAGGTGTCCGCCTCCCATGTAGTGAGGAGCTTCCAATAACTCGGTTTCGTCAGCTTTTCTTAAGGCAAGAGATTTTTTTAATGCTTCTTGGTTGAAATTGGCACAGGCTCTGATAAGCCCTTGGGAAGAAACATCAACGACAACCATGCTGACCGGACCGTTGGTTTGGGTTTGGAGGGTAAACAATCCGTCATACTTAATGGTGCTGGATAAAAGTGCGCCTAAAGCCGTGCTCTCGGCAACAACGCCTGAAACCTGTAATGGGTATTGGTGTTTGGAGAGTATGGTATTGATGACTTCGTCTAAACGAACTAATCGTCCCATGAAGGCTCCGTTGTCAATGTGAAAAGATGTGCACTTATCAAAATTATTGTTAACCACCGTTTTTTTCCTTTATATACTTAGTTTAACTTAGCTTAGATGTAGTATATTTTAGAGGATTTTGCAAGTGTTGGAAGATGAAATCAAAAAAATAAAGACCAGAGCTCCTAAAAAAATTACCAAGCAAAGGCTCAAAAATATTGCCTTGTATTATTTGGAACGTTTTGAATCTTCCGTTGACAATTTAAGACAAGTTTTGATGCGTCGTGTGAATGATTATGCTTATTCTAACCCTGATTTTGATAAGTCGGAGGCTCTTGCTTGGATTGAAGAAATTTTGAGCGACTGTGAAAGATATGGCTATATTTCCGATGCTCGTTTTGCCGAAATGAAAATTAAAGATTATTTGGCAGCAGGAAAGTCGGCACGATATATTAAATTGAAATTGTTGCAAAAAGGAATAGAAGAATCTTTAATCGAAAATTTATTGCAAGAGCAAGAATATAATCCTGAAGAATTGGCTCTGAATTTGGCAAAAAAGAAAAAAATCGGCCCATTCAGAAAAAATGATGAGGAGCGAAGAGAATATCGCCAAAAAGATTTAGCAACGCTTGTACGAGCCGGTTTTGATTATGATGTGGCACAGCGTGTATTGGAAAAAGAAGTTTTTGATACCTTTTGATTGTTGACAAAATTTTGCGAAAAATGTAAACTCTTTTTGTTTTTAGCTTAAATTAAAGAGTTTTTTATGCAGCAAGTTGTTATTCAAGATATTGCTAATGGAATTAATCGCCGTTTTGTTACTCCTAGACGGTTGAACGCTTTGTTTTTGAGCCGGGTAATGGCTGATGGTGAAACAATGCGTAACTTGATTCATGGCTGTTCTGCGGCGGTAGATGATATTATGAAGGCTTTGATTGCCTATTATGAAAATCATGATGCGGAAAAACTTATTGAAAAGATTGATAAACTCTCTTTGGATTATCCGTCTATTACTTTTTGTAAAGAAAGAAAAGAAGATTGTGATAGGGTTTCTTCTCAGCCAACAAAGCCCGAATTAGATGAAATGAAGCGTTTGGCTGAATATTCAGCTTCTCAGCCGGATAAGTTTTGGGAAGACGAACGTCTTTATGAAAAAGCGGCTATCTTTGCAGCCTATTACGGAGATTTCTTTTATTATAACAATGAGGGGCACTATATTGTTGATGAAACAAAACCAATTGTGATTTATGAAAACAAACAGCCCTTTACTTTATATGATAATACATATCGGGAAAGTCATTGGCTAGATTTGTCCCGTTATGATGAAAAACATACTCTGGAAATTCAAGATGAATTTGCGGCTCCTTTTTTGAAAAGAAAATATGTCGGAGAAAGCGTTATTGATGTGTTGCGGAAAACCGTAAGTATGCAAAAAATGGCAACCTATCAACGTCCTCATACCGGAGATGATGCCTTGGATAAGGTTTGCGGTGAAATTTATGACGATGAAAGGCTCTCTGCTCCGAAATTTGTGAAAGCAGTAACCCTTCTTAATCGGCATTTGTTGTCAGCATTAAAAGGTGAAAAGCGTCTTGGAAATGAGGATTATAATACGGCGGCCATGTTGGTTGATAAGGCTCCGCAATATTTTGCAAAAATTGATTACCCGCAACAATTCGGTTTTTATAAAAGTGATGCCGGACAAGAATTGTTAAAATTTTCGTTTATGACAACTTTTACAAATCAACAAAAGTTTGATGAGCAAGTAATGAATAGCTATTTGTCTCGGGTTAAAGATGCTGGACATTGGATGAACGGGCAACATTTAATGACCAAAATGATTGTTGCTAATACCAATAATTTGGGCGGAATTAACCGAGGATTGTTGGATCTTAATTTGATACGTCCGCGCCCGAAAGAGTTTTACGGAATGAAATCTCCCAGATTTTTACGAGCAATTAATGACTATTACGACCAAGATTTAGCGCGAATGAATTACGCGCAATTGGCTTTGTCTGAAAAAAACAAATCTATTTAATACATCACCTTAGTTAAATATAAACCGCAGGCAGGGGCATTGACACCGGCGGCAGAGCGCCTCTTTTCTTCTAAGATACGTTTGATGTCTTCAGGTTCAAGGTGACCATCGCCAACCATTTTTAAGGTGCCGACCATGTTGCGGACTTGGTGGTGTAAAAATGAGCGGGCTTCGACAATAAAGTGGATTTCTTCACCATGGACTTCAATATCTAATTTATCTAAAGTTTTTATCGGGGATTTGGCTTGACACGCTGCAGCGCGAAATGAGCTGAAGTCATGATGACCAATAAGATATTTGGCTCCTTGGCGCATTTTTTCAACATCCAAAGGCACCGGGACCCACCAAACGCGGTTCTTTTCTAAAATTGCCGGAGCGCGGCGGTTGAGAATTCGATATAAATAGCCTCTTCCCTTGGCGCTAAAGCGGGCATGAAAATCAAGTCCGACTTTTTCAACGCTTATGACGCTGACCGGAGCTTCCATATCGCGTAAACGTGCGTTCATGGCCTCACGCAATTTCCAATCAACCAAGTCTTCTTTTAGGTCAAAATGTGCAACCTGAGATGTGGAATGGACGCCTGCATCAGTTCTTCCTGCACCGAAAACAACGATTTTATTGGACTTCTGGAGGCGTTCTCCGGTGCTCGCGTCCTCACGTACGTCATTGTACGCTGCGGGGCTGCGCTCCGTGGAAGCACCACCATAAGCCTCACTAAAATCGTTGTTGGATAAATTTGAATTGGACTTCTGGAGGTGCTCTCTGGTGCTCGCGTCCTCATGTACGTCATTGTACGCTGCGGGGCTGCGCTCCGTGGAAGCACCACTATAAGCCTCACTAAAATCGTTGTTGGATAAATTTGAATTGGACTTCTGGAGGCGTTCTCCGGTGCTCGCGTCCTCATTCTCTTCTTCTGCGGCGAATACTTCATTTGTTTCTTCTGCCGGAGTAAAGCAACTCAAGGCTCTTTGCAGATAGTCTTGGACTGAAGGGCCATCAAGTTGTTCTTGCCAGCCGAGAAGATTGGTTCCGTCATATTCTATTGTGATTTTGTAGCGCATTTGTTTTCCAGATAAATCAATAGGGGCTGTTTGCCCCTATTGATAACTTAATTTTAGAGATTAATCAAGAATTACTCTGCGGCGGCTAATTCAAGATTACCTTCTTTCTTCAGGAGGCCTAGTTTATCTTGTACTTCCCAGATTACTTTCAGGGCATCTAAGGCCATTTCGCCGGTAATACGCGGAGTTGCTTCTCCTCTGATGCAAGCACCAAAGTGGCTCAACTCAGCTGACAGAGGTTGATTGGTCGGGATGAAGAGTTGTTCAACACTGCCTTTTAAGCCATAGTGCATCCATTCCGGAATTTCTTCTTGATTAACATAAGGCATACGTCCTTGAGAGTGAACGTTAATGCTTTGATTGATGAAGTCCATATCAATATAGTTGGTATCGGTTGTAACAGTGAGCGTACGAACGCGAGCTTGTGTAATGCGGCTGGCGGTTAAGTTGGCTGTAACGCCGTTTTCAAACTCAATCAAAGCGGTGATGTAGTTCTTACCATCCGGTTGGTCAGATGTTCTGACTGCAGAGGCTTGAACTTTGGCAACAGGTGATTTTACCAAAGATTGAACAACTTCAATATCGTGAATCATCAAGTCCATTGATACGTCAACATCGGTAATACGACCTGAAGCGGCAGACATTCTTTGTGCAGTGAGAGAACGAATCCGGGAACTGTCAGATAAAATTTTGTGCATTTGTTCTACTGCCGGATTGAATTGTTCAATATGACCAACCAAAAGGGTTACGTTGTTTTTCTTGGCAGCGTCAATCAAAATTTGGCATTCTTCTTCAGAACAAGCCAAAGGTTTTTCCATTAAGCAGTGAATACCGCGGTTTAAGAAAAATTGTCCAACGTTGCAGTGGGTAACTGATGTGGTAACAACGCTGACGGCATCAACGTTGGCTGCAACTTCTTCCATTGATGAAAATGCTTTAATTCCAAATGTTTCGGCTGCGGCTTTGGCGGCATCTGAAAAAATATCATAAACGCCGACTAATTCAAAACCCGGTAAACTTTTATATGTTTTAAGGTGGTTTTTACCCATCATTCCGGCACCAATAACCGCAACTCTAATGTTCTTTGACATGAATTTTTCCTCTAAAGTTAAGTTTATGCATAAATTATTTAGTTTACTAATAACAAATTTCTTGATAAAAAGCTCTTAAAAAGATGTTACATATTGTTACAATCTTGGTAATAATAGTTGAAATGGCTTTTTGAGAGTTGCTGATGATGAAAATAAGTGTGTGGAGCTTGGTCGGAGTATTAGGAATTGCTTGCTTAAGCGCTTGCTCTTCGGCTCCTGATGCAAATAAATCCGAACCTGTGATTGATAAAGCTGATTTGTCGATTAAGCCTGAAAAAATTACAGGTAAAACAGATGTCTATGACTCAATGGCCAGAAGTGTTAAATATAACATTAACGTGACTTATCCGGCGTTGAAAGAAAAAGTTTTCTTTCATCAAGCTGAGAATCCGAGACAAGTTATTAATTCTATTCTTAAAATGAAAGATCCGTCTCAAAATCCGATGTATGATTCTTTGAGAGCTTTGGATTTTTCAATTGCCTATGCCTTGGCTAATGTGAGTGATGATGAGGCTTTTGTGAGCGAAGGCTTAAAGGCAAAATCTGCTCAATCTTTGGCTCTGGCAGCAATCAAGGCGCATAAAGATGCTCTCTTGGCCTCTAAAAAAATTAAGGAAATTGACCGCCAAATAAGAAGATTGCAAAGCGATATTAAAATTCTTAACGATAAACAGGATAGAATCGGTGTGTTGAACTCCGAAGATGAGGCTTATAAAAAAGGCTTGGAAGTTGTTATCTATAAACTCTCTGAAATTAGAAAGAATTTGGAAGAGAGTTTAATTGTTTATCGTCAGCTCGTTAAAAGTGATGAGAAAAAAATTGATTTGGAAGGGCGGAATTTTTATGAGCTCGATCATTTAGATGCTAAACTTAGTGTCGAAGATTTTAGAAAAGCTGCTTTCAATAATCGTCTGGAATTTAGAATTCAGAAAGAGTTGAGCAAGAAATATTCTTATGAGCAGGTCAGCCAGATTTTGCGTAGTGAATATCCGCAAGTGGAACGTTTGGAAATTAACGGTTATGACGCCGAAAAGCCTATGTATATTAAAGAATTGCAACAACGTGCCGATTTTCAGGCAAACTATTTAGCGGACAAAGTTTGGCAATATAAAAATGCTCCAAATGCTAGCTCTAAAAAGCTCTTAAGACTTCAGGCTTTTGAGGAAATGGCTGCGGCAATTATGACGCAAAATGAAGTGGCGTATAATATTGTGATGCGGGCAGATATTGATTATGAAGAAATTACAAAGCAAATAGATACATTAAAGAAAAATATCGCTCAAAGTGCTAAAAAAAGAGGGTTAACAAGTACGCAAAAAGTTGATTTGTGGGAACAAAAAATTTCATTGCTGAATATGGAGTTGCAAGCAAGCCAGATTTTGGCTGAAAAAGCCGTGGCTATTCGAGCAATGTATTTTTATGCCGGTTTTAATCCCTTTAATGCCAAACTTTATGATGGTAAAATTAAAGATATCAGCTCCAATTTGAAGGTCGGTTTTAATAAAGACGCAGTGGAAATGCTCTCTAAAGTTCAAATGCCTCAGACGCCTGTTAGGATAGAAGATAATAATTGGGCCAAAAAAGAAAATTGGTTGGAAGAATTATTAGAAAATCCAAATCCAAAAGCTGAAAAGCCAATTACTCTTGCTCAACCAAAGGGTGATTTTGAGCCTTATAGGGGTGAAGAATTTAATAAACGGACAATCATGCAACTAGGGTCTTATCGCTATAAAGAAAACGCCGATTTGGATTGGAAGATGCTTAAAGAACTTTATCCTGATTTGAGAAAATACAGTCCTGTTGTTGAGCGGGCAAATGTTCGCGGAAAGCCAATGTATCGCCTGATTATTCAACAAGAAAATGGTGGCTTTATGGAAATGTGTAATAAGCTCAGAGCTGATAAGGTTGGCTGTTTGTTGCGCTAGGTAATTTTTGTTTGTAAAAACTTGTGAGATAAGTTAAAATGTTTTTTAGTCTGTTTTGCGGAGCTTGGTAAAATTAATGACTGAAAAAGACAATATCAATTCGCAGTCTGCTCTTTCTTCAGATAATCACAAAAAGGCTGAAGAACTGCGTAAAAAAAAGGAAACGTATCTTAGTGGTGAAGAAAATGCCGAATTTTCTTGGCATGCCGTTGCGCAAACAAATACTGAAGCTCCTCATGATTTAGATAACTTTATGTCAAACAGAATTGAGTTTGGTGGCAAAAATCTCGAAAACGGAAAATTTGCTCACGAAAATTTTGAAAACGCTAATTTTTCGGTTGCCAACCTCAAAGGAGTGGATTTTTCGGGGGCTAATCTCAAAGGTGTTGATTTTTCCGGTGCAGATTTAAGTGATGCTAATTTATCGGGTGCAGATTTGACCGGTGCTGTCTTATCAAATTCTGTCTTAAAAAATACCAATTTTACCGGTGCAATCTTAAACGGGGTTGTACTGACCGATGCTGACCTTGATAATGCTATTTTGCTTGATATTCGAATCGATGAAATCGGTTTGGAAGATTTACAGGCTCTGGTGGAGTATTTGGCAAAATATGCTCCGCATAAGTTAAATTTGGCAAAGATGAATTTAACTATGCTGAATTTGGCCAAAATCGATTTGAAAAATGTTAATTTGCGTGGTGTTGATTTTACCGGTTGCGATTTTACCGGCGTTAATATTATGGAATTGGATTTAAGTGAATGTATCATTACGCCGGCGCAAATTGCTCAAGCCTTGGGACGAGTTCCTAATGCCGAAGAGCTTAAGCGCTTGATGGCTCCAAAGCCCAAAAATAAAGGAAAACAGCGTGAAGGGTTTGATGTCTCTAGTTTCTTTTTGGATGATGGAAGAGAAGTTGGCGTTTGGGATACCTTGAAAAATAAAGGCATATCAACACAAAAATTGGTAGATATGGTTAAAGCCGGACACAAGGTTTATCGACGCGTTGTGAAGCGTCCAGAAGGAAACAAAGAAGCTGAAAAGGTAAAGGCGGAAAAAGAGAACCAAATTTCATCTTCTACCGAAGAATTGCATCAAGTTTTGGAAGATAATAAAAGAGCTCTCATTGAAAAACACAAACAGGAAGAGCTTGAAGCCAGACGGCAGAAAAAATTGGAATTAGAAATGGCGTTAGCTCAAAGTAAGGAAGAAGAAAAAGCTCCTGAACCTAAAGAAGTTGAAAAACAAAACATCAATCCGATGGTGGCCGAGCGGATGAGCGCTTTAAAAAATCGTTCCAGGGATTAGGCTTTAATAATGAAAGGAAAACTTTATCTAGAACAAGAAAACGGGATTGGTAAAACACTTTGCCTCATCTTGTTTGCTTTGTTTTTGGCCCTTGTGTTGCTTGTTTTTTCCGGAATGTTTTTTTTGAGCTTGGCCTATTTTATTAAGTTTGGTTTTACGGAACATTCGTTGGATAAGATTTATGGATTTTGGGGGGATTTTTTCTCAAATCCTCTTATTCTTTATAAATCTTATTATAAATATTTTGCGAATTTTAAATTCTCGTTAGTTGGTGTTGTGCCCTTGTTCGGGCCTTTGTTGGTTATTGGTGTGACAATTTGGGCTTATTTGAAAACACCTAATTCTTTTCGTTTGTGGTATCGGCTCAAACAACATTTTGCAAAACCTCAAGATGTGGAAAAAATGCATATTTTAGATGGGTGTTTTGGGGTCTTGGGGCGGTATCATAATCAGCTGATAAGGCCAGAAAATCCAATGTCAACCTTTGTGTGGGGCGGTGAAGGTTTAGGAAAAAGCAGTTGCGTTTCTTTGCCGACGGCGTTGGATTCAGATGAGGCTTGTTTGGCGGTGATGGATAGCAGCGGGGCTTTGGCAAAATATTCCAGCGGTTATCGCTCTAAGTTGGGAGATGTTTTTTACTTTAACTGGGCGCTGACCGATGTGCCTGAAAAAGGTGAATATTGGCCAAGGTGGAATCCGGTTTCATCGTTAGAAATGCCGGAAAGAGGCGAAAATAGAGTAACTTATATTAAGACTTTGGTGCAATGCTTGTTTCCTGATGAAAAAAGAAATTATTGGGAAGTTAGTTCTCAGACGGCAATGGAGGGGTTGCTTTTGTTCTTTGCCTCTAAAATAGAACAAGCTATGGCTAATGATTATTTTTTGAGTGAATTGCTGGAAAAAGGAAAAATTGCAAAAGCTGACAGAGAACTTTTGGAAAGCTATTATTTGTGTATGAAACCTGATGTGGCAGAGGAAGCGCTTAAAAATCTGCATGACGGAACTTTGAATGTAGATAATTATTTGCCAATCGGAAGCTGGGAAAATGTGCCCGAACTTTGGAGAGGCAAGGAATTTTGTTTACCGATGTTTGCTGATTGTTTGATGTTGCGCTATTTTGCAATTACTCAAGAAGATCAAGAAAAAGCGGCTGTCGGCGGGTTTAAAATTATGCTCGGCGAGTTTATTAAAGAAGCGCGCCTGTTTGGTTATGATACAAGAGCCGTGCAAATTATGCAGCAACTCTATTATTTGACTCGTCGGCAGAGACGAATTATTTTTACGATGATGCTGTCCCCTTTAATGGTTTTTCGTAAAAGTAATATTAGAGAAAGAACCTCTTTAAGCGATTTTACATTAGCACAAATGCGAGGTACTCGTCATGATGAACAGTGGCGAGTGACGACGGTTTACAGTGTGGCAGATGCCGTTAAATCATCAGCAGTTATGAGCCGTTTTTTATTTGATATGCTTATTGCTCATCATACTAAGCACAAGAAAAGCGAAGGGCATTTTCCAATTTGTTTTGTGTTAGACGACTTTGAGAGACTACCAAAACTTTCAATGTTGACAGAAGGACTAACCAAAGCCAAAAGTGCGCATTTGTCCTTTATGATGTTAACTGATGGATTGCACATGGTGGAGAAACGCTATGGCGTGGAAGAATTGGAAGATATCATCAGTAATAGCTCAATAAAATTAATGATGGCGGATAATGCCAAAAGAATGAGTGAGCATTTTAATAAATTAGCTGTTTTTGGCACAAAATCCGTACAAATTCCGGCGGTGGATGCCGGAGGCTTTTCTTTGGTTAAAAAAGGATTGGCTGATGCAAATTATTATCGTCGGATTGCAAAAGATTTGATGCATCATCCACGCTCGGTTAAGTTTGATAAAGAGCATTATTTGTTATTAGTGGAAGGTTTTTATCATTTACCGGTGAATATTCGTGCCGCTAATTTTTTGCGCGATGATAAACTTAGAAGCAGAGCTGCTTGCAGTGTTGGGTATATGCTTAAGCAAGAAATTGTGGAACAGAGAAATTTGCAAGATGTTGAAGTGCCTGATTTGCTCGATGTGGTTAGAAAAAGCGGTATTAATGTTGAAACGGAAGATGATATAGATGCTTATCTGGAAGATAAGTATGATGAAGTGGCAGAAGTGTTGGATTCTGATTCAGATATTCAGACCGTGTGGGCAGAAGAAGTTTCTTCTCGGTGGAATTATACAACAGATAAAAATCAAGAGGATGAAAATTTACGTCAGAAAAATGATGATTGGTGGATGGATGAAGATGCCTTTAAGCTCAAAGAGCAAACCAATATGAATCCCTTTAAAAATAACTGATTTTCAGCTGGAATTTGGCATAAATTCTGCTATTATAAGCAAAAATTCAAACGAATCGATGTGATATGGAAGAAACGCTTTTTTCAAATAAGGTTAAGAGACCTTTGGCCGATAGGTTGCGCCCACAAACACTTAACGAAGTTGTGGGACAAGACCATTTGGTCGGTGATGACGCACCTTTGGGACGTATGCTCAAAAGCGGTAAAATTACATCGTTTATTTTATGGGGGCCTCCGGGGTGCGGGAAAACGACCATCGCTCGTTTGATTGCCGAACATACCAATCTGTATTTTGAACAAATTTCGGCCGTGTTTTCGGGTGTGGCCGATTTGAAACGCGTGTTTCAATACGCTCAAGAACGCCGTGCAAATCAGGGCAAAGGGACGCTCTTGTTTGTGGATGAAATTCACAGATTTAACAAGTCGCAACAAGATGGTTTTTTGCCCTATGTGGAAGACGGAACGGTTATTTTGGTGGGTGCTACAACCGAAAATCCATCATTTGAGCTGAATGCCGCTTTGTTGTCGAGATGTCAGGTCTTTGTGTTGAATCGGCTTAATGAAGATAATTTTGAGGAGTTGTTGCAACGAGCCGAAAGAGAAGTCGGACGGAAGCTTCCGGTGGATGAAGAAGCCAGACAGATTATGAAGTCAACTGCCGATGGTGACGGACGCTATATTTTGAACTTGGCGGAAAGTGTTTGGGCATACGCCAAAGAGGGCGAAATTTTTGATAAAGATTCAATTTTGAAAGTTATTCGCTCGCGGGCTCCGATTTATGACAAAGGGAGAGATGGGCATTATAACCTGATTTCGGCCGTGCATAAGTCTTTACGCGGTTCTGATGTTGATGCAGCTCTGTATTGGGCAGCGCGGATGTTGGAGGCCGGAGAAGATCCAAAATATTTATTGCGCCGCTTAACCCGTTTTGCGGTGGAAGATGTGTCTTTGGCAGAACCTAATGCCGTAACCCAAGCGATTGCTTGTTGGGAAACATATGAGCGTTTGGGCTCACCGGAAGGTGATTTGGCAATTATGCAGTTGGTGGCTTATTTGGCAACGGCACCAAAGTCGGTCGGAGTTTATAAAGCCATGCATAAAGCGCGCGAATTGGCTCGTAAGACCGGTTCTTTGATGCCTCCGAAAAATATCTTAAATGCGCCGACAAAATTGATGAAACAGCTTGGTTATAATGAAGGATATGAATATGACCCTGACTGCGAAGACGGCTTTTCTGGAGCTAATTATTTTCCGGACGGAATGAGCAGAGTTAAGCTCTATTTTCCGGTTGATAGAGGGTTTGAAAGAGAAATTAAAAAACGCGTGGACTATTTTGATAAGTTACGTATTGAAAAACAAGCACGCAAAAAACAACAAGGACAATAGAAATGGTTATTTTAGGCGTTTTTCTCGGTGGGGGAATCGGGTCAATTTTACGTTGGTTGGTTACATCTAAAATTTCATCACATTGGGGTGTGATGTTGACCAATATTATCGGGGCTTTGTTGATTGGAATGGCGTCGGAATATTTTTTGAGCAAAACGAATCTGCGTCCAGAGATTAGAAGTTTTATCATTACCGGTTTTTTGGGCGGATTTACGACTTTTTCAACCTATATGTTGGATTTTAATAATTTGTTGGTAAGCCAAAAATGGTATGAAGCCGGAGCTTATTTGACTGGCTCAATTGTGGTCGGTTTCGGATTTTTGGTTATCGGTGCCAAAATGATGCGATTGTTTATTGCTTGATTTTTTTGTGTTTTTCTTTTATATGAAAAGTAATTTCATAATATTATTCTAAATTTATTGCGTATGGAAAAAGATGTTTTAAAAGAAGAAAAGTCTTCTTATTTTGTGAGCCCCATCGGAATGGGACGAAAGGTCTTAACGGCTAGCTTTGCTTTGAAAAAAGGTGAGCCCCTCGAAGTCAGAGCCTACGGAGATTCTTCTTTTGAAGAAGGAGAAGAGGTCGTTAGCTCTTTGAAAGATTTTGCTTTGGCCTTAATTAATTCTTCGTCGAAGGATTTGGAGGAATTGGCACGCGTTTTGCGTGATGAGTATGGTATTGAGGCGGTGAAGATTAATAATTGCGGTTGCAGTTTTGAAATGAAAAGGTTTTTGGAACCGCTGTATAAATTAGAAAGAGTAGAGCTTCCTGTGCTTGAGCCGGTTTTTAAAAGTGCAAAAGAACAGAAGAAAAATTATTTCGTTCCCAAAAAAATCGGGAAAGAGCGGACCAAGTGTAACTATGGACGCCGGAAATGATTCTTTTTGCAAAATCGCTCTGAATTTTTATTCAGGGCGATTTGTGTTTTAAATTTGTAAATCTTTTAAGTTTATTTTACACTACAAGCAAATTAAAGAGGAAAGAAAAATGTCGGGTGTAGAAATTAAAAAAGTTAAGTCAGAAGATGACGGAATGCGACTGAACAGATGGTTTTTGAAGTATTATCCGAATTTGACTTTAGGAAGATTGCAAAAACTCTTGCGTACCAAGCAAATCAAGGTCGATGGAAAAAGGGCTGAAGCAAGTTTGAAATTGGTGGCCGGAAGTGAAGTGCGCGTGCCGCCGATGGATGACCAAAACATAACGGAAAACAAAGTTCAAGTTTCCGGAAGAGATGCGAAATATATTACCTCTTTGGTGATTTATAAAGATGATAACATAATTGTGTTAAACAAACCATCGGGTTTGGCCGTGCAGGGGGGAACTAATACCGATAGGCATGTGGATGGAATGCTTGATGCCCTGTGTTTTGAAAAATCAGAAAAGCCAAAGCTTGTGCATAGAATTGATAAAAACACGAGTGGAATTTTGGTGTTGGCAAGGAATCGGACTTGGGCCGATAAGTTAACTAAGGCTTTCAGAGAACATTTGCTGCCCAAAACATATTTGGCTTTGGTGTGCAATACACCTAAAAAAGAATCGGGTGAGATTAAAGCTAATTTGGAAAAAATCGGTGAAAAAAGTGTGGTGACCGATGAGGGAAAACCTGCAATTACAAGTTTTAGAGTTTTAGATGAAGTGGGAAGTAAATTTGCTTTGGTGGAAGCTATGCCTTTGACAGGGCGGACACACCAAATCAGAGCGCATATGGAATATATCGGTTGTCCGATTGTTGGAGATGATAAATATTTTGGCAGGGAAAAACGTCAGAAATTTAAGGATATTCAAGATAAACTTTATCTTCACGCATACAAAATTGATTTATCTGCCATATATAATAAAAAATTGGTTATTAAGGCTGCTTTGCCGACGCATTTTGCCGAGGCGTTAAAAACTCTTGGTATTGAATTTAAGGGGTAAGAGGATGAAAAAATTTTTTAAGGTTTTGTTTTTTGTAATTATGGTTTTAATCCTTGGTGTTTTGGGAGGTGGATATTATTTTCTCAAAACATTTGATTTAAACGAATATAAAAAATATGCAGAAGATTTGGCCTCTAAAGAATTAGGACGAAAGTTAACCATTAATGGTGAGGCTAGTCTTGGAATTTCTCTAATCCCAACATTGGTAATTAATGATGTGGAGGTGGCTAATGCTCCTTGGGCGCAATATCCGCAAATGGTTAAAGTAAAACAATTGACGTTGGAATTTGCTTTGTTGCCGTTGCTCCAAAAGCAAGTGATTATCAATAATATTACACTGAGTGAGCCTGAGGTTTATTTAGAAGTGTCGGCTGAGGGAAAAGAAAACTGGGTACTGGGCGCTGAAGAAAAGGCTGCGGCAAAAAATTTGCCTGAGCCGAAGATGCCTCAAAAAACAGCTGAAGAGGTTAAGTTGCCCGTTGCTGAAACTTCACAAGAGATTGTAAATGCAGAACCTACTCCGGCTAATGCTTTGGTGGCAGGTTTTGCTGCTAAAAACGTTACTATTCAAAATGCAATTTTGATGTTTGATGATTTGAAAGCTAAAAGTCAGGTTAATGTGGCAATCAATTCTTTTAATTTGTCTATGAATAGTATGGATGCACCGATTAATATTAGTTTTGATGTGAATTATGATCATCAACCCATTATCGGACAGGCGGTTTTAGGCTCTGTTAATGAATTTTTGAAAGCCGAAAATCCTTATGCGGTAGATGTTAATGTGAAGGCTTATCAAATTCAGGCAAAAGCCAAAGGTGTGCTTAAAAACATTATGTCCGATATAGGTTATGATTTGGCGGTTAATGTTTATAATCCAGCGGGAAATTTTGGAGCACCTGAGACTACTTTGATTGCTGATTTGAGCGGGAATACCAAAAACATCAAAGCAGATATTTCTTCTCTAACCGTGGCAGGAAATGTTATTGCCGGTATGGTTGAGGCCAATATTAATGCCGCTACGCCATATATCAAAGCTAACTTGAATTCGGCACAAATTGACTTGCAATCCTTTAGCCAAAGTAAGCCAATGGCTTTGAATTTGCCTGACTTTAGCATTATCGGAACAGCGCAAGCCTCACAGCTTGTTCCTGATGAGAAGGTGCCTTATGAGGTGCTAAATACGCTCAATGCCGATGTTATTCTCAATGTTAAAAACTTGATTGTTAATGAGGCGGTATCGGCACAAAATGTGGCACTGACGGCTGGTTTGAAAAATGGGGTGCTCAATGTTAAGCCTTTGGTTTTTGACTTTGGGCAAGGAAATATTGATGCGCAATTAAATGTTGATTCAAAAACACAAAAAATTGTGTTGAAGCTGAACAGCAAAAATATTTTGCTCCAAGATTTACACAAAGAATTTGTGGTTGAAGGCCCTAAAGATTTCGGTATTAAATCGGGCGGTCAAACGCAAGTGTTTGCCGATGTTACAACACAAGGTGCAACTTATCGCCAGTTGGTGCAAAATCTGAATGGTCAGGTTGTTACAATTGTTGGCGAATCGGTGGTGAATACTGGAAGTTTGCACTTTTTGACCGGAAATATTTTAACTCAGCTTTTAAGTATGATTGATTTGAAGGTGAACAAAAATCCTGAAGTTAACTTGCAATGTGCCGTGGTTCGAACTGATTTAGGCTCTGGAAAAGCTAAGTTCCCGCAAAGTATTGCTATCCAATCTAAACAACTGAATTTGGTTAGCGATGGTGTGATTAATATGGTTAATGACAAAATCAGCTTTACGGTTACCCCGTCTTTTAGTTTGTCTGATACAAATGTGGCTCAGGCTTTGTCTTCTTTCATTAAGGTTGAGGGGACACTCGAAAATCCTAAAATTTCTTTAGATGAAAAACAAGCTCTGCAGACTTTAGTCGGTGTGGCAACAACGGGACCAGCTTTTATTGGCTCGCAATTGATTTTGGATAGCGGTAGCAGCCCGTGTTGGACGGCTTTACAAAAAACACCGTTTGCTAATCAATTTCCGGCTCCAAGCAAAGTTTCAACAATTAAGAATGATGCCGTTAAAGATTCAAAAGCGGCAGTGAAAGATGCCGGAAAGCAAATTGAAAAAAGTGTACGTGAAATTCGTGATAATTTTAAGATGTTGCTAAAATCTTTTTAGGAGAAGTTGTAAATGACGACTAATTTTAAGGCTATGGTGAAAGATGTTGCTCAGCATCGAGAAGAAATTATTGAACGTATGGTCAATTTTTCTTTAACTGATACGCTCTTGTTTCGTAATCCTGATGCGGTGGAGTTGATTGAAGAAGAGCGCAAAGTTTGGGACCCGATTGTTGAATGGGCTAAAGAAAAAATGCAGGCCAAATTTCAGACGACGGAAAGTTTGGAAGTACCTGTTGAGAATAACGCGTCTTTGCCTCGCTTGCAGGTTTTTTTAGAATCTTTGTCTGATAAAGAATTAGTAGCTTTTTATGAGGTTTCTAAAATTACTAAATCCGTTCTATTGGCAGCGGCGTTTGTTAAGGGAAAAGTAAATGCCGATGAGGCTTTTAGAGCTGCCTTTTTGGAAGAAATTTGGCAAGCCGATAAATGGGGGCATGAAGCACTGGCAGATAAACGTCGCGATGAGATTAAACAAGAACTCAAAGATGTGGAAGATTTTTTGAAAGACTAATGCAAAAAGAAGTTTTTATCAAAATTAAAGGTCGCGTTCAAGGTATTGGATTTCGTTGGTGGGCAGTGAAAACCGCCAATGAAATCGGTGGGTTGTCCGGCTGGGTGCATAATGAGGCTGACGGCTCGGTTGAGATAATGATGCGCGGCGAAGAAGAAAAAATTGATGAAATGGTGTTGGCATGCCATTCGGGACCGCCTTTGGCAAGAGTTGATTCCGTCTCCTTTGTGGTGGGCAGATGGTCTTGCTTTTTGCCCCCGATTGAAGAGGGTGTTTTTAAGCGATTTTAAGAGAGTTCGGACTAAGTGAAAACTTAGTCCGAATTGCATAAGGTGTTAAATTCTGCTTTTTTGTGGCTTAACATTGTACCGCTTTCTCCTTCTAGCGGTGCAGGTTTGCGGGCAATGCTATATTGTGGCAAAAGTTCTTTAACTTGGGAGGCTGAGAGCTCTTTGTTGGCTTTGCCTTTGGTGATGAGTTCGGCTTTAACATTATTAAAGTCTATGAGGATTTTTTTGCCTTGTCCGGCAGAAACTTTTGTGCTCTTTTCGTGAGTGTCGGCATCTTCAAACTCATTGAAAGTTACGCGGATGTTTTGCAGTCCTCCGGGGACGAGAAATTCAATATATTCTCCTTGGTCAATATAGTTGCGAATTTCAAAAACAGCTTTGTCATCAAGCCATTCAATGATAGAACCGGCAAAAAGCCAATCGCCTAAGGTGCGGGTATATTCATAGTTTTGGCTGATGTTGGTTAGTTTGCCGTCGTGGAAACCAAGGCAGTAGCCTCGATTTTGCAGAGTATAGAGCTCGTCCATATAATTTTTATAGTCCCAAGTTTGTGGTGACTTATAATAATCATCAATTGCTTGGCGGTAGGTGCGAGCAACAATGGCGGCGTAATATTCGGTTTTGTTGCGTCCCTCAACTTTGAGAGAATCCATGCCGATATTCAACAAGTCCGGTAAGCGGGGAAGCAGGCACATATCTTTTGAATTCAAAATATATCCGCCGTGTTCGTCTTCAACGACTTCAAAATATTCTCCGGGGCGAAATTCTTCTTCCAATAAAAACTCAAAGGCATCTTTGTTTTGGTCGTTGATTTCAATTTCTTTGATGGAGCCGTCTTTGAGGCGCAAGTGTAATTTATAGTGCCAACGGCAGCAGTGAGCGCATTTTCCTTGGTTGGCACTGCGGTCTGCCAAATAGTTGGAGATTAAACATCTGCCCGAATAAGACATACACATTGCACCATGCATAAAGCACTCAAGCAAAATATCGGGGCATTGTTCGCGGATTTCTTTCATTTCAGCAAAGGTGACTTCTCGTCCCAAAACGCAGAGCTTGGCTCCTTGGTTTTGCCAAAACTGAACGGCTAAAGATGAACAAATGTTGGCCTGAGTTGAAACAAAGAGGTTGAGTTCAGGGGCGTGGTCTTTGACGTATTGAAAAACGCCGGGGTCGGCAATCAAAACTCCGTCTGGGCCAAGGTGACGCAAAGTTTCAACAAATTTCGGTAATTTGGCGGCGTCTGAATTATGCATAAACAGGTTTAAGGTTAGGTAGATTTTTTTGCCTTTTTGGTGCACAAATTTGATGCCTTCTTCCAAGTCTTCCAGCGTCATTTTGGATTGGGCGCGCAGGCACATGTCCGGAGTGCCGGCATAAACAGCATCGGCACCGTAAAGAATGGCGGTTTTTAATTTGACCAGTGATCCGGCCGGAAGAAGCAATTCAGCTCTATCTAACATTTTATCCTCTTTGTGAATTTATGGTTATGTTTGATGTATAAACATCAAGTTTGCCCAAAGGAGTATCATCAATATGAATTTGGGCGATGAAAGGTATATTAGTCTCTTTATCGGTTAAAATCCAGAAATAAATCGGGCGGTCCGAGGTGATTTGCCAAAGCAAGTCATCGCCAGAGGAATCTAATTTATCAATATACATGGAGCATTTGCTGGCAGTGCCTTGAAAGGGCATATATTCGTTGGGTGTGAGTTCTTCTTGTCCCTCATCCTTAAAAATGACATCAAAGCGTCTTTTGCCATCAAAAACTTCCATGCGGGAATCGCAAAATTTTACTTTGTTGTATTGGCGTGCCAATTCGGCAAAAACGGTTTGCAAATCCGTGGTTTCATCATTTTTGGGAGATGGGGTTAATTCGACTTTTTTCTCTTTACCGTTTTTGGAGCTTATGCGGTAAATGGGTTGTCCATCTTCGTTGTAAACTAATTCTTTTTTGCGATTGGTAAAACGTGATTGGGATTGATATTTATAGCTGGTGGTTTTAAGTTTATCAGAGACAATTCTGCCGGTGGTGGCATAGTTGGCTTCAAAGGGATAAAGCGTATCAAAAAATCCAAAAGTGCGGACTTTAGAGGATACGGCGTAGTTATTGTCATCTAAGGCATAGTTGAAAGAGGTTTTGCTGGCGTTGAAAGGCCCTAAAAAAACCGTGAAGTCATGTGTGGCGTTAAAAGCAAAGGCAGGCTTGCTCAAAAACGTCAGTATAGCGGCAAAAAAAATAGTCTTTTTCATCTGTAAAAGGTCTTTCTTAATAAAATATCAAAACTTGGGCGATACAATAGCACAAAATTTGTTTAAATAAAGGATTTTGTTTTGAATCTCGATTTTATGAATAAGGTGATTGTGGTTGCCGGTCCGACCGCGTCGGGAAAATCTGCTTTGGCTATTGATTTGGCTGAGGCTTTAAACGGTGTGGTCATTAATGCGGATTCAATGCAAATTTACCAAGGTACTCCAATTATTTCGGCAGCACCAAGCGAGGAAGATAAACGGCGTGTTCAACACCGCTTGTATGAAATCTTTTCGCCCGATGTGAACGGGTCGGTGGTGGATTGGCTCAATTTGGTTGTGAAAGAAATTAAATCCTGTTGGGAAAAAGGAAAAATGCCGATTGTGGTTGGAGGAACCGGACTTTATTTGGACAATTTGATTAACGGTACAACGCCTATTCCCGAAACATCAGCCAATGTGCGACAACAAGTGATGCGGAAATTGCACGAAGTCGGGGTGAACAAACTTCATGAGGAATTGGCTCTTCATGACCCGATAACAGCTGACCGTCTCAGTCCGAATGATACGACACGTGTCAGACGAGCTTTTGAAGTGTGGTTGCAAACAGGTATTCCTTTGAGCGAATGGCACCAAAAGCCAATGATAAAAAAGTTACCTGAGGCAAAGTTTGTGGTGGTTAAAATTTTGCCATCAAGAGAAGATCTTGATGAGAGGTGTTTTGTGCGCTGGGATAAAATGATGGCGCAAGGTGCTTTAAGTGAAGCAGAAAACTTGGCAAAGCTAAATTTGGATAAAAATTTGCCGGCAATGAAGGCTCTTGGTGTGCCTGAGCTTTTACAAGCCGTGAAAGGCGAGGTTTCTCTTGAAGATGCTTGTAATCTAGCAAAACTTCATACCAGACAATATGCTAAAAGGCAAATGACTTGGTTTAGGCATAAACTGAAAGCTGATATCGAGATTTGTTCTTGTTATCAGGGGCAAAAAACTGAAAGGGAAAATGTGATTTTAGGTGTTAAAAAACGATTATAAGGGTTGCACAAAAGCTTAAAGGGTTATAAAACTCAATAATAATTAAATCAATATATCCGGAGAAATATATAATGTTTGCAAATCTAATGGGCTGGTTATCAGCAGATATGGCAATCGACCTCGGTACAGCAAATACCTTGGTCTATGTCAAAGGTAAAGGAATTGTTCTTAACGAACCATCCGTGGTGGCAATTGAAGAATTCAGAGGCAAAAAACAAGTTTTAGCCGTCGGTAATGATGCTAAATTGATGTTGGGACGTACTCCGGGTAATATCAGCGCTATTCGTCCGTTGCGCGATGGTGTAATTGCCGATTTTGAAATTGCCGAGGAAATGATTAAATACTTTATTCGTAAAGTACATAATCGTCGTACTTTCGCTTCGCCGATGGTTATCGTTTGCGTACCTTCAGGTTCTACTGCCGTTGAACGCCGTGCTATTCAAGAATCTGCTGAGGCCGCAGGTGCTCGTAAGGTTTGGTTGATTGAAGAACCTATGGCTGCTGCAATCGGTGCTAATTTGCCTGTTACAGAACCAACCGGCAGCATGGTGGTTGATATTGGCGGTGGTACAACCGAGGTTGCCGTTATGTCTTTGAGCGGTATTGTTTATGCACGTTCTGCTCGCGTCGGCGGTGATAAGATGGATGCTGCCATCATCTCCTATATTCGCAGAAATCACAACTTGTTGGTTGGTGAAGGCAGTGCCGAAAAAATTAAAAAAGAAGTTGGTTCAGCTTGTCCGCCGGAAAAAGGTGAGGGTAGAACCGTTGAAATTAAAGGCCGCGATTTGATGAATGGTGTTCCTAAAGAAATCGTTATTACCGAACGTCAAGTCGCTGAAAGCTTGGCTGAACCTGTTTCTCAAATCGTAGAAGCTGTTAAGGTTGCTCTTGAAAATACTGCTCCGGAATTGGCTGCCGATATCGTTGATAAAGGTATTGTTTTGACCGGTGGTGGTGCATTGCTCTCTAACCTTGACCAAGTTTTGAGAAATGCTACCGGTTTGCCGGTTTCTATTGCCGAAGAGCCTTTGGCTTGCGTGGTTAAAGGTACCGGTCGTGCCTTAGATGAATTTAGAAAATTCAGAGGCATTCTCTCGACAATGTATTAATTTTGTTTTGATACAATAAGGGGGTGGGTTTTAAATTTTATGTGTGAAATTTTAAAATCCGTTGCCCCCTTTGTTGTATTTTAGTTTTTTGAAGTGTAAAACAGGTTGAATAATGAAAAGACGGAAGGTTTTATTTATTCATTTGAGCAATATTAGGCTCTTGGTGAAGAAATTTGCCATCGTAATTCTTTTTATATCGGCATTTGCCATGATGCTGATTAATAAAACCGATACCGTAATTATTGAAAAAACTTCCTCCGTTGCAACCGATGTGGTCAGCCCGTTAATTGATGTCTTAGTGATTCCTGCCAGATTGTTGGCGTCGGTTTATGATTATGTTCATGAATTGAAAAAAATTCGTGAGGATAATGCGCTTCTGCGTGATGAAAATAAAAAATTGGTAATGATGACCGGAAAAGCCAGAGCTTTGGAAATTGAAAATAAGCTTTTGAGCGGGTTGCTTAATTATACGCCTCCTCCGGAAGCAACTTTTGTTACTGCACGCGTTATTGCCGAGGAAGGAAATGCTTTCTCTCACTCCTTAATTGCTTATACGGCCGGAAATCCCAATGTGAAGAAAGGGCAAGTCGTTTTGAGTGAAAACGGCGTCATCGGACGTATTGAACAAGTTGGTCAAATGTATTCAAAAATTATTTTGATTACGGATATTAACTCAAAAATTCCGGTTGTGGTTGAGAGAACCAGAGCCAGAGGTATTTTATCTGGTGATAATACGTCTATCCCTAAGTTGGTTTTTGTTCCTCTAGATGCAAAGTTGGCAATCGGGGATAGAGTTGTTACTTCTGGTGTGGCAGGGGTGTTCCCTCCTGGATTGCCGGTCGGAAAAATTATTTCCGTGGATAAGAATGATATAAAAGTCAAAGTTCTGGGCAATTTGGATAGAGTTGAGTATGTCAGAATTGTTGATTATAATATCATTGATGATACCGAAAATTCTCCAGATACTTCTTTAATGATTGAGGCAAAAGCTGATGAGTGAAGAATTCCAAGAGAATTTAATTGCCTATATTCAAAAGTTTTTGCCGTTTGTGACTTCTGCCTTGTGGGTGTTGTTTTCTTACATTCCTTTGGATAGTGCCGTAGCAAATAATTTGCGCCCAGATATGGGGTTGATGTGCGTGTTTTTTTGGACACTGCACAGACCAGATGTTTTTAACTTATTTTCAGTGTATTTTTTGGGCTTAGTGGTTGATATTATTACGGCAGCTCCCTTTGGGTCAAATATCTTTTCTTTCTTGGTTATGTATTTACTGGTTAGTAATTTGGCTGCTTATTTTAATGCTAAACCTTTTGTGGTTACTTGGTATGGGTTTGCTTTGTTTTGTTTGATTACAATGCTTGCCAGATGGCTTTTGGTTTCGGTGTATTATAGTCAATTTTTGCCGCTTCCTTTATTGATGTTTTCTGTCTTTGCTACAATTGCCTTTTATCCGGTGATTGGTCTGGTTAATGCCTTTGTTCAAAATTCTTTGATGAAAGATGAGGGCTGAGTATGAACCGCGATAACGATAAAGGAAAAGTTCTTATCACTCGTTCCCTGATTATGGCTTTGGGGAAATTTTTGTTGCTGTTGGTTATTGTCGGGCGACTGTATTATTTGCAAGTCTATCAAGCAGACAGGTATAAAACCTTGGCCGATGAAAACCGAATTTCAACTCGCTTGCTGATTCCTCCTCGTGGGGTGATTTATGATAGAAACGGTGTGGAAATTGCTACAAACCAACAAAATTTTCAGGCTTTGATTGTGGCTGAACAAACGCCCAACGTTCAAGAAACTCTTGATGCTTTCAAAAAGATTATGCCCCTCTCAGATGAAGAAGAAGAAAAAATTAAAAAAGAAATGAAACGAAACAGAAGTTTTGTTCCTATTAAAATTAAAGAAAATTTGACTTGGGAAGAAGTAGCAAAAATTCAACTTAATGCTGCGGATTTGCCCGGTATTTATATTGATGAAGGTTTAACCAGAGAATATCCTTTCGGTCCCAGCATGGCTCATATTTTGGGATATGTGGCGGCCGTTAATGAAAAAGAAGCTAAAAAAGACGATGATCCTCTGTTGCAAGTTCCGGGCTTTAAAATCGGAAAGTCAGGTATTGAAAAAAAATATGAGGATGAACTCAGAGGAAAAGGCGGAAACCTTAAACTGGAAGTAAATGCGTATGGACGCATTATGAAAGAAATTGAAAAAACTGACGGTATCAGCGGTCAACCTTTGACTTTAACAATTGATTCAAGACTGCAGCAAAAAGCTTTTGAACTCTTTGGTGAAGAAAGCGGTGCTGCCGTGCTATTGGATGTTAATACCGGTGAGATTTTAGCTTTTGTCTCTGCTCCGGCATTTGACCCGAATTTGATGACTAAAGGCGTAAGCTCTAAAGATTGGAAGTCTTGGCTCAATAATGAAAAGCATCCCTTGACCGACAAGGCGATTTCGGGACAATATTCTCCAGGGTCAACATTTAAGGTGATTGTGGCATTGGCTGCGTTGGAAGCCGGAATAATTAAACCTGATACACAGGTTTATTGTAATGGTCAGATGACCCTCGGCAACCATATCTTCCATGACTGGAAAAGAGGTGGGCATGGAAATTTGAATGTGGTTGAAGCATTGGCTCATTCATGTGATATTTTCTTTTATGAAATGGGACTTAAATTAGGAATTGAAAAAATTGCCGATATGTCAAGAAGATTTGGTCTTGGAAGTAAGATTGATGTCGGTCTTGAAAATGAAAAATCAGGCCTTATTCCAGATAAAAAGTGGAAACTTAATCGGTTTGGCGAACCTTGGCAACAAGGTGAAAGTGTGATTTCAGGTATCGGGCAAGGATATATCCTAACCACACCTTTGCAACTGGCAACGATGGTGGCCAGAATTGCTAACGGAGGCTATGAAGTTAAACCTACTTTTACTAAAGTGAAAGATAAAAGTGCTATTCGCAAAATTGATGTGTCTGATAAAAATTTGCAGCTGATTAAAGATGGTATGTTTGCCGTGGTGAATATTCCCGGAAGTACGGCTTATCGTTCGCACTTTAATTATAACGGACAGATGATGAGTGGTAAAACAGGTTCAACACAAGTCAGACGTATTACCATGAAAGAAAGACAAACACGAGTTTTGAAACAAAATGAGTTGCCTTGGAAATATCGTGACCATGGTTTGTTTATTGCTTATGCTCCACAAGATAATCCTCGTTATGCGGTTGCCGTGTTGGTGGAACATGGTGGTGGCGGTGCATCTGCCGCGGCTCCGATTGCCAGCAAATTGTTGCTCGAAACCTTAATCCTTGACCCGGTTAATGAGAAAGTAAGGACTGCAAGATGATGTATAAACCTTATGAAACTACTTTTAGAAACCAGAGTTTGACTATCAGAGAAAAGTTAGCCAGTTTGAGTTTTTCTTATTTGCTTTTAATTATGATGTTGGCCGGAATTGGTGTCTTGATGCTATATTCTGCTGCTAACGGGCATTGGCAACCTTGGGCAGTGAATCATTTAATTCGCTTTGCCATGGGCTTTGGTTTGATGATTTTTTTGGCCCTGATAGATATTCGTTGGCTTATGCGTTATGCTTATTTGTTTTATGCCGGTACGTTGGTTTTGTTGATTGCCGTTGATATTACCGGACATATCGGTATGGGGGCGCAAAGATGGATTAACTTTGGCTTTTTCAAATTACAGCCTTCCGAATTAATGAAAATAGCCATGGTTTTGGTTTTGGCTAGGTATTTCCATACTTCTTCTTTGCAAACAATTGAAAGTACTAAAGGAATTATTCCCCCCTTATTGATGGCTCTTGTTCCTGCGGCATTGATTATTGTTCAGCCGGACTTGGGCACGGCTTTGATGCTTTTGTTTACAACCGGGGCTATCTTTTTTGCTGTCGGGGTGCAAATTTGGAAGTTTGCGGCAGTGTTTATTGCCGGTTTGGTTTCTATGCCGGTTGCTTGGCACTTTTTACATGATTATCAAAAAAATCGTGTGTTGACTTTCCTTGACCCTGAACGAGACCCGTTAGGTGCCGGATACCATATTATCCAATCAAAAATTGCTCTTGGTTCGGGTGGCGTATTTGGTAAAGGGTTTTTAAAAGGAACGCAAAGTCACTTAAACTTTTTGCCCGAAAAACATACGGACTTTATTTTCACGATGCTTTCTGAAGAGTTTGGAATGATGGGAGCTCTTTTGGTGATTGTATTGAATTTTCTTATTTTAGCTTATAGCTATTCTTTTGCTCTAAAAAGCACTAGTTATTTTGGAAAATTGGTCGCAATCGGGTTGGCTACAAACTATTTTATGTATATCTTTATTAATATTTCAATGGTTTTGGGGCTTATTCCGGTTGTGGGCATTCCTTTGCCTCTCATTTCTTATGGTGGTACAGTGATGTTATCGGTTATGGCATCTTTTGGAATTATAATGTCTGTTCATATTAACCGTAATGTCCAGATAGGTAAAGATTAACAAAAAGTCCGCATAGAATGCGGACTTTTTTAGTGTTTGCTTTAGCGTGTTTTCCCTTGAGGAAGGTATAATTTATTTTTTGGTTTTTTGCGGGCTTGCTGATTTTTAATGTATTTTTCAGGATGTTGCTCATAGTCTTCCTGTGAGGGGGAATTTAGTCTTTTTTCCATAGCAATCCGTGCCTTTTCAGCTTTTTGGGCTTTTAATCGGGCAATTTCGGATTCTATAAATACTTTTTCAGCATGAGTACGCTCTTCAGCCTTGGGGCCGGTGCCAAATTTTGAGCCTTTTTCGGGAGTGATTTCTTTTCCCATTTTTTGAAGGGCTTTTTTGACGCTTTCATTATGGAGCTCAAGGTAATGACGGCACCCCGGAGGAATACTTTGTAGATGTGATGCGTTTAAGTTAATTGCTCCCGGCGGATTTTTAAGTTTCATCTTAAATTGCAGAGCAGCAGCTAAGAGCTTATCTCTAAATTCAGGAGTTTTGATGTTGTTAAATTCAATTGTGTCTGCACCACTATCATGTGCAGCCTTTACCAGTGCGTAAAAATAGTCATAATTTAAGGGTTTTCCCGGTTCCGAACTTCCTAAAGTTACATCTGTATGGTTGGGCTTTGAGCCTTTTTTGATTCTGTAAACAGCACCATTATCTCCACGTTTGGCGGCAATGGGGCTAAGTGGTGCGATTTTTATTTGAGTTTCTTTTTCGGAATTTATTATGGTTTGTTGAACCTCTTTTACCTCTCTTTTGATTTTGCCGGTTTTTTTATCTGTGTTTTTTTGACACCATTGTTCAAGTGATTGGGCATATTTTTTCTCAAAAGAGGGAGGTTCTTGTTGAGAAGAATTATCTTTTTGGGGTTGTTTTTGTTCGACCTTGGGAGCAGTTTCTTGCTTTGAGGCGGTTTCTTGTTTGGAAGCAGGTTCTTGCTTGGGGGCTGTTTCCTGTTTGGGTGTATTTTCTTGCTTGTGGGCGTTGTTGTCAGGTGCCAGCTGAGATGAAGTTGTTGCTTGAAGATGCTTTTGCCGCTGTTCTTCAATTTGGCGAATTATGCGCTCTTGAGTGCCTTGCTTCGTTTTGGGGGAAACCTCAGTTTTGGTCTGGGTTTCTGCTTTTTGTGAATGTTGTTTTTGTGGAGCCGGAATATCAGCTTCACTAATGCTAAAAACTACCGGTTCTTTAGATTTCGGGGTTTCTTTTGCCTTGGGTTGGGTTTCTGTTTTTTGAGTATGTTGCTTTTTGGGGGCAGGGATATTGTCCTCTCTGATGCTATAGATATTTGCTTCTTGCGGTTTCGAATTATCTAATTCTTCTTCATTAAGTGAGATAATGCCTCTTTGAGCTAAAATACCTATTTTATCGTATTTTAGGGATGTGTCTGAGCCGATGATTTCTTTTAGGCCATCTTCATCTTTAATTGCATATCCCATCTTTTGAAGAGAATCTTTTATTTTTTCAAAGGTGGCAGTTTTCTTTTTTTCATCTGCGGGAGATTGATTAGCTCTCAGAGTTGCTTCTTCAGCTCGTTTTTTGAGTTCGGCATCTCTTTCTGCTTTTGATAAAATTTTCATGACTTAGCCTTTGTTGTCGTTTTTTATTATTCTACTTTATCATAAAATAGCGTTTTTGTCTAATTTTTTCTATTCATTGCATAATTTTTGTAAAGCCAGTGGGGTTACTGCTTGCAAGTAAGGGTTACACTGCTTTTCAATTCCCAAAGTTATGGGTGCAACCGGTTGGTGGTTGCGAATTTTTTGCATGGCTGTTTCTATGTATTGTTTTAAGATTTGTGAATTAGGATTGTAGTATTGCGCAAAACCCATGCCGTGAATGGTGTATTCGTGTCCGGGGTAAAATTTGGTGTCTCCGGGGAGTGCTTTTATTTTTTCAAGAGAATAAAACATTTGTTCGGCTGTGCCTTCAAATAAACCTCCAATGCATAAGTTAAATAAGGTATCGCCGGTAAATAAGGCTTTATTTTCAGGAAAATACCATAAAATATGACCGATGGTGTGACCGTCAACTCGAATGATTTGGGCTTGCGAATCGCCAAGGTTGAATGTGTCGCCGTCTTCTAAGCCGATATCAATTCCGGGAATGCGATTTATGTCGTGTGCTCCGCCGATAACTTTGGCATTGTAAAGAGATTTTAGCTCTTCATTGGCGTCGGTATGGTCGTAGTGGTGATGCGTGTTGAATATATATTGTGGGCGAATGTTTTTGGCTTGGCACCTTTGGATTATAGGTTCGGCTTCTGATGGGTCTATGATGGCACTTTGGTTGCTTGCCTGGTCGGTTATGAGCCAGCTGTAATTATCCATTGTTCCGGCTCGGCAGAGAATCGGTTCTATTAGTAAATTACTCATTGTTACTCCTTTGGGTTAAAGGTAGTCATTGGGATTGATGTCGTCAATTTGTTCGGGTGAAATGTATTGTTCAGCGTAATCCATATAAACCTGACTGGTGATGAAGACTTTATATAAATCAGGGTCAATATGACCGTTGTTTTTCATATCTTGCATTATCTTGAGAACTTCGGAGAGCTTTTTGGGCTCTTTGTAGGGGCGGTCATTTGCTGTGAGTGCTTCAAAAATATCGGCAATGGCCATAATTTTGGCTGGAATAGACATTTGTGCACCGGTTAAACCATTAGGATAACCTTTGCCATCTATGCGCTCATGGTGTGCGCCGGCATATTCAACAACTTTGGAAAGTTCTTTGGGGAAAGGAAGCGCTTTTAACATATCTATCGTTACAACAATGTGCTCGTTGATTTTTTCGCGCTCTTCTTTGTTGATTGTTCCTCTAGGAATCTCAAGATTGTAGAGCTCTCCTCGATTGTATTTGTCAAATAAATGATCAGGGCGATTTTGTAGTAAATTTTCAAGTCCCGGATTGTCACTTGCCTCAAGATCTGTGATGTGATCTCTTTCGGCCCAGGAAATACCCTTTATGCGGCTAAAATAGCGCATGAATGTTATGCGTGATATTCTTTCTAGTTCTGCGATATCTTGTTGGGAAAGCTCGTTGTCGCCGATGTTGCACTTTGCTACAAAGTCATAATCTTTTTCAAGCAATTTAACCTTATGAACAAACTCAGCTTGCAAGCGTTCTTGAGTATCAACGTTTTTCAGGCGTTTTTTTAGATATTCGATATGAGCATCACGCCGTAAAATTTCAAAACGATTACGGATTTCATGAATGCGATTGTATATTGTTTCAAGCTTTGTGGCTTTGTCAACAATGTATTCCGGGGTGGTAACTTTACCACAATCGTGTAACCATGAGGCAATGTGTAAGGCATACCAATCATCGCTACTCATTTCAAAATCTTTTAGCGGACCGCTGTCGGCTTGAACGGCTGCTGTGGCTAGAAGCCGTGCTATAACCGGAACTCTTTGACAATGTGCTCCCGTATAGGGGGATTTAGCGTCAATTGCTCGTGCCAAAACTTCTATGAAAGATTCTAATAACTGACCGTAGGCTTCCGTTAACATTTTGTTTTCAAGCAAAATGCCAATTAAATTGCAAACGGAAATGGTGTAATTTTGAATGTCCGGTGTAAAGGTTAATGTACGGCCGCTTTCGTCTCGAGGATTGATAAACTGAGCAATTCCTACGATATATCCTTTGCGGGTGGTTATTGGAAAACTTAAAATGGATACCGTTGAATAGTCGTTATCTTCATCAAATTCCGTGAAAAAACTATTGTCAAATTTGGTATTGGCATAAATGTTGTTAAGGTTGATGATTCCTTTGGTGAAAAAGCAATCTTCAGCGATGGTTTTTTGTTCTTTGTTTTTTTGTTCGGGCAAAAAAATGGTTGGGGCGTAGGCCATGTTATCTGAGCCTTTACGCGAAATATGCAAACTTTTACTGACGCTGTAGCTGAGTGTTAAGAACTTATCATCATTTACATTATAGAAAAAATAACTGTCGGCATCGCAAATATCTGCGGCCGTGTCCATGATTTTTTCTACGACGTCCGAATGATTTTCTTGATTTAAAATTAAATCATTTAATTCGAGAATCGCACTTAAATTTCTTGTATTACTTAATGCCAAAGAAGTTTCTCCTTTGCTTGGGATTCTTATTTATAATACAAGATTGGTTAAGAAATAATCAATTAACTGATTTTTGATATCAGATAATTTACATCTTCTTCGCTTAGTTCGTCAGATGAGGAGTTGACGGAAAGAATTCTTTCTATAACCTTGTGAACAAAGGAAGCACGGTCACTCTTTTGGCAACCAAAGCGAATATCTTTTATAACGTTAAGTGCACTGAAAACTGCCGGAAACATACTTTTGGGAATAAAAGCTTTGCGCAGTAAATTACGAATCATAAAATCTACCTGCAGGTTAAATAAAATTTTTCGGACTTCCAGCAGAGGAGTGTTTGATAAGTACACTAAAGCATATTCAAAAAACTTCAAATCTCCCATGCAAATGGAGCGAACAACCAATGACGGGGTTAAGTGATTTGAGGTGTAGAGCTGGTGAACCAATTCTTCAATTTGCTTGTCGGTACTGTATTCTTCTGAAATCTTTAATGTTGTTTTCTCTTTGACTTGTTCAACAATATCTGTCGCAATATCATTCGGAAGATTATGGGTGATAATTAATCGTTTTTGTAAATCTTCCGAAAGAGTGGTTACAATTTTTTCAATAACAGATGTCGGAAGTTCGGAACGATATACTAAATTCTTTTTGATATTTTCACTGTTAGGGTATTTGCTGATAATGCTATTAAAAGTTTGTTCTCTTAGATTTGCAGTTTCGTTGGTGATTAAGACGCCGACAACATCTTCGGCGCATTTATCGACAATATATTGAGAAACGTCGGCAGATAAACCTTTTCTTAAAGCAACGGCCTTTTGCTTACTGACGTTTTGCGCTTCAATGATATTGATTAAATCTTCATCGGTGAGGTTGTCGTAATATTTTATGAAAGGAACAGCAACACTGTCTTGGTCGTTTATGAGTTTTAAGACAATGTCACGCGGAATGGATTTACAGTTTTTCAGGCTTTCAGATAAAACTTCGCGAACCTTGAGTTGAACGTCTTCTACCATAATGCGGAAAATGTCTTCCGCTAATTTACGTCCTCTTTCGCTGATGTCTTTGCCATCATAATAAGCGGAAATTTTTTGGGCAGTCAAAGCTTTATTCTCAACCGATAAGTCGTGAGAGAGTTTTTCTACATCTTTTTTTGACAGTCCGAGTTTGTTCATTGTCCCAAATCCGTCTTATTAACCTGTTATGTTTTATCATATAATAATTTATTTGAAAAGAACAATTAATGTTTTGTTACAAATTTTTGTCGATTCATTGGTGCGGTGATGTTTTTTTCAAAAGCCAATCTATGTCTCCGAGGCTTGATTCATCAAAATTTGTTAGTTCATAAAAGGTAATGGTGTAGTCCAAAAGTCCTGCAAAATTGGGTAAATTCGAATCGAATATCATGGCATGAGCCAGTGTGCGACCAAATACCGGTTTATCGCGATATTCTATTTCTTGGCGCAAGAATCGGACTTGGTGATAATTTACTCCGGTGTTGATTTTGTGAGCATAAGAGCGCATTGAATCAAGTAGGGAAGGGAAAATTTTGTATTTGTAGCTTTTGTCTTCGGTTTCATCTTCAGGAATTAGTCCCGGTTCATCGGAATACCACAAAAGTTCGCGATATAGAGAGTTCCCTTCGTTGGCAGGGCGGTTGGTTCCCCAATTGCTTTCTATGGCCGCTACTCCCATCAATAAAGACGGAGAGACAGCGTTGACGCGAAGCAAAAGCTCTTTTAAGATGTAAGAGTAGCGTCTTTCGCCTTTGAGACGGGTAAAAATATCATACTTTTGGGCTTGTTCTTCTAAAAATTTTTCTTGCTCAGGTGAGAGATTATGTTTGGTTTTGAATTGGTCTTCCAGCAGAAGAATTTGCAGGCGTTGTTCTAAAAGCTCTTCTTTGAGCTTGAGCGCTAAAGGTCCCGTAATTTGTAAGAAAAGTTTATTGCGCTTTTGAGGGTCTTTGATTTCTCTGAAGTCAGAAGGAAGTTTTTTCAAAAAAATCGGCGGATATATCCAATCCCGCATGTAGATATAATCTTTGTAGCCGTAGATTTGGTACATTTCTTCCAACTCAGCGGTGGTGATTTCATCAACGTAAATGCCGTCGGCTTTGAAGTCATATTTGGCCTTGCTCTCTGCGGAAAGTGCTGCAGAAGTGCTGAGCAGAAAAAGGAAAAATATGTACGCAAGCGATTTTATCATGCTTTTGGCGTTTCGTAGTTTTTGACTTCTTTTACTTCGGGAATATAAGTTTTGAGGATTTTTTCAACGCCTTCTTTGAGGGTGACCATTGCATAAGGACAGCCTGCACAGTTGCCCCGCATTTCGACATACACTATCCCTTGCTCGAAACTTTTGAAAACGATATCTCCGCCATCTTGTTGGACTGCCGGACGTATGCGCGCATTGATTAAACCAATAATGCGGTTGGTGACATCGCCTGAATCTTGCTTTTCATCGGCAGAAATAACCGCTTCTTCTCCAAGAGAAATGTAATCCATAATCTCTGCTAAAATTTCAGGTTTGAGTGTGTCCCAAGAGGCGTTTTCTTCTTTGGTAACGGATATCATTTCAGCCGTCATGAAAATGGATTTGATGCCCCCTAAATCAAAAATGTGTTCCGCCAAAGGTGATTTGCGCAGAGATTTGGCATCAATGAATTCTGCCGTGCCGCTTTTTAAGAGCTGAACCGGCGGAAAAAAATTGAGAACATTGGCATCTGGTGTGGTTTGGGTTTCAATTAACATTCTAAAATCCTATTGTTTGAGATTATTCAGGGTTTGTGCAATTTGCGCCATAAGGTTTTGGGCTTTGCTGATGTACATATCAAGATAGCTCAAATGATTGGGTGCTGTCAGACTGCTTAATTCTCCGTTACGAATAATGAGCGGCTGAATTGAAGAGGCATCTTCCAAGGCTTTGATAACGCTTATCCAATTGCGGTATTGGTCGGCGGCGACAATAATGTCTTGATAGTCGTTGGCAAGTGCTTTGAATAATAAAAAGTAAGCATAGGCCTTGCCTTGTTGGTAGTAAAAAACATTGTCGGCTTTGGTATCTATCCAAGATGAGCTTTCTTCTCTGATTTGAGCATCAAGAGCTGCCGTACTCTTGGCTAAATTGATGCGTGATTTATTTAGAAGATAGGCGAGGTCGGCCGGCGTTTTGTAAAAAGTTTCCGTGCCGAGGCTTAGGTTTTGATTATAGTGAATTAGGTGGCGGCGCGCCTTGCGGTATTGATTGTTGGCAGATGGAGCCAGAAGTAATTTGTTTTCGGCCGAAAACATCCAGACAGTTCCGGGATAACGCAAAAGTTCAGCCGCAGCTTGAAGGTCGGATTGTTCTTCTTCTGAAACAATCTTTTTATCTATTCTTTTGGCAAAAGAGGAGGAGAACTTGCTCAAAGCATCAAACATTCCAAGTTGAAAACTCGGCATATTATCTAGAAAATAAGAGGGGTAGAAAAATGGCAAATTAGGCGTCCAGATTTTCTCGTTGACTTCGCGGTTGATTAAAAAAGAAATCATTTCAACCGTGCTGGATTGCTCGGGGTGCGTCTCATCTATTTCATAAGTGGTGTTGCGGTCAATATTACTGACTAAAAAACCGCCCAAAGGATAATATAAAAAGATGATGAGAGCCAAACCAATGGTCAGAATATGCCACCATGAGGTTAAGAAGTTTAGGGTTTTGTTCATTAATACGTCAAAACTAAAACTCAGGCGTTTGCCTGCAATTGCTGATTTGGTTTTTTCTATTATTTTTGCCAGCCAGTCTTTAAGCTTGGTTTTGAGCATTTTTCTTTCCTTTTGATTTTAACAATTTCAGAATTTCTGCAATATCTAATGTCTTTGTTAGTTTAGCCATTATCAAGAAACTTGCAACACCCAAAACACATAATCCGCCCAAAAGCGGTATTTTTATGGCGTAAGAGGTTTGTAACCAATTGTTGAAGAGTAAATCACAACCATATTCGGTCAGATAGAGAATTGCACCCATGACAACTGAGCAAAATGTGATTTTTAGAATTTTTATGTTAAGGGCTTTGGTGTAAGTCCAATAGCCTCTCTTCTTGAGACCTCTCAGGTATTGGTACAGCGAGACAAAAGAGGCTAAAGATGTAGCGGTTGCTACGCCAACATGACCAAAAGGAATCATTAATCCGATGCTTAAGACGAGGTTTGCCAGCATAACAATTATGCTGTATTTGACCGGTGTTTTGGTATCGCCGCGGGCAAAAAAGTTTGGTGCTAGAGCTTTAACCATTACATAAGAGGGCAAACCAATGGAGTAGGCAATGACAGCTTGGGCGGTCATTATCGAATCTTCTTGGGTAAAACGTCCGTGGTGGAAGAGAATATCAATAATGGGATAGGCTAGCACTATTAAGGCTACCATGGCCGGAATTGACATTAATGCGCCATATTCGACGGCTTTGTCTTGTATATGATTGGCTTGTTCTTGCTCTCCGGCTTTGAGATGATGCGAGAGAATCGGCAACAAGGCAACGCTGATGGCGGCGCCAACGACACCTAAAGGAAGTTGTTGAATGCGGTTGGCATAGTAAAGCCAGGAGATTGCTCCCGTTCCGACTAAGGATACAATGATGGTGTCAACAACCATGTTAATTTGATATACTCCGGCTCCTAAAACGCCCGGAGCAATGCGCTTGAACAGCGTGATAATTTCAGAATTTTTGAGGAGTTGCAAAATATTGGTCTGGGGCTTTACTTTGACATCTATGCCACGCAAAAACCAAGACAGCCAAAAGATTTCAACTAATCCGGCAATGGTGACACTCCATGAAATTCCGTGAGCAGGAGTTTCGCCAAGAGGAACAAAAATAAAAACCGAAATTATCATCATCAGATTTAAGATAACCGGAGCTGCCGCCGGACCGGCAAATTTGCCGAAAGAATTCAAAATGCCTGATTGAAATGAGACAATGGAAATAAACAGCAAAAATGGAAAAGTGATGCGCGATAACTCGATAGATAAAGACATTTTTTCGGGGTCGGAGCTAAAGCCGGGGGCCATAATCTCAACTACCCAAGGCATGCAAAATTCCATGATAATAACAAAAACGGTTAGAAATACTGCCAATACCGAAATAGCTTGTGAGGCAAAAGTAACGGCCTGTTCTTTGCCGTCGGTTACGAGTTTGTGTGAAAGCATAGGAACAAATGCGGTGGTAAAAGCTCCTTCGGCAAACAAGCTTCTGAATAAATTCGGTAACTTAAATGCCACAAAAAAAGCATCGGATATGGCGCCAGCTCCCAAAAAATTGGCCAAGACCATATCACGCAAGAATCCGGTAATGCGGCTGATGAGTGTGAAGCCGCCAAAGGTAGCGATAGACTTAAATAAAGACATTTTGTTCCCTTAAGTTGTTATTTGTTAAGGATATTTTATTGATTTATGGGTAGTATATTGTATAAAGATTAAAAATACGAATAGAAAAAGCGTTTTATTGCCTTGTTTTTAACAAAAAAATTAGCTTTATGTGTTGACAAAATATTATTTTATTGCGATAATAGACAAAAGAGATAAGAATAATAAAAATAATATCTAGGAGAAGTTTTATGGTTAATATGGACAAATTGCCGGAAGGCACAGAGTTTGCAAAGAAAGGTGGGGTTAATAGTATTGCCCGCAGCACAACTCACGAATCAGAGCCGGCTTATACTTTGGCTGCTCAGATTTTAATGTCAAGAGGTTATAGAGGCTGGGCAACCGATGTTGCTTATAAAGCTGATGCGTCAAAGAGTATGTTGTCAGCAAAAGTTTTGGCTAATAATGGCGTAGAATTGCAAAGTGATGGCTCTTATCGTAAAGTTTCTGCTGAAAAAGCCAGACAGCTTGTTAATAATATCGAGATGGGGAGAAATGTTATTTCATCAAAAGGAATTACTCGTTAATCTATTTTTTGAAATAAAACTTCTCGCTTAGCAATTTGATGAAAAACCTCCTTAATTTTTAGGGAGGTTTTTTATTATTTAAAATAAAAAAACCGGACTTTAATGTCCGGTCTTTTTCTTTATGCCATAATTTCTGGTTTGGCGCGTTTTCTGGCAATCGGATCCAAAATTCTTTTACGCAAGCGTAAAGTTTTTGGTGTGACTTCCAGAAGCTCATCTTCTTGAATGTAAGACAAGGCTTGTTCAAGAGAGAGTTTGCGCGGCGGAATAAGGTCAATTGCTTCATCCTTACCGGCGGCACGAATGTTGGTTAATTGTTTTGCCTTGGTTGGGTTGACTTCCAAGTCATTGGACTTGGTGTGTTCACCAATAATCATTCCGACATAAACCGGAACGTTGGCATCAATAAACATTGGACCGCGGTCTTGCAATTTCCACAAAGAATAAGCAATGGCCGTACCGTTTTCGGATGAAATCAAAACACCGTTGCGACGGCTGTCAATTTCGCCTTTGTAGGGTTCATAATCCTTAAAAATACGGTTCATGATACCGGTACCGCGGGTATCGGTTAAAAATTCGGAGTGATAACCAATAAGACCGCGAGAAGGTGCGTTGAAAATAAGTCTGACTTTGTTGCCGATTTGAGACGGAATCATCTCAACAAGCTCGGCTTTGCGTTGTCCGAGTTTTTCAACAACGTTGCCGGAAAATTCTTCATCAACGTCAATAACGACTTCTTCAAAAGGTTCAAGAAGCTGTCCATTCTCATCTTTTTTCATCAAAACGCGAGGACGAGAAATTGAGAGCTCAAAACCTTCACGGCGCATGGTTTCAATCAAGACGCCTAATTGGAGTTCACCACGACCGGCAACTTCAAACGAATCTGAAGAATCGGTACGGGAAATTTTAAGGGCAATGTTGCCTTCAGCTTCTTTGCATAGTCTGTCCCAAATCATACGAGAAGTAACTTTGTCACCTTCACGTCCGGCTAAAGGAGAATCGTTGATTGAGAAGGTCATAGCCAAAGTCGGTGGGTCTATCGGTTGAGCCTTAATGGCTTGGTTGACTTCCATTGCGCAGATGGTGTCGGCAACAGTGCCTTTAACCACACCGGCAACGGCGACGATGTCTCCGGCGTGAGCTTCTTCCAACGCAACACGCTCTAAGCCGCGGTAAGCCAAAATCTTACTGATGCGGACACGCTCTAACTCTTTATTTTCGCCATCCAAAACTTTAACGGTATCGTTAACGTGCAGAGTTCCGGTTTGGATTTTTCCGGTGAGCAAACGACCGATGAATTTGTTGGCTTCCAAGGTGGTGGCCAGCATTGAGAATGGTGCATTCAAATCACAAGCCGGTTCCGGAACATAGTCCAAAATAAGTTGGAAAAGGGGGGTTAAATCTTTCTTTTCATCGGCCATATCTTTAACAGCCCAACCATTACGTCCGGAAGCATACAAAACAGGGAAATCAAGCTGTTTGTCATTGGCATTAAGGCTGACGAATAAATCAAAAATCTCGTCTAATACTTCATCAACACGAGCATCAGCTTTATCGGCCTTATTGATGACAACAATCGGGCAGAGACCTAATTTGAGGGCTTTCCCTAAAACGAATTTGGTTTGAGGCATTGGACCTTCGGAAGAATCGACCAATAATACAACGCCGTCAACCATTGATAAAATACGTTCTACTTCACCACCAAAGTCTGCGTGGCCCGGTGTATCTACAATATTAATGTGGGTGCCGTTCCAGTTTACGGATGTGCATTTTGATAAAATGGTAATACCTCTTTCTCTTTCGAGGTCGTTGCTATCCATAACGCATTCGGCAACTTTTTGGTTGTCACGGAAAGTTCCGCTTTGTCTTAAAAGGCCATCTACCAATGTGGTTTTGCCGTGGTCAACGTGGGCAATGATGGCAATGTTTCTCATATTCATATTAGAAATCCTTGTATGCTGGCAATTGGGTTAAATACCACTAGGCCCGTGAAATCTGTCCTCACAGGGAAAATTGCCTTAAACTCTTGTTTTGTAATTCGCTTTACAATAGCAAGTTTAATTTATTTTTCAAGAAAATCCTGAAAAAAAATAATGCTTTTTTATGAAAAAGATTTGCCGTAGGCTCTTAATTGGTTGCGGACGAATCCTCTCAAAGATACTTCAGCTCGTGCGCCGTAGTGGCCGATGATTTCTGCGGCGGCAATACCACCAATCATGGCACAAGTACCAAGGCTGCGTCCTTGCGTGTAACCATATAAGAATCCGGCGGCGTATAAATCTCCGGCACCGGTTGTATCTACAACTTCGTTTACTTTTTCGGCATCAATGAAAATTTTTATGCGTTGATTGACAACGACCGAACCTTGAGCGTTTCTTGTGATGGCTGCAATTTCAACCTTGTCTTTGATGATGTCTAAGCACTCAATTAAATCGTCTTTTTGGTAAAGTGATTTGATTTCATCTTCATTGCCAAACAAAATATCAACCTCATTGTCAACAAATTGGCAGAATTCGTCGCGGTGGCGCTCAATGCAACTTTTATCTGACAAGCTGAAAGCAATCATGCGGTCGTATTTGTGTGCTATTTCACAAGCCTTAAACAAGGCTTCGCGAGCAGAGGCGCTATCCCATAGATAAGCCTCAAGATAGATGATGCGTGAGCTTTTGATGACGTTTTCATCTATGTCATCAGCAGAAAGTTTTTGAGCCGCACCAAGATAAGTGAACATTGAACGTTCGGCGTCTGGCGTTACCAAAACAATACTCCGTCCGGTGGAAGGACCTTGATACAAAGGAGTGGTGAAGAAATCAACTCCGGCAGCACCGATGGAACGTTGAAATTCTTGACCTAATTCATCATCGTGAACTTTTCCGATAAAGGCCGGTGTGCCTCCCAGTGAAGCAATGGCTGCGACTGTATTGGCAGAAGAGCCGCCCGAAACTTCTCTTTCCGGAATGAGGTCGGTATATATGGCTCCGGCTGTCGGGGCATCAAGCAAGGTCATGGAACCTTTTTCTAATTTGCGTTCGCTTAAAAAGCCGTCGCCAACTTTGGCCAAAACGTCAACTATGGCATTACCTATGCCGGTTACGTCATAAATGATATCACTCTTATTCATCACAATGTTCTCTTAAAAAATTAAAGGTTAAACTTGATTCTTTTGTAGCTTGCTTTGATTTATTCTGCAAGTCTTATTTCATAAAAAAAAGCCTTTACTTGCGCAAAGGCTTTATTAATTCTTAAAGCTTGGATTAAGCTTCTGCTTCCGGCCATTCAGCGGCTTTTTCAGCGTTGAAATCAACCCATTTCGGGTCGGCGTCAGCGTCATTGCAGATTGCTTCATGCGGGCATTCAGAAATGCATACGCCGCAGTCGATGCAAGTATCCGGATCAACAACCATTTGGGTCGGACCTTCACGGAAAGCTGAAACCGGGCATACTTCAACGCAAGATTTGCATTTTACGCAAGCGTCATTTACAACAGAAACCATTAATTTAACTCCTAATTGTTGTTCAATAGTTCAAGCCTTAATCTAGCCTGATTTGTCATAAAATCAAGCAAAAAAACTTTTGTGTGTCGATTTATTCTCTCGCCCTTGCGTTTTGCTTTGAGAGTTCCCATATATTGAGTAACGATTTTTTTTTATAAAGGACGAAAAATTATGAGCGATAAAATGAATTTTCAAGCCGAAGTCGGTAAATTGTTGGATATTGTGGTCAATTCTTTGTATTCCGAAAGACAAATCTTTTTAAGAGAATTGATTTCTAATGCCAGTGATGCGTGCGATAAGCTCAAATATTTGGCTTTGACACATCCTGATATCGCAAAGGCTTCCGGACAGATGAAAATTAAGATTATCCCTGATGCCAAGAATCGGACTTTGGTGATTGAGGATAACGGTATCGGTATGAACAGAGAAGACCTTATCAATCATTTGGGAACAATTGCAAAATCAGGTACGGCGGAATTTGTGAAAAATGTGAAAGATAACGGTTCGGCGGTTGATTTAATCGGGCAATTCGGTGTGGGTTTTTATTCGGCCTTTATGGTGGCTGAAAAAGTTGAAATTACAACGCGAAAAGCCGGAGAAGATAAAGCTTGGGTTTGGATTTCGGATGGTGTCGGCGGGTTTGAAATCAGTGAAGGAAAAAGAGATACCAATGGTACGGCTATCAAATTGTTCTTAAAAGAAGACGCTAAAGAATTTACCGATACGATTTATTTGCGTCAGATTATCAGAACGTATTCCGACCATATTGATTATCCAATCGTATTAGAGTTAGGTGAAGCCGGAGAAGAAACGGTTAACTCAGGTTCGGCTTTGTGGGCAAAGCACAAGTCCGAAATCACTCAAGAGCAATATAAAGAATTTTATCACCATATTTCTAAAAATTTTGATGAGCCTTGGATGACGTTGCATTTTAAGGCTGAGGGAAATATTGAATATACCGGTTTGCTCTATATTCCTTCAACCGCGCCTTATGACTTGTTCCAACCCGATAGAAAGACCGGCTTGAAACTCTATGTCAACAAGGTGTTTATTTCCGATAAGGTTGAAGAATTGATGCCGGCTTATTTGCGCTTTGTGAGAGGTGTGATTGACTCGGCTGATTTGCCGTTGAATATTTCGCGTGAGATGCTGCAACAATCGCCTTTGATTGCCAAAATTAAATCCGGTACAGTTAATCGTTTGCTCAAAGAATTAAAGAATCGCAGCCAGGATTATGAGGATTATAAAAAATTCTGGGATGCGTTCGGTATTGCCTTTAAGGAAGGTATTTATGAAGACTTTGCGAATCGTGCAGAAATTGCCGAATTGTCTCGTTTCTATTCAACAAATGATATTAATAAGCTGACCTCACTCGATGAATATATCAGCCGAGCTCAGCCGGAGCAAAAAGCTATTTATTATATCACGGGTGATGATGTTAATACGTTGGTTAATAACCCGCAGTTGGAAGCCTTTAAGGCAAAAGGAATCGAAGTCTTGCTTCTTGTGGACCCAATTGATGAGTTTTGGACACAGACTTTGCTCAATTATAAAGATTTTGCCATTAAGCATATTTCGCAAGCCGATATTGATTTGGGGCTTAAACGTGATGAGGCAAAAGCAGATGAGGGTTCCCTTAAAAAATTGACCGATTTGATGAGCGAAATGTTTAAGTCTGAAGTGGCAAAAGTTACCACAACCGATAAGTTGACCAAATCTCCGGTTAGCTTGACAGTGGAAGACGGACAGATGAGTATTCATTTGGAAAGATTAATGCGTAATCATCAACAACAAACGGCTTTTGCAAGCTCAAGAATCTTGCAACTTAACCCGTATCATCCGTTGATTATTAAGCTCTCGGAGGCGGTTAATGATGAGGCTATGAGGGCTAAGGTTGAGGAAGTGGCTAAAATTTTGCTCGACCAAGCCAAAATTGCCGAAGGGGAGGCTATTCAAGATTCCTCTTTCTATAGTGAAAAAGTCAGCGAGTATATCTTGAAGGCTTTTTAAGAGATATTGCGTTGTTAAGAGAGAACCTCGGGTTGTGAAATTCGGGGTTCTTTTTTAATCAAATTTTATTGTTTTAGAAGATAGAATGACGGAAATTGTTAGGGAGAATCGATATGCTTTATTTGATATGCGGGTTTTTATTTGGGTTATTTATTCCTTATATGGCGCGGCGTTTTGCTAAATTTATGCCGGCAACCGCGGCTTATGCTTTGGTGCGCTTGATTTGGCCGGTAAAAACAGTGTCGGCCGAGAAAAAAAGAAACAATCCGCGCTATCAAAAACTTATCAGTGACTATGTTATGCGTAGTCTCGGCTATGGTATTTTGGTGGCAGCTATTTCTTATGGTGCTTATTGGCAATTCGGGAGTGAGCATTTGTGGTGGATACTCTCCTTTATTTGGATTTTGATGCTGTTGTTTGAGGTTGACTATAAGACTTACTTTTTGCCTGATATTCTTACTTTTCCATTGTTGTTGGTTGGGTTCTTATATGCGGTTTTGGTGGGCGGAATCGTGGGCCCTGCAGAAAGCTCTATCGGCGCCGTTGCGGGATATGTATTGCCTGTGCTCGCCAGCCTTTGCTTGGTTTGGAAAAATAAAGATGTATTCGGCGGCGGAGATATTAAGCTTTTATCAGCCGTTGGGGCTTGGCTCGGTGTGGAAAATTTGCTCTATGTGATTATTCTCTCCTGCGTGGTTTTCGGGATTTATGCGCTTTTTACGCGCAAGCGTTCCGGTGCATTTGGTCCGGCTATTGCAATATCTGCAATAATTGTTGCTTTTTACGCGTAATGAGGTAAAATCTTAAAACAATTAAATATTTCCAGTTGAGGGTGATGAAAATGATGATGAAAAAAGCTTGGGAAAAAGATAAACGTAAAGTCAAAAAATTGGTCGAAGGCACAAATTTTGACTTGTTTATTTTATCATTGATTTGTGTTGATGCCGTGGCTCTCGGGTTTATGACCTCGGAAATTACCAATGTCTTTTTTGATCATGTCTTGTTTATTTTAGATAGGTTGTGCATGGCTATCTTCATTATGGAAATGTTGATGAAGATTTATGCTTATGGCAAAGGCTTCTTTAAAAACGGCTGGAATGTGTTTGATTTTGTAATCGTGGCTATTTCTTCCGTGCCGTTTGCCAGCTACTTTATTGTTTTGAGAACCTTTAGATTGTTCCGCTCTCTAAAGTATGTTAATAAATTTTCCAGACTGAAATTCATTATTAATACCTTTATTGCCTTGCTCCCAATCTTTGGGGCAATGTTGGCGGTGTTTGCAATCTTCTTTTATGTTTTCTCAATTATTGCCGTTTGCTTGTTTGGCGATATTTTTGTAGAGTTTGCTTCTTTGGGCGATTCAATGTTTACGCTCTTACAAGTCTTTTCTTTGGATGGTTGGGCTTCAAATATTGCTCGTCCGGTAATGTCGGTCTTCCCACATGCATGGATTTTCTTTGTATCTTTCTTGTTTATCTCTTTCTTGATTATTTTGAGCTTTGTGCTCAGTGCAATCGGGGAAGTGGTTCGCAGAGAATTTCAACTAAAATCCAGATTGTAAAATCCATATAAAAACAAAACCCCGGAAGATTTATTCTTCGGGGGTTTTTGTTTTGAAAAGCTATTTTCTTATACTGCGCATTTGACGCAGAGTTTGAAGATGGTTTTGACTGTGTCTTTGGCCTCGTCATAGTTAAATTTGTTGGCCAGAAGAGAGTCATTGAAACAAATCATGGTTCGGAAGACCATACAGATGGTCGGGCAATCAACCCCTTGAGAGGTTTGACGGATGCCGTTTTCATCATCAATTTGCGAGCCCAATATGGCTTTCAACATATTATATTCGGCTTCGGATACCTGAAGCGGAAGGTTGAAACTTTTGTGCTCTTTGCCTATTTCTTCCATGTATTTCAGCGCAATTTGGTAGCCGGTGAGGAAAGGTGAGTTCGGGCTTTCTTTTATCCATCGTTGCAGTTTGGCAATATCATACTTTAACTGCATTTTGGCCAGCAGTTTGAATTCATCATAAGCAATGTGTTTAGGGTCGCTTATGATTTCTTGCTGCTTTTGTGAATCCGAGACAAAAGCCCTCATCTCTTGTTCAATTTGCGACTTGCTGCCGAAACGAGCTGTTACGGTGTTGAAATACTGTTCGATTACTTTTTGGCTGAATTTGAGTTTGAAGTTCAATACCTCAAACATCATGAGTTGTAATTTTTCCATCTCAAATGAAGTTTTAATAGTGAAACATAAATATAATTCAATTGCGTTCTAAAATACGCTTTTTGGTATTTTTGTCAAAAACTTTTTGAATATTTTTGCTGAATTTTATTTTCCCCGCTTGACAAGGCGGTTTTTGATACCTAACTAAATGTCAGATGAAAAAACTTTTGAATTAAACAAAGGAGTTTACTTATGAAAATTAGACCATTACATGACCGTGTCTTGATTAAAAGAGTTGAGGAAGTTACTAAAACTGCCGGCGGTATTATTATTCCGGATACAGCTAAAGAAAAACCAAGCGAAGGTATTGTTGAGGCTGTCGGAAACGGTTTTCGCGCCGAAGACGGAAAAATTATTCCGATGAGCGTAAAAGAAGGCGATAAGGTCTTGTTTGGTAAATGGTCAGGAACCGAAGTTAAAATCGATGGTGAAACAAGATTGATTATGAAAGAATCCGATATTCTCGGCGTGATTGAATAGTTTTTTAATTTTTTAGAATAAGGAAAAGAAAATGGCTGCTAAAGATATTATGTTTGGTACAGATGCCAGAGCTAAAATGCTCAAAGGTGTCGAAACTTTGGCTAAAACTGTTAAAACAACTTTGGGTCCTAAAGGTCGTAATGTTATTTTAGATAAATCTTACGGCGCTCCGAAAATCACCAAAGACGGTGTATCCGTTGCTAAAGAAATTGAGTTGGCTGATAAATTTGAAAATATGGGCGCTCAACTGGTTAAAGAAGTTGCTCAAAAAACTGCTGATAAAGCCGGTGATGGTACGACTACCGCTACCGTTTTGGCTGAAGCTATTATTAGAGAAGGTGTTAAAGCCGTTGCTGCCGGTATGAACCCGATGGATTTGAAACGCGGTATCGATATGGCTGTTGAAGCTGTTGTCGAAGATGTTAAATCTCGTTCTAAAGATATTAAAACTTCTGAAGAAATTGCTCAAGTCGGTACAATTTCTGCTAACGGCGACAGAACAATCGGTGAATATATTGCCCGCGCTATGGAAAAAGTCGGTAACGAAGGCGTTATTACGGTTGAAGATGCTAAAGGTTTGGAAACCGAACTCGAAGTTGTTGAAGGTATGCAATTTGACAGAGGTTACCTCTCTCCTTATTTCATTACCAATCCGGACAAGATGAATTGCGAATTTGAAAATCCGTATATCTTGCTCTATGACCAAAAGATTTCTAACTTGCAACCGTTAATTCCGGTTTTGGAAGCTATTGTTCAATCCGGCAGAGCTTTGTTGATTGTTGCTGAAGATATTGAGGGCGAGGCTTTGGCTACTTTGGTTGTTAACCGTATTCGCGGCGGCTTAAAAGTTTGTGCCGTTAAAGCTCCGGGATTTGGCGATCGTCGTAAAGCTATGTTGCAAGATATTGCTATCTTGACTGGTGGTCAGGTTATTTCCGAAGAATTGGGTATGAAGATTGAAAACGTTACTTTGGATATGTTGGGTTCTGCTAAGAGAATCGAAGTTACCAAAGATGACACCACAATCATTGACGGTGCCGGCGAAAAAGATTTGATTGCCGCTCGCGCTGCTCAAATTCGTAAAGAAATAGAAGAGACCACTTCTGATTATGATCGCGAAAAATTACAAGAAAGATTGGCTAAGATTTCCGGCGGTGTTGCTGTTTTGAAAGTCGGTGGCGCTTCTGAAGTCGAAGTTAAAGAAAAGAAAGACCGCATTGACGATGCTTTGAATGCAACTCGTGCCGCAGTTAAAGAAGGTGTTGTTGCCGGTGGTGGCGTTGCTTTGCTCTATGCAGGTAAGGCTTTGGATAAATTAACTCCGGCTAACCAAGACCAAAAAGTCGGTATCGAAATTATTCGTAAAGCAACCCAAGCTCCTATCCGTCAGATTGTTGAAAATGCCGGATTAGATGGTGCGGTTGTGGCCGGAAAATTGCTCGAAAGCACCGATACCAACTATGGCTTTAATGCTCAAAACGGTGAATATACCGATATGGTTAAAGCTGGTATTATTGACCCGACTAAGGTTGTTCGTACTGCTTTGCAAGATGCCGCTTCTGTCGGTGGTTTGTTGATTACAACCGAAGCTATGGTTACTGAAGCTCCGAAGAAGGAGTGCCATTGCGGTGATGCTGCTGCCGGTATGGGTCCGGGAGCAATGGGCTTCTAATTTTAGCTGTTTTCCTTTGCAGTGGAAAAACACCTCTGAGTTTTCAGAGGTGTTTTTTTAATGCTTATTTTATTCTCTTTTGTTATATTTGTAAGAGAGAGGTATGATGACAAATTTTAATAATTTAGATGAACTCAAAACTCTGAAAGCCAGAGGTGTTGTGAATGATATGCAATATGAGCAACTTAAAAGCCAAATTGCTAAGCGTATTATTCGTGGACGCCGTGAAGAGGCTTATGCTAAAAGCGGAATAATCTATATCTTATTGGCATTCTTTTTGGGTACAATCGGAGTTCATAATCTTTATGCCGGTTATGCTAAACGAGGGTGGACACAGGCAATTTTGACTATTGTCTCTCCGTTGTTTGCTTTTTTGCCATTGCTTCTTACAGCCACTTGGGCTTGGGGAGAGTTATTCGTGGTTAATAAAAGAGCAAATGGTGTTTTTTTTAAGGGTTCAAAAATCGTTATTTGGAGTTTGAGAATCTTATCAATCATTGTGTTTGTTTGGGTGTGGCAAAATGCTGATTTGGTAACCGAATCTTAAGTCAATCTATGGCATAGTGTCGGTTGAGAGGTTAGTGAGATGAAGAAACATTTTTATATTTTTCGGCATGGGCAAACAATTTGGAACGCTGAAGGTCGTCCGCAAGGACAACATGAATATCCTGTGCCCTTAACCGTAATCGGACGTGAGCAAGCCCAAAGTTTGGCTGATAAACTTAAAGATAAAAAAATTAAGCTTATTATCAGTTCGGATTTGTTGCGGGCTCAGCAAACAGGTGAAATTGTGGCAAATGCTCTTAAGGCACCGATTGTTTTTGATAAAAGATTGCGTGAAGTTAATTACGGAATCTTGAATGGTCTTTATACAATTGAGCGAGAAGAGGTTTATCCTGATTTCAAAAAATCTTATGAAAACCCCGAAATCCCTTTTCCGCAAGGAGAGAGCTTGAGTCAAGTTGCTTTGCGTATGATTGATGCTATTAGAGATGCTTGCGCTAAATATTCTTATCGGGCTATCGGTTTGTCTTCTCACGGGCATGCAATTACATCTTTGATTCAAGAAGTTTTCGGATATCCCGTTCAAAGAGTCGAAAATTGCGACTATGTGCATATTACTTATGATTTGGAAAAGGATAAATTTGAGGGAATTGATCTTCCTCCCAAAAGAGAAATTTATAAACCTATTATTCCGAATTATTAGCAAAAACAAATTGTTATGCGCTTTTGCTTTTGAGGGCTATAAAAAAAATAAAAAAAATTGAATTTTATGCTTGCATTTTTTTTTGAATATGGTAATTAATATCTCGTTCTAGTTAATGCGGGCGTAGCTCAGGGGTAGAGCGCAACCTTGCCAAGGTTGATGTCGAGGGTTCGAATCCCTTCACCCGCTCCAATTTTCAAACCTCCCATTGTGGAGGTTTTGTTGTATCTGGGTGAAGGGATTTCATCCCTTTCTGGCTCGTAAGTTCAAGTCTAAAGACTTTCACTAACTGCGCTGCGGTCACTTGATTTGTAAACGCTTTTTCGGCGGCGCTGTCTCTTGCCTCAAAGCTAACAAATCTGCGCCTGTCGTCGAAATAACCTCCACCGGAGGTTATTTTCTCCTCTAGCCCGCTCCAATTTTCAAACCTCCCTTTGTGGAGGGGAGTTGTATCTGTGTGACGTAAACGCGGCGCGTTTAATCGCAAGACTTAGCTGTTTGGGCTCGGTTGCCCTGACACCGCGATGCTTTCTTCTTACTTTGCTTAATCTTTGCGGCTTATGAATGTAAAAGAAAAGCCCGAAAGGTTCGGGCTTGAGGTTTCTGCTAAAATAAAAATCTTACACCGCCGGAAAATTCGCTAATCCCATCGTAAAAATCTGTTTCGCCGGAGTTGAGTGAAGTATAGTGAAACATTCCTCGCAATGCAATGTGCGGTAAAATTTCATATTGTAAACCAATACCAAATCTTGGTCCGGTAGCGTCTTGTTCAAAGTTCCAACCATTTGGTTGTTTGATTTTGAAGGTATATTGTGCTAGGCCTAAAGATACTATTAATGAAAAATTATCTGTTAATGGGGCTTCTCCCATTAAGTCTGCTCCATAGCCTGACAATTTTGATTTATAACCAAATTGATTGCTTGATTCATCTGAGAATAAGTACCATCCCTCTAAACCAATACCATAAGAACTGAAACCAATAACAGGTGCGACGCCATTGTAACCATCGTCCATTTCATAAAATGTGTTGTTTCGGTATTTAATTTCAGAATAAACATAGTCCGCACCAATGTAGATTTTGGAGCGGTCGCTGTAAGCTAAAGCGTTGTTTATGACGCTAAATGTAAATACGCATGATAAAATTGTGGTTAGAATTGTTTTTTTCATTAGTATTTCTCAAAAAACTTTTTTGTTAAATTTGTCCATATTATAGACAAATTCAATGAAAGGTCAAGAGATTTTTTTGTAACTATATTGTTTTTCTTATTAGAAGATATATATTATTACTTAATATTTTGTTTATTTTGGGAGATGAATTATGGTCGCTTGTTGGGATGATGTGATTGAAAAAAGACGTTCAATTTATGATTTGGGTAAAAAAGAAGTTATTTCGCAAGATAAGCTTGTTAATCTTGTTAAGCATAAGGTAATGCATTGTCCGAGTGCTTTTAATTCTCAGTCGGCCAGAGTGGTTGTTTTGCTAAGTGAGGCTCATTTAAAATTGTGGGGATTGGTTTATAATGCCTTGCGTGAAATTGTGCCCGAAAATAAATTTGCCCCAACGGAAGCAAAGATTAAAAGTTTTGCTGATGGGTATGCCACTATTTTGTTTTTTGAGGATTTTTCGGTGATTGATGCTTTGGAGAAAAAGTATCCGGCTTATGCGAAGAATTTTCCGGTATGGGCTCAGCAGTCTAATGGTATGTTACAATATATGGTATGGACTGCGGTTGAAGCTGAGGGGGCTGGGGCAAGTTTGCAGCATTATAATGAGCTGATTGAAGATAAGGTAAAAGAGGAGTGGAATTTGCCTCAATCTTGGAAATTGATTGCGCAAATGCCGGTTGGAAGTGTGGAAACTTCGGCTGATGTGAAATCTTTTGAAAATATTGAAAAAAGAGTGAAAGTCTTTAAATAACTCTTGCCAAAACCTAAACTTCATTTTACAAATAGCTCTCATGGAGAGATGGCAGAGTGGTCGAATGCGGTTGACTCGAAATCAATTGTACTCTTACGGGTACCGGGAGTTCGAATCTCCCTCTCTCCGCCATAAACAAAGCCCTGCCAAAGCGCGGGGCTTTGTTTTTGTTGAGGAGAGATGAGGTTCGAACTCCCGAAAAAGGGAGTTTGACAAGGAGGAGCAGGCGAGACAAAAGTGGCTTATTGTAAAAAAAACGCTTTCTTTTTTAGAAAGCGCTTTTGAGATTAAAGGTTAAGAGATTTTAGCCAATCATCTAGACCTTGAAGACTTGTTTGATAGCCGTCCCAGCTTGGTTTTATTTGGCAACCTTTGCACTGAGCGGTGAGGTCTGAAACAGTATTTTGCAGTCCGCCGCCGCCATGGGTGATGAAAGGAATTACCGTTTTTCCGGACAAATTATATTGCTCTAAAAAGCTGCTGACTTGCGGTGCAATTGTTCCCCACCAATTGGGTGAACCGATAAAGACAATATCATACTGCGCAATATCTTTAACCGAAGAGGTTAACCTGGGGCGAAAGTTTTGAGCAATTTCTTCTTTGGCTTGTTGAACCATCTCGTGATAATCTTGGGGATAGGTATGGTCACTTGTGATGGCAAATAAATCACCGCCGATTTTTTGTTGAATTGCTTTGGCGGCTTGAGCGGTGTTGCCGCTGTATGAATAATAAGCAATTAAAATTTTGGGAGTGGCCGGTGGTGTTGTTTCTTGAGCTTGGCTTAAGTTTGGAGAAATTGTCAGCCCTAAGGCCAGTCCTAATAATGTTAAAAGTTTTTTCATAGCTTATCTCCTCTAGGATTCAAAAGTTTTGGCGACTTCTTTCATCCATTTACTGATTTCAATGTGTTGCGGACAATGTTGTTCGCAGAGTTTACAGCCAATACAAGATGAGGCTTTGCCGTGTTTTTTGGTGAGGTTGGCATAGTACATCTTTTGGGCGGTAAAGGGTTTGTTGCTGATTTCTTGTTTTTCGGCATTGTAGAGTGCAAAATAATCAGGAATAGCAATTTTCATTGGGCAAAATTCAGTGCAATAATGACACGAGGTGCAAGGAATTGTAATTGAGGCGTGCAAGGCCTTGATGGCTTCTTCAATCGTGGCTTGCTCTTGTTTATTCAAAGGTTTGAAGTTTTGCATATAAGAGGTATTGTCATTGAGCTGTTCGGGAGTGGACATACCGCTTAAAACCATCATAACACCTGGGAGGCTGGCAGCATAACGTATCGCCCAAGAGGCTACTGACATGTTGGGTTCGGCATCTTTGAAGATTTTTTCAACATTTGGAGGAACTATTGCCAAAGTGCCGCCTTTGACCGGTTCCATAACAATCACCGGTTTGTTGTATTTTTGCGCAATTTCATAGCATTTACGAGATTGGATACTAGCGTTGTCCCAGTCAATGTAGTTGATTTGGAGTTGAACAAATTCCATCTCAGGATGGGCTTTTAAGATTTCTTCCAACATCTCGGGACCATCGTGAAAAGAAAAGCCGATGTGTTTGACTTTGCCTTGTTTCTTTTTCTCTGCCACAAATTTGAAACTGTCAAATTTTTCGGCATTGCCGATGGTGTTGGAATTTAAGTTATGGAGCAAATAGTAGTCGAAATATTCAAGTCCGGTTTTTTCTAATTGTTTGTTGAAAATTTCTTCTTGGTCGGAGGCTTTTTTGAGGTAGCCGACGGGAAGTTTGCTTGCAACCGTATATTTATCTCTGGGGTGTCTTTTAACTAAAGATTCTTTGATGGCAATTTCACTCTCGTAGCCCATATACATCCATGCGGTATCAAAATAAGTGAAGCCTCTTGCCAAAAAGGTATCAACCATTTGATTGAGGGTTTTGTAATCTATACTGGTAGGGTCATTGGGGGTTAGTGTAGGTAGGCGCATAAAGCCAAAACCTAACTTATTGTTGGGGTTGATTTGTTTTTTGACCGAATCGGATACGGCTATGGTTTCGGCAATGGTGAGTTTGGGCAAAGCGCTTAATGCAAAGGCGGCTAAGCTACTGAGTAAAAATTCACGACGGTTCATTTTTTTCTTCCTTGAAGAATCAGGTTGATTTGAGTGTAATTTTTAGAGGGTACTCTAAGTCAAGACTTTTTTTGATGTTTTTTGCAGGCGATGTATAAGCCTCCTTCAAATAATAGATAAGTCGGGGTGGCAAGCATGAGTTGGCTGACAACATCCGGCGGGGTTAATAGGGCAGCAATAATCAAAATCGCAACTAAAACATAAGGGCGTTTTTGTTTGATCTGTTCGCCCGAAATTATGCCGTGACTTACCAGTGCGTACACTATGAGCGGAAACTGAAACATTAGTCCGAAGACGGTTGAAAGCCACAAAGACAAGCTGATGATGTTGCTGATGCCAAGAGTTGCTTGAATATGAGCGGAGGTAAAACTTAGGCCAAAGTTAATTATCATCGGGAGAATAAAAAAGAGGCAAAACAGTGCGCCTAAGATAAATAAACTTCCCGAACTTATAACTATTGATTTGATGAAGCGGCGTTCATTATCATAAAGTGCGGGCAAGACAAACTGCCAAATTTTATAGCAAATAAAAGGAAAACAAATTAAAAAATCTAGAAAGACCGCGGTTTTTATTTGTAGGATAAAAACTTCCATCGGGCTGAAGTAGTTGAGGGTTACCTTGTGCGAAGAAAGCATTATTTTGATGAGCCAATCAATCACATAAGGTGCGCAAAAAAACATAGGCATCAGCCCTAAGGCTAAGGATAAAATACAGCTGATGAGGGTTTTGCGCAGGGCTTCAAGATGAGAGATGAGGCTTTCGTCTTCCATTATTTTTTCTCGGATTTTTCATCTTCCTTTTGGGCGGCTTTTTCAACGCTGTCTTTGAAGTCTTTGGCTTCGGTTTCAAGCATTTCTTTGGCTTTTTTGTATTCATATTGGGCTTTGCCTAAGGCCTTGGCTAGTTCAGGAATGCGTTTGCCTCCGAATAAGACTAAGACAACAACCAAAATCAGAGCAATTTCTGTTAATCCTAATGACATTTTTTTTCTCCTATTCTTCTAAAACTATTTGGGTTGAAAGACCTTTAATGGTGATGGCTTTTACCGGACAAGTGTTTTGGCACAAGCCGCAGCCGATACATTTGTCGGTTAAAACTTGTGGCACGGTATGCCCCTCTCGGGTGAGGGCTTCTCGCGGGCATTTCATGATGCATAAACCGCATTTGACACATTGGTCAGGATTGATTTGGGCAATGCCAATTTGGGTTTTTCTTTTGAGTTCCAAGGTTATTTTTTGTAAAGCACCAGATGGGCAAATGTCTGAGCATTTATGGCATTTGTAACTGCAGAAATTTTCTGAATAGTCCAGATGAACAAAGGGGTATTCTTTATTAGCGGGCTTAATGACTTGGTGCGGGCAGTTTTGAACACATAGATTGCAGTTAAGACATGTGTTGGCAAAATGGTCTAAGTTCTTGGCTCCGGCAGGAAGAATTGCCGCTTTGATAGATTGAAGGGTTTTTTCGCCAAATTTAATACCGCTTTTGGCGGCTAAAACAAACAGAGCCAAGGCTGAACCACCAATGAGCAGTTGGCGACGTTGAGGGCTGAATTTGACTTCTTTTTTAGCTTTGTGAGGGTGGTAGCTGAGAGCTTTTTGAGGGCATGTGTTTAGGCAATTAAAACATTTGATGCAGGTTTCGTTATCAACGGTTTTGTCTTTGAACAAAATGCTGCCGGTCGGGCATTTGCGGCTGCAGGCTCCACAACTGACGCATTTGTCTTTATCTATTTGTACTTGAAAAAGAGCATGCTTGGAGATGAGACCAAGTAAGGCACCAATCGGGCAGATGTTGGCACAAAAAACGTGTCCCCATAACCATACCAAAGCGACAATGATTAAGAGTGTGGCAATGCCAAGGATATTGGCCCCGATAACTGAGCCAAAGATACTGTATGGGTCAAGTTGGCGAAAAATAAGGGCGCTTCCGCCAAATAAGGTACCAAAGGCAACGGCGGCAATCATATATTTCCAGCAACGTGAGCGTTTAGGCGAAAGAGGACGCCTGAATACCAACATTAAGAGTTCTTGTAATAGTCCTAAAGGGCAGAGGGTTGAACAATAAATTCTTCCCATGAAAAAAGTGAGGGCTATGAGACATATCAGCAAAGCGGCTGAAGCTAGTGTCAGTTCCAGCCAATTTTTTTGAATTAAGGCGCCAAGTTGTATATCCATAATATGAATGGGATAGAATAATCCGGCAAAGCAAAGAATCGTCAGCAAACCAATAATGGTGGCTAAAATTATTCTTAAAATGCGAAGTTTTTTCATTTTTCCTCTTATAGGCTATTTAGTATTTGATTGGTGCGGGCAAGGTTGGTCATGATTTCTTTGATTTTGTCTTCTTGTCCGGCGTTTTCAAAAATATATAAGGCATCATGAAAACATTCTAACGCGTCTTCCAGAGAAGAGCGATCCTCGTTTTGACGGCCGAGGCGATAGCAAATCTCGCCGATGCTTTCTTGGATAAGAGCCCAATTAATCGGGTCTCTTTTTTCGGTGATGACACGTTGTTGGTTGCGGTAGCTCGTGATGGCTAATTCGTTGATTTCATTGCTCTTGGTTATGTTCCCGAGTAAGGCTAGTTTTTGTCCGAGATTTCCTTGAAGAATTGCCCAAAAGTTCGGGAATAGAGCGTAGGTATAAATCTTTTCGGCTTCACGCAAATGGAAAACAGAATCGCGTAAGGCTTGAAGGTCTTCCTTTTGTTTCCAATAATTAAAATAGAGGAGGGATAATTTGTAAGAAATGTATCCGTAATCGTAAGGGTAGGTATATTTGCCAAGGTAGCGTTGCGCTTGGTGGTAATATTCAATTGCTCCTTTGAAATAAGCAGCAGGCCTTGTTTCCATCTTATAAGTGGCATTGTCGTATAGTTGTCCGAGATGGTAGTAAATGCAACCTAAATGGAGGGGGGAACTGATTAAATCTTGATGCTTGATGGCGGTTTCAAACAAACTTTTGGTGATTTTGAAATCTTTTTCCTCTTTATTGTCATGAGCATAACTTAGGTAAATTATTCCTAAAAAGTTCATGATATAGGGCATATATTCAACCGAAACGGCTTTGGCTGAATTATCTTTGGAGAGCTTATCAATTACTTTTTTGAGTAAATATTTTTTTTGAATGCGGGCCGCTCCATTCGTGGGGATTATGGCACTGATGATTGCTCCGTAAATTACATCCAAAATTGCCGGCGGAAATTGGGCCGGATTTTCAAAAAAAGAAGCCGGAAAGTAAAAACTATCTAATAAAGACAGATAGGTGCCTTCCGGATGCTCATATTGTTGCGCGGTTTGAAAATTGAGGCGGACATGGTTGTTTTCACGATAGCCCCAGATGATGACATCGGCATGGGTGCGCTCAATGATGCTTTGACCTTTGTCAATCAAATCAAAGAGTGTTTTGCTCTCGAGATTAAGAAAGTTTTTTTGAAAAATTTCATCATAAAACCCAACGGCAAGACCTTCTTTGGTGCTGAGCAGACGGGCTAAATTCTCTCCACCGTTACTTTCAACGTTATCAAAAAAATCAATCACAACAACACGGAATTTTATCGCATTATAAGAGGGTAAAATTTCTGTTTTACCATGCGGTACGGAAAAGATTTTTTTTAAGCCAGAGAGAATGTTCATCAATCTTTACTCATCTTTATCGGTTGGTCTTTTGATGCTGTTGAGGTTGTTTTTGAGGTCATTAAAAACTTCTTTGTTGATTTCGGAAAAACTTTGTTCCGGTGTTTGCCAATTCAGCAAATGGTGCAAAAACCATAGACTTAAAACAGAACCTAACACAAGAAGAGAGTAATTATTGGGGGAGTAAGCCTGAAAACTGCCGAAAATGAGCAAGATACAATTTAGTTTGGCTATGTTTTCGCAGATTAAGCCCGGCTCTAATCCGGAAATATTGGTTTGGTATGTGATGGTGTTGGCTTGGATATTTTGATATTGGTCCTTGAGGGAAAGTTTTTTTATAAGAGCTAAGCCGGTATCAATAATATATGAGATACTGAAGATTAAAATCGGGGTTGCACAGCCTTCTTGAGCGCAAAGCAGATAAAATCCGGTGATGAAAAAGGCCAAAGCTTGGCATCCTGCCGTATTTAAGCGTAGTTGAGAAGGATACCAGTTGTAAATGGCAAAAGATAAGGTTACGCCAAGTAAGATACCGCTCATGCCACCAAACAAAATAGGAAGAGCCCCGATGAAAGAAAGGATAATCGCACCGATAAGTGGAAAAGAGGTTTGTGTTGGCAAGAGACCGTCCAGGCCATTGAGATATTGATAGCAAAAAACAAAAGAACAAAAAATTGCTAAAGTTAAAAGTCGGTCCAGTATTAAAGGTAAGGCGCCGTTAAACAGCAGAAAGCCTTGCGGTAAAAAGATAGTTAAAATCAGTGCTGATACTGTAAGTAAAATAATCCCCATAATTTGAGAGCGGCAAAAGCCTAAAAAAGTTAGCAGGCTACCGCCAAAGATAAGTCCAATATTGATGAGGGAGATGTCAAATAGTTGGTCATATTGCGGAGGCAAAAACCAATAAAGAACAGCAAAGCCGATGGTAGATGTGGTTATGAATGGAACAACGGGATTGTTATAGAATTTTTGTTCATCGGCAAAGGCTGGGTTCTTGTTGAGTAAGGCATACCAAATATAAGACAAGAAAAAACAACTCACTACAACGGCAAAAATTAACAAAAATGTTGTATCCATCTTAAACCCCTTACATTAATATGGTTGTTTTATTTGTTTTTTATAATCTATTTTAGAGTTTTCTTCAACAATGAAGTTTTATTGTTCCTCAGGAAGATTGGTCTTTTAAGATTTGTTCGTACAAGTTTTTAAGCAACAAGTTTATGGTGGGAAGTTGGCATTTGTTTTCAAAGGCGGCTTGTTGAATGATGGAACTTAAAAAGTCTAAATCTCCGGCTTGAGAGTTTTGAATTTGTTCAGCAAGCGGAAAATTATATTGTGACGGAATGTTGAATATTTGTTTGAGGAGCTCGTCGGGGTTATATGGCGGAAGAGTTTTTGGGGGCAGAAGAGATATTTCTTGCAGGCAAGATAATAGTTGCTCCCGAAGAGCTTTGTTTTTGGTGATTTCAAAAATGTTTTTACCAGAGGCGGCCGTCATGAGTGAGCATGGAGCATAAATGCAAAAAGAATTCCAAAAAGCCAGTGTGTCTAAGCTGCAATTTTGGAGTTCAATATTGGCCTTTTGCGCCAGTTCGGAAAAGGCTTGATAATTATATGATGAGGTTTCTGCGCATAATATGATTTTTGGTGCCTGCCCGTAAACGGTGATTTGTTGGCTGCCAGATTTTAGCCAGCCTTCATAGTAGGCTTTGGTAACGGGATAGCCTAAAATATCAGAAATTAGATTTTCATCTTTGGCCGGGGTAAAGCTGATAATAGGGGTGTTTTTTAATTTGCTTTTGGTTAGAGACAGCAAACTGGATTTTAACAGTGTCGGGGTGGTGGCAATGATAATCATTTGTGGGTCTTCTTTTTGCCAGACGGCCGTTTCTAATCTGCAATGGAGTTTTTGTAATTGGTAGTCTTCTTTGACGGTGATGCCGTTAGTGCTTAAGCTGGTATTGTCTTTTTCGCCGGCAAGAATGATGGTGCGAATGCCTGAGGTGGTGAATTTTGCGGCTAAAAAGCAAGCAATCGGTGTGTTGCCTAAAATATATACAGGGTTGCCCGTCAAGGCGAGAGGCTGTTCGGGAGACGAAATTGGTTTTGGGGCGGTTTGAGCTAGAGTAATTTTTTTAAACAGCATTTATTTTACCTTGGTTAAGCGCGCAACGAAAAAGGCATCACATCCGCCATATGATTGGAGATGGAAGGGAAGTGTTCTAATGAAGCCTTCGGGCGTTATGATAGCAGGAAATTTTTCGGAAGTTAACGGCGAAATTTTGAATTCGTTATGCGTTGTTAAAAAGTCTGATATTTGTTTTTCGCCTTCCTCTTTGGCAATGGAACAAGTGCAATAAATGAGTGTTCCTTGCGGGGAAAGAGCTTTGGAAATTTGCTCTAAAATTTGTTTTTGGAGTTCGGCTTGGCGCAAAACGTCAAATTTGGTTTTGAGGTGCAAAACTTCAGGATGACGGCGGAAAATTCCGGTTGCCGAACAGGGAGCGTCCAGCAAAATTACGTCAAAAGGCGTATCTGAGAAATCTTGCAAATAATTGAGAGCATCGGCGCAGATAATTCTTTCGGGTGAAAAATGCAAGCGCTCCATATTTTGTCTTAGAGTATTTAGTCTTTGTTGCGAGTTATCAAGCGAGGTAACTATGGCTCCTTGGTTGATGAGTTGGGCGGTTTTTCCGCCAGGGGCAGCACAAAGGTCGAGAACTCTTTTGCCTTTTAAGTCAGGTAAAACAGATACGGCTAGTGAGGCTGCAAAGTCTTGAACCCACCAATGACCTTCCGCAAATCCTGAAAGAGATTGAACTTTCCCGGAATTAGGCAAAGTGACGGAGTTGCCATCTATCCATTGGCCGGATAATTTTTGAGCCCAATCTTGAGGGGAGGCTTTGGTGCTAATGGTCAGAGCCGGTTCTTGAAGAGCGGAAGTTTGTAGTTGGCTAATGGTTTCTTTTGAGTAGGAATTGTTCAATATTTCTAAAAAAGAATCGGGAAAAACTTCATCTCGATTGTGTTTTAGTAAAATATCTTTATCGGCGGCAATACGTCTTAAAACTGCGTTGGCTAAGCCGGCTACAAATTTGTCGCAATGCTTTTTGATGAGGTTGACATAAGAGTTGATGACGGCATAGTCCGGTGTATCCATAAACAAAAGTTCGCAAGCGCCGGCCTCTATGGCAGAATCGGCAAAAGCGGCTTTGGCGGGGAGTTTCTTTTTGATGAATTGACGCATGACCTTGCGCAGAAAAACATGGCGGCGCAGAGTGGTTAAGGTCAACATCTTAATAAAACCATGCTCCGTGCCAGAGGTTTGCTCTAAATCTTGGAGTTTGGAGGTGTCTTTTTGCGTGAAGATTTGGCGCAAAGTTTCGGTTGCGATTTCTCTTGGGTCTGCCATATTTGTCTTTCCTTTTGTTTGCTTCGACATTTTAAGCAGATATTTGCCTAAATACAAGTGAGAAAATTATTTATGACTCTTGTCAAAACGAGAAAAATCATATACCTTTGTGCAAAAGTTAATTTTTTGCAGGAATACTGAAAATGAAAAAACAATTACTTTGTTTGTTGGGCTCGATTGTGCTTGTGTCCGGGTGCTCTTGGTTTTCGGCTCTTAATCCTTGGAGCGAAGAAAAAAGACCTCAAGCTCAACCACAAGAACAAAATATCGTTGCTCAAAAGATTGTTAATCGCTATTTGTGGCAGGCCAGCATGGAAAAAATGTCTAAAATGCCATTGCAAAATACTGATTTGCAAAATGGGGTGATTACCAGTGATTGGATGGTGGTTAACGGTGTTCCTAATGAAAAATTCAAAATCGTTACAAAAGTCTTGGGTCCAGATTTGCGGGCCGACGGCCTGAAAGTTGAAGTTTTAAAAATGGACAGAGTTAACGGTGAGTGGGTTGAAGCTCAGCCTAACCAAAGACTCGCTTCCGAAATCGAAAAAATTATATTGAAACAAGCTAGTATTTTATACCGCAGAGCTGTTGCGGCTGGAGAGGAATAAAAAATAATGACAAAAAACGCTAGATATAACGGTAAAGAAACTTTTGATGAATGGAAAAAAGAGTGGGCTTTAGAAGAACGCTATAATTTCCATACAATAGAAGAAAAATGGCAAAAAATTTGGGATGATGAAAAAGCCTATAAGGTCGAAATAGATAAAAATAAGCAAAAATTTTATGCTTTGGTTGAGTTTCCTTATCCGTCAGGTGCCGGATTACACGTCGGTCACCCGCGCTCTTATACCGCTTTGGATGTGATTGCCAGAAAAAAGAGAATGCAAGGCTTTAATGTTTTGTATCCGATGGGATTTGATGCTTTTGGTTTGCCGGCTGAAAACTATGCCATTAAAACCGGTGTGCATCCGGCTGTTTCTACCGAAGCAAATATTAAAAACTTTACCAGACAGATGAAATCTATCGGTTTTAGCTTTGACTGGGACAGATGCATTAATACTTCTGATCCAAGCTATTATAAGTGGACCCAATGGATGTTTATTAAACTCTTTGAAAAAGGGTTGGCTTACAAAGATAAAATGGCAATTAACTGGTGTCCGAGCTGCAAAGTCGGTTTGGCTAACGAAGAAGTTGTGAACGGTTGTTGCGAACGTTGCGGTGCTCAAGTTATTCGTCGTGATAAAGAGCAATGGATGGTCGCTATTACCAAATATGCCGACAGATTAATTGATGATTTGAAAGATTTGGACTTTATTGACCGCGTAAAATCTCAGCAAATTAACTGGATTGGCCGCTCAGAAGGTGCTGAACTTGATTTTGGTTTGGTTGATGAAAACGGTAGTGCAATGGAGGGCAAAAAATTAACCGTATTTACCACCAGACCCGATACAGCCTTTGGTGTTACTTATATGGTTTTGGCTCCGGAGCATCCGTATGTGGCTGAACTTATGGGGCGTTTTGAAAACCAAGACGAAGTTAAGGCGTATGTCGCAAAGACTGCTACAAAGTCTGACCTGCAACGCTCTATGGATGATTCTAAAACCGGTGTGGAATTAAAAGGTATTAAAGCCAAAAATCCATATAATGGCAAACTCATTCCGGTCTTTATTTCAGATTATGTTTTGATGGGATATGGAACAGGTGCCATTATGGCGGTTCCGGCTCATGACCAAAGAGACTATGACTTTGCAAAAGCTTTCAATTTGCCGATTATTCAAGTTTTGGCCGGAGGTGATATCTCTCAACAAGCTTATGAAGAAGACGGGGAACATATTAACTCATCTTTCCTTGACGGCATGAACAAAGAAGAGGGTATGAGAGCGGCAATTGACTATGCGATGAAAAATGGCTTTGGTCGCTCAAAAGTAAATTATAAACTCAGAGATTGGGTCTTCTCTCGTCAACGTTATTGGGGTGAGCCAATTCCGATGGTTTATTGCGAACACTGCGGTTGGCAGCCAATTCCTGAGTCTGAATTACCACTGACTTTGCCGCCGGTTCCTGATTATCATCCGAATGACGAAGGTGAATCTCCGCTTTCTAAGGCTGATGAAAGCTGGCTTTATACCAAGTGTCCGAAATGTGGTGCAAGAGCGCGCAGAGAAACCGATACCATGCCGAACTGGGCCGGTTCTTCTTGGTACTTCTTACGTTATTGTGATCCACACAATGATAAAGAATTTGCGTCAAAAGAAGCTTTGGACTATTGGATGAATGTGGATTGGTATAACGGCGGTATGGAGCATACCACGTTGCACTTGCTCTATTCTCGTTTTTGGCACAAGTTCTTGTATGATTTAGGTTTGGTTCCGACTAAAGAACCTTATCAACGCAGAACCTCTCATGGTATGATTTTGGCTGAAAACGGCGAAAAAATGTCAAAATCTCGCGGCAATGTGATTAATCCTGATGATATTATCGCATCATATGGTGCTGATACTTTCCGTTTGTATGAAATGTTTATCGGGCCGTTTGACCAAGTGGCTATGTGGTCAGATGAAAGCTTGATGGGCGTTTATCGTTTTGTTTGCAAAGTATATGCTTTGTTTGCAAAAGTTGATGAAGCTCTTAAGCCAAGTGCCGATGATTTGCGTGCTATGCATAAGTGCATTTTGGAAGTAACGGAACGTGTTGACCAGATGAAGTTTAATACTGCGGTTTCTTCTTTGATGACTTATGTAAACTACTTAAGCTCAAAAGAGAAAATTGCAAAAGAGCTTTATGCTAACTTGATTAAACTCTTATCACCATTTACACCGCACTTGGCCGAAGAAATGTGGGCACGTTTGGGTAACACAACTTTGGTTATTGCAGAAACTTGGCCGCAAGGTGATGCAAAATTGGCTGAAGATACCGAAGTAACCTATGCCGTACAAATTTGCGGTAAGATGCGTGGAACCATTCAAATGCCTAAAGATGCCTCTAAAGAAGAAGTTGAGGCTAAGGCTTTGACTTTGGAAAATGTGAAAAAGCAACTTGAGGGCAAAGAAATCAAAAAAGTGATTGTTGTGCCTAATCGTTTGATTAATTTGGTTGCTTAATGTGAATTGTTCGGAGGCGAATTGAAAACAGTTCGTCTCCGATACATTTGAAATAAAGGACTTTTTATGAAAAAGAAACTGATTGCGATAATTGGATTTTGTTTGCTCAGTGCTTGTGGCTTTGAGCCTTTGTATGTTCAGAAAAAAAGCGGTAGTTTTTTTGGGGGGGAATACGACCAATCAATCAGTTCCGAAATGGCTAAAGTTAAGATAGAAGCCTCTGGAGAGAGGTTTGGACAACTTATTCGTAATGATTTGTTGGATTTGATGACCCCTCTCGGCGTGCCTCATAAACCAAAATATCGTTTGGTGGTTACTCCTCAAAAAGAAGTGGTTTATGACCAAGCTTTGCGAAATGATATTACGGCTACCCGAAAACGTGTGGAATATACCGTAAACTATACAATGTATGAAGATGGACAAGAAATTGTTAAAGGTAATTCAGTGGCCTTTGGTAGCTATGATATTTTGGCAAATCCGTATTCTATGACAATTGCTCAGAAAAAAGTTATGAAAGATTCTGCGCAAATTATTGCAAATGATATTAGTTTGCGCATTGCCGCTTACTTTCACTCTCGTATAACCAAACGAGGTTCAACAAGTGATTTTTAAGCAAGTTCAAATTGATAAATTTTTGAAAAAGCCAGATCCTTCGATTAAGGCTGTATTGATTTATGGCTCTAATGAGGGGTTGGTGGCTGAATATGTCAAAAGTTTTGTAAAGTCGGTTTGTGAGGATGTGAACGATCCTTTTAGAGTGGCTTATTTGAATGGTGCTGATGTTAATGCAGATTCCGGAATTTTATTCGGTGAATATGGCAGTCAATCCCTTATGGGAGGGCAACGCGTGGTCGTGGTCAGTGATGCTGACAATAACTTAACAAAAATTATTAAGTCTTTATTTGAGACCACGAAATCTGATACTTTGCTTATTATTTCTTCAGGAAGTTTGAATAAAAAATCATCTTTGGTGAAGTTAGGTGAAGACAGCGAAGATATTGCCGTTATTCCTTGCTATGAAGACAGAGATGAGGATATTTTTGCCGCGGCTCGTGCTAAATTTGTGGAAGGCGGTTATACGCTTGGTAATGACGCCTTACAAGTTTTGTGTTCACGCTTGTCAAACGACCGTAAAAGCTCAATGAGTGAAATTGACAAGCTGATGACTTATGTCGGAGACAGAAAAAATATTACGCTTGATGATGTGATGAAAGTCATTAGCGATAATTCAGCTTCAAGCGGAGATGATGTTTGCTATTATGCTGCAAGCGGGCAAGTGGCTAAGGCTTTGGCATCTTATGCTAAGTTGCTTAATGAAGGTAATGAACCGATTTCGATTATCCGCAGTGTTACTTATCATTTTAACAAACTTCTTACCTGTCTGGGGTATATGGAGCAGGGGGAAACCGTTGATAAGGCTATTATGAAACTCACGCCGCCGGTGATATTTTTTAGAAAAAATACGTTTAAATCGCAAGTCTCTTTGTGGCCGAAAGATAAGCTCTTTAGTGTGTTGGAGCTCTTATATAAATGTGAGAGAGATTGTAAGACTACCAATATGCCGGTGGAAGAAATTGCCAGTTATACATTAATGCAGATTGCTTCGGCGGCAGCTAAGCTTAATCGTCGAGGATATTAAAAAGAAATGAGCTTTCCTTATGATAAGAAAAGCTCTTTTTTTATGGTTATTCCTTTTTGCCGAATGGGTGGTCAAAAATAAGATAGATAGAAGAAAGTCCGACCAGAGTGTAAACAATTCGGCTTAAAATGGTCATTGGGCCAAAGATAAGAGATACGAGGTCTAAGTCTAAAACACCTACCAAACCCCAATTTAGACCACCGATTAAGGTTAAAATAATAGCAATTTTTCTGACTAATTCCATAATTTCCTCCTAAAATTAATTTTCAAATTAATCCGAGTATGATATAGCTATCAAAAATTAACTTTCAATCGGTGGATGTAAAAATGTATAGCGCAAAATTTCAAACCTTTATTGAAATGTGGCAAAAGGACTTTGCCATTGAACGAACTATTGATGAAAAAATTTGTGTGGATAGGGACGGAAATCCCATTCCATGGTACACATATCCGGCAATTGAGTATTTGTCTCAATTTGATTATAGGGCTAAAAAAATATTTGAATTTGGGTGCGGTAATTCTTCTTTGTTTTGGGCAAATCGGGCGCAAAGCGTGACCAGCATTGAAGATAATTTGAAATGGTTTGAAAAATGGCAACAAGAATTTCATCATGAGAATTTGGATATTCGTTGGCGTGATGAAGGCGAGATTTATGAAAACGCTATTTTTGAAGATGACACGCTCTATGATGTGATTGTGGTGGATGGTAAGCGTCGGGCAGAATGTGCAGCCGCAGCAGTGCAAAAAATGGCACCAAATGGTATGATTATTTTAGATGACAGTGATAGAATCAACACTAGCCAAGAATATGTTAAGGCCGTGGAAAATTTGCGTAAGGTGGATTTGATTCAGGTGGATTTTTATGGTTTTTGCCCAATGAATTGCTATACCAAAACCACGTCGGTTTTCTTATCGAGAAAGTTTGATTTTGTTTCAAAATATCCGGTACAGCCGATTAACGGAATCGGTAATCTATGGTCTATGCAGAGAAAAGACCGTAAAGAGTTTTTTAAGAAAAACGGCTGATGTTAGGCTGATTTTTGGGTGATGAGCTCAGGCAACTTATCAAGCAATTCTTGGTGGGTAAGTTGAAAGTCGCTTTCAATCCATAATTCTTCCAAATCATCCAAAACTTCTCCGATTTTGCGGTTGTCTTGAATGCCGGCGGCAATTACGTCTCTTCCTTTAACCGAAAATTCAGGTAAGTTGATTTCGGCAATATGTTGCAAGCGGTCGCGCAAGTCGGGGAGCATTTGGTGCTTGAATGCGCAAGTCAAAATCAGTTTGTCTCTGGCAAAATCGTTGCCATGGCGGTAGATGATTTGGCGGAGCTTTTTCTCGTCTAAAAAGTCACTTAACTCATAGTTATATCTGGTCCAGCTTAAAAAATCTTCTTTTTGTTTGTTGCTGAGTTTGAGACGAGAGGCCAGATTTTGAGCCAAGGATTCGTCTGGATTATAAAGCGTAAACAAACGGCGAAGCGGCGCGTTGGGAAGGTCCGGCGTGTGAATGGTGTTGATTAGAAAATCAAGTTCAGACATGGTTTGAGAATCGGGTAAGACATAGCTCATAATCTCATTTTCACGCATGATGTTTATGGTCTCAATGACTTTGGGAGTCATGAACAATTTGAACAATTCATCACGGATACGCTCTAACGAGAGTTGACGCAAGCCTTCTTTGTTGTCACGGCAAGCTTGGAGGGCTTTTTTATCAATCGGGGCTTTTGAAAAAATAGAGTAGAAACGGAAAAAACGCAAAATACGAAGGTAGTCTTCTTTTATGCGCTGGTTGGCATTACCGATAAAGCGGACAATGCCTTTTTCCAAATCATCAACCCCGTTGTAGTAGTCAAAAACATTACCTTTTTCGTCGGCATAAACCGCATTAATCGTTAAGTCGCGGCGAGAGGCATCTTCTTCCCAATCAGAAGTGAAGACAACTTCGGCATGGCGCCCGTCGGTTTTGACGTCTTTTCTTAAAGAGGTTACTTCCAAAACCTGATTATCAATCACAACACCAAGGGTTCCAAATTTGATGCCAATCGGAATGGTTTTTATGCCGTTTTCTTCGCAAATTTCTACCAACTCGTCCGGAGATAAATCGGTGGCAAGGTCAAGGTCAAATCCTTTTAGTCCGGCAATGGCATCGCGTACCGCACCACCGACAAAGCGCAAAACGCCACCATGGGTTTCTACAATGTTAAATAAACGTAAGACATTTTTATTGGTTGTCAGATTTGAGATATCTAAATATTTATCCTTAAACATATTCTTCAGACTCGTTGTTAGCTTTTGGGCTTATTGTTAACAGTTTTTATAACTTTTTCCAATATATTATTTTCTAAATTATAACTTTGTGGGTAGATAGGTATGAAAAAATTTATTTTTGCAATTTTGGTAACTTTTTTAGCTAATGTTTCTATGGCTCAGGCTGCTCCGCAACTCATCGGAGAATATGATGATTGGGCCGCGTATTATTCTAAAGACGGTAAAGGTATGATTTGTTATATGGCTTCAACGCCAAAAAAAGATGAGGGCAAATATACCAAACGCGGTGATATTTATGTGGTAATTACCCATCGTCCGGCAGAAAAAAGCTTTGACGTGGTTAATTTTGTTGCCGGTTATACTTATAAAAACGGTTCAGATATTGAAGTCAAAATCGGAAAAGATACTTTTGGACGTTTCTTTACAGACGGCGATAAGGCTTGGGCTATTGATGATAAAGCCGATAGAGAATTGGTTGCCGCTATGAAACGCGGAAACCGAATGATTGTTCACGGAACATCAAGCAAAGGAACCGCCACCAAAGATACTTATTCTTTGAAGGGCTTTACGGGGGCTTATAAAGCTATTAGTTCTAAATGTAAGAAGAAATAATCATGAGTGAAAAAATCGAATTAGTCGGCTTAAATCTGGAAGAATTGACCGCTCATTTGGCAGAAATCGGTGAGCCAAAATTTCGTGCTAAGCAAATTTATCAATGGGTTTATGTGCATGGGGCGACTGATTTTGAGCAGATGACCAACTTGTCCAAAGATTTGCGGGCGCGTTTGGCTGAAAAATTTAGCCTGACCAGACCTAAAATCGTTACTGAGCAAATCTCTAAAGACAAAACGCACAAGTGGCTTTTGGAGTTTGCAGACGGACAGAGAATCGAGACGGTTTATATTCCGGAAGCTGACCGTGGTTCGGTTTGTATTTCAACTCAAGTCGGTTGTGCGGTCGGATGCACATTTTGCCATACAGGCTCACAAAAAATTACGCGTAACCTAACCGCCGGAGAAATCGTCAGCCAATTTATGGTGGCACGCGATGTCTATAAAGAATGGCCAAGTACCAGCCAAGAGAATCGTATGATTTCTAATATCGTAGTGATGGGAATGGGTGAGCCTTTGCACAATGTGGATAATGTGATTGCCGCACTCAAACTCCTAACCGATGGCGATGGTATTGCCATTTCCAAACGCAAAGTTACTTTGTCAACTTCGGGAATTGTGCCGAATATGTTGCGGATTGCCAAAGAAACCGGTGTGAAATTAGCGGTGTCTTTGCATGCCCCGAATAATGAAAAGCGCTCGCAGATTATGCCAATAAACAAGCGTTATCCGATTGAAGAAATTTTGCAGGCTTGCCAAGAATATCAAAAGATTGTTACCAGTCGCTTTATCACTTTTGAATATTTGATGTTAGACGGCATAAATGATTCACTTGATGATGCACGTCAACTGATAGATTTGATGAAGAAATTTAAGATCGGAGCAAAGTTTAATTTGATTCCGTTTAATCCTTGGCCGGGCTGTCCCTATCAGCCATCATCTAATAATCGTGTACATGCTTTTGCCAAAGAGCTAGAGAAATCCGGTTTCGCAGCCCCTATCCGTGTTGCCCGCGGGCAAGATATATTGGCGGCTTGTGGTCAGCTCAAAAGTAAAAAACTTGTATAATGGACGACTAGTACAGAAATTGCAGGTCGAAAGTGTCCTCACGTACTAAAAGTGTACGCTGCGGTACTTTCGCCTTTATTTCTTACTATTCGTCTCATTCTCCAAGTTTTTTGTAAAAACTCGTCTAGTTGGTAACTAGAGTAATTTTACGCGGTCTCGAAAAATTCACGTACGTTTTATGTACGCTAAAATTTTTCTTGCCGCTAGAAATCCCTCTATTTACGCACGCTATCCAAGTTTTTTGTGAAAAACTTGTCTGTGAGCTGCGGTACTTTCGCCTTTATTTCTTACTATTCGTCTCATTCTCCAAGTTTTTTGTAAAAACTCGTATAATGGTCATCTAATACAGAATTGGTGAGAAGAAAAAATGCTCACGTACTAAAAATGTACGCCCCGCTTTTTTCTCTCTTAATTCTTATTATATGACTCATTCTCCAAGTTTTTTGTAAAAACTCGTCTAGTTGGTAACTAGAGCAATTTTATGTGGTCTCGAAAAATTCACGTACGTTTTATGTACGCTAAAATTTTTCTTGCCGCTAGAAATCCCTCTATTTACGCATGCTATCCGATTTTTTGTAAAAAGCTTGTCTGTGAACTGCGGTACTTTCGCTTTTATTGTTCGATGTTGGTTAGAGTATGAGCTAAATTTACGGCGCCTTGAGTTTTTCTAATGGTTTTAATTAGCGTTTGTGGTGGAATTTTACTTAATGATGACAAAGCTGTGATATATTCTCCGGCAGTGTTTGAGGCGGCCTCTAGTTTTAATTCATTATATCCAAATAAAGAGAATCTTCTAATTGCAACGTTCTTTTTTATCTGAGCTTGTGCTGTTTTGTTTGCAGGGGCTTTCTCCATGTCAATATATACGCCATCGCGATGGTATTGCCACATTCCTCCTGATGCAACGTCGGTTAACCAACTAGGCCAAAAGGAAAGGTTTAATATCGCTAATTTATTGAGATTACTTCTAAGAATTAATTGCTTATCTTCAAACCCTTTTTTTTGTGCACGAATGATTACTGTTGATGATTTTCTTTCTAATGGAAAAATGCAAGGAGTTTTGCAAATTTCCATTCCATCAACATATATTTTTACATCCTTTTGGTTGGAGTCAAAACTTATGTCTTGTGTGCTTCCGCTAAATAGAGTTCCGCAAGCAGAAAGGGTTAGTATTAATGCTGTATAAAGTACGATTTTTTTCATTAGAACATCCTTATTTGTGGTTAAAATAAAACCCGCGCTTTTTTAGTAAAAGGCGGGCGGATGTTCGAAAACCGTATACGTTTAGACGGCTCGGCTTATTTGGCCAAAGCCTTATTCGCCGACATCCGTCCGAAAACAGACTAAACATCGGCACAATCTTTTAAGTCGTGTGCACACGACTAAACGTATTAAGGGTTTTCGAAGCCCTGGGATATGTTTTTTGACATATCTTGCGTGTAGACTAGAGATTAATTTTGCAAATGTAAAGTAAAAATAAGCTAATAAAGCTGAAATTATTTAAATGAGAGAGGCAATTTCGGCGCGGACTTCGTCTAGGCCTTCACGCTTTTCGGAGCTGGTGGTGAGGGCTTTAACGTATGCGGCTGGGTGTTTGGCGATTTTTTCTTGTGTGGCTTTTACGACCTTGTCTAATTCTTTGGCGCTGATTTTATCGCTCTTGGTTAAGATGATTTGATAGGTAACGGCGGCTTTATCCAGCATCTCCATGATTTCTTCATCTACCTTTTTAATACCGTGGCGCGAATCGATTAACACAAAAACGCGTTTGAGATTTACTCTTCCTTGCAGGTAGGTGAAAATGAGTTTTTGCCATTGTTTGACCAGTTTTTCAGGGGCTTGAGCATAGCCATAGCCCGGTAGGTCAACCAGATGTAATTTATCACCAAGATTAAAATAATTAAGTTGTTGAGTACGTCCCGGGGTGTTTGAGGTTTTGGCCAAACCTTTTTGTTGGGTAACGGCGTTTATCAGGCTCGATTTGCCAACGTTGGAACGTCCGGCAAAAGCCACCTCAGGCATATCGGTTAAAGGCAATTGCGATAAATTGGCAACGCCTAAGACAAATTGCGCCGGAATCTGAAAGAGTTGCTTTCCTGCTTCAAGCTGTTCTTTTGAATATTCTTCCGGCGCAAAATCCATTAGTTTACTCCATTCTTACGCATAATTGCTTTTTGTTGAATGATTGAGAGAATGTTGCTCAAGGTCCAGTAAATGACTAAACCTGAAGCAAAGTGTCCCAACATGAAGGTAAAGATAACCGGCATTAGGGCAAACATGCGTGCTTGGTCTTTGTTGGTTGGGGTGGGGTTGAGTTTTTGTTGAACAAACATGGTGACACCCATAATTATCGGCCAAACACCAATATCAAGCAAGCTTGGAACCGGGAAATGCAACAAGGTGGACAAGACCAACGGGTCAGGAGCTGAAAGGTCTTTAATCCAACCAATGAACGGAGCATGGCGAATTTCAATTGAGATATTCAAAACCTTGTACAAAGAGAAGAATACCGGAATTTGAATCAACATCGGTAAGCAACCTGCTGCCGGATTGATTTTTTCGCGACGATACATCTCCATCGTTTCTTGTTGGAGTTTCATCTTATCGTCTTGATAACGTTCTTGCAGTTCTTTTAATTTTGGTTGAATTTTCTTCATCTTAGACATGCTGTCATAAGATTTATTGGCAATCGGGAACATAACCAAACGGAGTAAGGCCGCAAACAGCAGAATAGCCCAACCCATGTTGCCGATGAAGTTGTATAAAAAGTCTAAGATATAGAAGAACGGTTTGGTTAAGAAATAATACCAACCAAAGTCAACCGCTAAGTCAAACTTAGGAATGTTGAGCGATGTGGTATATTCATCCAATAATTTAATTTCTTTAGCTCCGGCAAAGAGTTTTACATCAGCATTGCCGACATCCCCTGAAGCAATTTTAACCGGAGAACCGACATAATCGGTTTGGAAAGTGTTTTCCCCGGTGCTGGAGAATTTAACTGTATTGGGGGTGGAACTGTTTACAATCAAGGCACTAAACCAGTAGCGGTCAGAAAAACCGGCCCAGCCTTGTGCGGTTTTATATTCTTTGGTTTTGTCTTCAACCAAGTCAGGATATTTGATTTCTTGTAAGTTGTTATCAACCACACCGATAAGACCTTCGTGAACGACACTGGCAGAAGAGTTAACATTTGCCAGTTTGCGATTGATTAAACCATAAGGATAAAGGGTGACGGCTTGGTTTGAGTTATTGATGACGTTTTGTTGAATGGTGAACATATAGTTATCATCAAGGCTGATTTTGCGAATGAATTTCAAACCTTGGCCGTTGTTCCATTCCATAACAATCGGGGTTTCGGGAGTGAGCTTTTGTCCTTTAATGCTCCAAATTGTGTCCTTATTGGGCAAGTTTACTTTAGGATTGGTGCTTAGCCAGCCAAACTCGGCATAATACGGAGCTTGGGTTTGAGCCGGAGCAAACAGCTCAACATCAGGACTGCCTTCTTCCAAAGTTTGTTTATATTTTTCAAGCATAAGATTGTCTATGCGACCGCCTTTGGTGCGGATGGAACCACTCAAAGCAGAACTTGAAATTTGAATGCGAGAATCTTTAGCTATCACCTCTTGAGTTGTTTCCGGTTCGGCTTGCAACAGCTCTTTGGCATCCATATCGGTTACGGGTGTGGCGGGCAAGTTGGCTTGCGGAGCTGAAACTTTCGGAGCTTGGCTCGGAGTTTGGCTTGGGAAAAAGTAGTTGGTTATGAAAATGACGGCTATGGACAGGACAATTGCCAAAAACAAGCCTTTCATTTCGTCTCGCATTATAAATATCTCCTATTTTTTTATTTGTTATGGCTTGGTTTTACATTATATTCTTGCTTAACGCAAGGATTTATCGTGGGTTATTCTTTTGAGTTGTCGGTTTTCTTTGGCGGTACGGGGTCAAATCCTTGACCGCCCCAGGGGTGGCAACGGAGCAATCTTTTGGTGCCGAGCCATAGACCCTTAACAATTCCGTGGAGTTTTATGGCCTCAATCATATATTGCGAACAAGTGGGTCGATAGCGGCAACATCCCGGAAATAAAGGGGAAATGAATTTTTGATAAAACCTAATCAGCGCTATCAGAAGATGTTGGAACAGCTTGCTCATCAGCTTTGCCTTCAAACTGTTTGTTGAGTTTTTTTAAGCTCCATTTCAAATCCTCACAGAGCTTGGAATAGGGACAGTCTGCCGTTGAGTAACGCCCGATTAAAATATATTCATAGCCCGGTAAGAGGTAATCATAATGCTCTCTTAATACTGCGCGCAATCTGCGACGGGCACGATTGCGAATATGGGCTTTGCCTAGTTTTTTGGTGGTGGTAAAACCAATTTTGGCAATTTGTTTAGAATCACATAAACTTTGAGCCGCCTGCAGGATAAGTGTTGGTGTGACCATCTTCAATCCCTGCTTGGCGACTCTTAAAAAATCTTTGCGTTTCTTTATTGTTAAAACGGCAGTCATTTTTTATTATGCGGAAAGTTTAGCGCGACCATGTTTACGACGAGCGGCTAATACTTTGCGTCCGCCGGCGGTGGCCATGCGTGTGCGGAAACCATGACGGCGTGCGCGGACCAATTTACTTGGTTGATATGTGCGTTTCATTTATTTTCTCCGGTTAAAAAGCAAGTCTGACTTGCTTAAATTATTATTGATTATTTAAGCCTTTTAACTACAAAAGGCCTCGGACAATTCGTCTTATAGCCAAATATTTGATATCTGTCAATAAAAAAACCTCTCGCTTGCGGCAAGAGGTTTTTCTTGTGTTTTGCTTAATTAGCGGCGATCGCCAAATAATCTTAACAGAGCCAAGAACAGGTTGATGAAGTCCATATACAAGGCTAAAGCACCTGAGATGGCTTTGCGTGAAGACATATCACCCGTATCGCTTTCGGCATAAATTTCGCGGATTTTTTGAGTGTCATAAGCTGTTAAACCAGTGAAAACAATAACGCTCAAAATCGATAAAGCAAAGTCTAAGCCGCTGCTTTTCAAAAAGATGTTTACTAAGCTGGCGATGATAATACCCCACAAGCCCATAATCATAAATGAGCCCATAGAGGTCAAGTCTTTACGGGTGGTGTAGCCATAAATGCTCATGCCACCGAAAGTAGCCGCAGTTACCAAAAAGATGCGGGTAACGCTAGAGCCGGTATAAGCTAACAAAATGGGGGTTAAGGCAACGCCCATCAATGCAGCATAGCCCCAATATACTCCTTGGACTTGTGCAAGTGAGCCACGATTTAAAACCCAACCAAAAGCAAATACCATAATAAATGGTGCCAACATAGCCAGCCAACCTAAACCAGATAAGCCGACGGCACCATTAGCACTAATGGTGAAAAACAATTTTAAGAGAGCCGGAGTGTTCATAATTATATATGAGGCAAGAGCCGTAATGCAAAGTCCACCGGCCATGTAGTTGTAAACACGCATCATGTATTGGCGCAACCCTTGGTCAACATAAACTTGTGCTGAGGTTTGAGCAACATTGCGGTTAGTAATCATTGTTTATTTTCTCCTTACATTCGTTGTTTGTATTTAAAATATAGGGAGGATTTTGGCGATTATCAAGTTTTTTATTGCTGGCTTGAATTGTGAGGGGGATTTATTCGTAGGTATAAAGCTCTTTGCCGTGGCGTTGGAGCCAATCTTTTCCGGCGTCAGCTTGGGGATAAAGTTCAGCTACGCATTTCCAAAAGGAGTGGGAATGGTCTTGGTGTAAAAGGTGCGAAACTTCGTGGGCTACCAAATAGTTTATGGCTGTTTCGGGAGCCAGAGATATGCGCCAATTATAGTTTATGTTATGCAAAGATGAGCAGCTGCCCCAGCGGGATTTGGTGTCTTTTATGGTGACATCTTTGAGCGGACAGCCAAGTTTATCAGCGAGGGCTTTGGAGCGTGTCCAGAGCTCTTTGCGGGCTTGACGTTTCAAATAATCTTTAACCCGACGGTGCAAGAATTCGCTTTGTCCTGAAATATATAAGCAGCCGTTTTCTTCACGTGAACCTCTTTGTTGCGGGGCGTGGCGAATGGTAAGTGCTTTTCCAAAAAAAGTGATTCGTGTGCCGTCTTGAAATTTTTGAGTTTGCGGAATTTTATTTAGGCTTTGCTCAATCCAATCTTTATATTCCACAACAAAGTCTATCGCTCTTTTGGCTGAACAGCGATTGGGAATGGTTAAAATGGGGAGGCGTTCCTTTTGGTCAATGCGCAGGGTCAGACGTTTGGCTCGTGGAGATTTGACTACCTTGAGCGGAAAATCGACCGCGGATTCAATATCATAGGTCTTCCCAGTCAACAAGGTAATCTTCATAATCTTTTACTTTCGTTTCACATACAAGGGTGCGATTGCTTAAATCCATGCCTGCTTCTTTGACTGAAGCTGCTTTTTTGGTGATAAGCGGATGCCAAGAAGGGAGGTCATAGCCGTTATCTAACAACCAATAGGCACAAGTTTTGGGAAGCCAGCGCGGTTTTTCACGGATGGCCGCCAAGTCAATATCACGGCAATCGGGGACTTTTTCGAAGCGGTTTGGGTAAATTTTGCAGAGGCAACTTTGGCAGTCCAAAAACCGACAATAAGTGTTGGTGAATTTGATTTTACCTTTAATCTCTAACTTGTTTAAACAACATTTGCCGCAACCGTCGCAAAGCAATTCCCACTCGGCTTTACTCATTTCTTCGAGTTTTTTATGTTTCCAAAATTCAGGCTCAATTTCGGGCGGAATATTATCAAACCGTGATTGCGGGTCGTATTCTTCCTCTAGCTCGTAAGTTTTGTTTTGAGAGGTCATTAGAGTTCCTCCCAATCAACAATATGGTCTTCAAGCTCGTCTTCAGGGACCAAAAGCTCGGATACGCAACGTCCCGAAATGCTTTGGCGTTGGGGGCGAGGGCGACCTTCAACCAGTGCGCGGTAAGCGCAAGTTTTGGGCATCCATGAAATTTTATCGACGTTATCCGGTGTGAGTTTCAGACAAGTCGGAACAAGTGTGCAACGCTCGTTATAACGTGTACAATCGCAAGTGTCGGGATCCATATAGCGGCAGACAACATCGGTGTAGTAGATTTCTTCGGTGTCGTCATCTTGAAGTTTTATCAGGCAACATTTGCCACAGTGATTGCAAATGGCTTCCCATTCTTCGGGGGTATATTCGTTTAAGGGTTTGCTCATGGATGCAATTTCTCCTCAATGGTTTTGTATAAGCCACGTAGCAAAGAAACGCTTATCATTACAAAGGCAAAAGTAAACATGCAACAGTACCCAAACAGTAAAATGAAGTATTTTACTGCTGTTTCAGCCAATTGTGCCAGATATGTCTTAACCGATTTGCTCAGGGAGGTACTCCTCTTTGGTAAGGTTGCCGAATTGGGCGAAGTCGCCGTTCCAGAATAGTTGAACCGTACCGGTCGGACCGTGACGTTGTTTGCCGATAATGACTTCACCAATGTTTGCTGTGGCTCTGACGCGGTTTTGCCATTCTTCCATACGGTGTTGTAAGTGTTCGGGGGTTTCGCCGGCTTTTTGTTTCGGCTCTTCGTTTTGAATATAGTAGTTTTCACGATAGACGAACATTACAATATCCGCGTCTTGCTCGATTGATCCGGATTCACGCAAGTCAGACATTACGGGGCGCTTGTCATCTCTTTGTTCAACACCACGGTTTAATTGTGATAAGGCGATGACCGGAACGTTTAGCTCTTTGGCTAAAATTTTCAGACCACGAGAAATTTCGGATAATTCTTGCACACGGTTGCCTTCGTTCTTTTTGCTGCCGCTACCGACAATTAATTGAATATAGTCAATGACAATCAGGCCCAAACCTTTGTTGCGTTTGAGGCGACGGGCACGGGTGCGAATCGTATTAATATTAAGACCCGGTGTGTCATCAATGTATAGAGGAATCTTTTCCAACTCTCGGACAGCAGCGGCAATACGTGTGAATTCGGCATTGTCTAACTCGCCGGTACGCATTTTGTGACCATTGGTTTGGGTAACCGTGGCAAGAATACGGCTGGCCAATTGGTCGGCGGACATTTCGAGTGAGAAAAAGGCAACACCTTTGGATTTGGGATCCATATTCTTTTCATGACTCATATATTCCGCAACATTGTAAGCCATATTGGTTGCCAGAGCGGTTTTACCCATCGCCGGACGTCCAGCGATAATAATTAAGTCGGAATTATTCAAACCACCGGTCTTGTTATCCAAAGCATCAAGCTGGGTGGGAAGACCTGAAATTTTGCCGTCTTTTTGGTAGGCTTCTTCAATGTGTCCTAATGAGGAAGTCAGCGCTGTTCCGAAATCAATAAATCCACCTTGGGCGTCACCTTCGTTTGAAAGGTCAAAGAGTTTCTTCTCGGCCATTTCAATTTGGGAAGTGGCATCATGGTCGAGGTCTTCTTTCATGGCCTCGTTGACAATCTCATAACCGGTGTTGATGAGCTCTCGTCTTAAGTATTTGTCATAAATAAATTGAGCATAGTACTCGGCATTGGTTAAAGGTGAGGCACTGTCAGCGAGTTTAATTAAATATTGGTGGCCGCCGACTTCGGCTAAGGAGCCTTCTTGTTCAAAGTAGTTCTTAAGCGTGATAACGTCGGCAACGTGTCCTCTTTGGATGAGCTTGGCGATGACTTCAAAAATTTTTGAGTGAATCGCATCGGCAAAATGCTGCGGTTTGAGAAATTCAGAGACTCGCTCAAAGGCCTTGTTGTTGGCAAGAATCGCTCCAAGTAAGGCTTGTTCGGCTTCTAGGTTTTGCGGCAATAGCGCAGCATCTGGTTTTTCCATAGTCTTTCTCTTTAGATGTAGTTGATTAGATGAACAAGGTTATAACGTAAATTTTAAGAAAGGCAATCGCTTTTTTGTAAGATAAATTTAACCCCCTGTGAATTGTGGGGATAATGGGGATAAAAAAATCCTCTTTCACGAGGAAAGAGGATTTTTCTAAAAGCTTTTCAGCTGATAATTATTTAGAAGCTTTTGATTTTGCAATGCTTTTTTTGATTTTTTTAGCTTCTTCAGTCAATTTGCTGTTAGAGGTAGATTCGAGGTAAGAATCTAAACCGCCATTGTGTTCAATGGTGCGCAAAGTTGCAGAAGTAACTTTCAGCTTGAAAATTTTACCTAAAGTTTCGCTCAAAAGAGAAACTACTTGAAGATTCGGCAAAAAACGACGACGAGTTTTGTTGTGAGCGTGGCTGACATTGTTGCCGCTCATTGCGCCGGTGCCGGTTAAATCACATTTTTTAGCCATGTCAAAATATCCTTAATTAGCTTGATAAATAAATCTTGTTGCTTGTTAATAGCCATAAAACTGTTCGGAAGTCAAGAAAAATTTGCGTAAAAATCGAAATTATTGTAGAAATATAATAATTTCTGGTGTAAAAACGTCCAATATCTTATGTACCCGTAGCTCAGTTGGATAGAGTGTTGGCCTCCGACGCCAAAGGTCGTGGGTTCGAATCCCCCCGGGTACGCCATAAAATAAAGAGGTCGCTTGTCGGCCTCTTTTGTTTTATGCTTTGGTTGCATATGTAATAAAAATTGTCTTGAAAAAGAAAACTTTAGGTTTATATGAAATAAAAATTTTTTCTTGATGATTAGGAAATGAAAAAGAAAAAAGTTTTATGTTTGCTGCTTGTTTTGTGTTTCGCTCTACCTGTTTATGCGGTTGATAGTACTCCGGTAATTATGAATGTGAAAACCTATATATATCATAGTCCGAGTTGTAAATGGGCTAAAAGGTGCACCAAAAACTGTGTTAAAACAACCAAACAAAAAGCTCAAGCTCAAGGGGCAAGAGCGTGTAAAGTCTGTGGTGGGTAATTCTTATTGTTCTTTGTGGAATAGAATATAAAGTTTTATGATTCTTTAAGGCTTTTCCATTTATATTTGGCTTGAGGAGTAAATGATGATTGTTTGTGAAAATATCAAGCCAGATGAATATAATCACGTTGTTGATTTGGCTGTTGAAGTATTTATGGAAGATAAGTTTTTTATCAAATATTGGCCAGATGAACAAAAAAGACATGAAAATTTGGTCGAGATTTATCGTGACGGTTTAGAAATTTGTGATAAAAATTTCGGTGGAACGATGGTGGCAAAACTTGATGGAAAAGTTGTCGGCTTCTTGATGTATTTTGATTATGTGAAATTTCGTAAAGCAAATTTGGCAGATTTTAAGAAAATTTTCGGGGTTGAAATTCAGCATAATCATGTTGCCCCGATGTCGTTTGCAAAAATTCATCGTTTGGTGCTTAAATCTAAGCAAAACCCTGTTTATGTGTTGGCTATCGGTGTGGGTAAAAATTATCAACATCAAGGAATCGGAAAGGCTTTGTTTGCCGATTTTTTGAAACGCTTTGAGGACAGGGTTATTATGAGTGATATTTCCGGACCGTTCTTCTTGCGCTTGTGCCAGAAATATGGTTTTGATTTAGCGCCGATTTCAGATGTTTGTTATGTGGCAATCAGTAAATAATTTAGGGAGGAAAATATGCCTTTTATTGTTGTAAATACTAATGCAGATGTAAAAGTTTCGGAAGATATGTTGAATGATTTTTCTAATCTGGCGGTAGAAGTTTTAGGTAAGCAGAAAAATTATATCAGCGTGATGATTAATACCAAGCAAAAGATGTTGTTTGGTGATAGTTTGCAGAATATCGGAGCTTTGATTGAATTTAAGTCTATCGGTTTTGGGGATAAATGTCCAATCTTGGCTGAAAAACTCAAAAATTTAGCAGTTAATTATTTTGATGCTCAGGGACTGTTTGTCGGTATTGAGTTTGTTGATATGAGTGCGCAAAATGTTAGCCATGACGGAAAGTTAATGGGTTAAAAGACAAAATTGACAAAAATAATTGCTTTTTAACGTTTTTTATTTTATAGTTAAATAAAGACGTTTGTAAGTGAGAGGTTTGTATGAAGTCGGAATATAAAGATAAGTTATTGCAAGAATATAAAAATTACGGACTGCAACCCGTAACGATAACACTTAATAATGAAGAGCTTATTATTCCGGCAGAATATGTGGTTGGCAAAGGAAAAGAAGATGCGCAAAAGTCTTTTTTCAGGGATTATTTTGATTTACAGAAAAAAGAACTGAAGAATTATAAGAGTGCCGGCATTAAACCCCAAACAGTCGAAATGAACGGAGTGTCTTATATTGTGCCGTTTAAGTGGCGGGACAAAAAATACAAAGATACAAAAGTCGTGGAATTTGTTTTGAAAAAAGCCAAAGCAAAATATAATCATGCAATTGCCTTAACCTGTAAGTTGGATAAAGCATATCCTAAAAGAAAATATACGGTTGAAGTTGATGCTGACCATGTTGCAGATATGCAAAAGGCTTATAATCGCTATGTCTTGAATAAATGTATTGATAAGTCAAAATATGCCGTGTTAAAAGCCGCGGAGATGATTGCATCTTCGGTCAAATCAATGCGTGGTTCGGAATCTGATTTTAGTGTCAATCGTTTGCAGCGGAATTTGAAACATGCGGCAATAGGAAGCTTGATTATTGGTGGTGCGATTGTGAGCGGATACGGATTTTTGTCGGCTCGCAAAAATGCGCAACAAAAGGATAACCAATCAAGTAAAGATAAAGTGGAAGTTGAGATTGAGCAAAATAATCAGACGGCTGAGACTTCGGAAACTACGGTTAAATTTGAAGAGGCTCAAAAAAGGATTAGCCAAAAATCTCAAGAAGCTAAACAGAATAAAGAAAAACAGATAGAAAAAGCTCAAACAGAAACATTGCAAAAAGTTAAGACGCCAAATGTTAAACGTTCAGATGCTGCAAAATTGAGGTTGTTTAACAAATTTATGGCGGAAATTTTTGAAAGCGAAGGCGGTTATGGTGATGAAAAGACGATTGACCAGCCAACAAATATGGGAATTATTCAACCTACCCTTAATGCTTTTATTGAACAATATCCTGATTTGGCAAAAGCAAACCATATTTCAAAAGATTTGAAAAAATTAAAACGCAGTCAAGCAAAGCTGATTTACCAAAAGCTCTATTTTGAACAATACAAAATAGGTGATTATAAAAATGAGAGTATCGGATTATTGATTTTTGATATTTATGTAAACCATGAACCCAGTACTGCCAAAAAGTTTATTGACCAGGCTTTGAAAGCTGCGCGAAAAGTAGGTGTTGAACTTGCTCTTCCCAAAACGACAAAAGAAAGAGTAAACGTTGTCAATTCTTTAGCGGATTATCCAAAGGCTGAAGCTGCTTTTTATGAGCAAATCATGAAAGAGAGAAAATTTCATATGTATAAGGTGACCGGCAGAGGAACTTCGAGATTTGCCGAAGGGCTAAGGAATCGGGCGAATAAGTATGATAAACGTTATGTGCCGACTGTTCGTCAAAATACGATGTTGGCAATGGGTTCGGAAAGAGTAAAACAAAATTAGCATTTCTCTTAACGTGAGATTGACATTAAGCCGTTGTTGTGCTAGAAATTTTTCGGTTTAAAATTTTATTTAAGGACAACAACAATGACATTGAAATTATACAATACATATTCTCGTAAAGTCGAGGAACTGGTTCCCTCTAATCCTGATGGGGTTATCAGAATGTATTGTTGTGGTCCTACGGTTTATAATTTTGCGCATATTGGTAATTTACGTACTTATGTGTTTGAAGATGTGTTGCGCAAAACGATTAAACGTGCCGGCTTTGCTCTGAAACATGCCATGAATATTACCGATGTCGGACACTTAACAAGTGATGCCGACGAGGGTGATGATAAAATGGTTTTGGCTGCCGAAAAAGAGCACAAAAGCGTGATGGATATTGCTCGCTACTATGAAGATACTTTCTTTAAGCACACAAAAGCTTTGAATATTGACAGACCGGATGTTGTCTGCCGTGCAACAGAGCATGTTCAAGATATGATTAAATTTGTTGAGAAATTGGAAGAAAAAGGTTTTGCTTATTTCTCTAACGGTAATGTGTATTTTGATACGGCTAAATTTCCGGCATATGGCGCTTTGTCCGGTCAAAGAAGAGATGACTTGCGCCACGGAGCCCGCGTTGAAGAAGATGAAAATAAGCGCAATAGCTCAGACTTTGTATTGTGGTTTACGGTTTCTAAGTTTAAGAACCAAATTTTACAATGGGATACTAAATGGGGACGCGGTTATCCCGGTTGGCATATTGAATGCTCAACCATGTCGGTAAAACACCTCGGTGAACATTTGGATATTCACTGCGGCGGGGTTGATCATATTGCCGTTCACCATGAAAATGAAATTGCCCAAAGTGAGGCTTATCTCGGTCATAAGTGGTGCGAATGCTGGATGCATGGCGAATTTTTGCAGATGAAGAATGATGAAAAAATGTCAAAATCAAAAGGAAATTTCATCACTCTTGATACCTTGATTGAGAAGGGATATCAGCCAGAGGCATATCGCTATTTGTGCCTGACATCGCATTATCGTTCTCCTTTGGTATTTTCTTATGAAAACTTAGATGCTTCAGCCAGTGCTTTGAAAAATTTGTATGCTAAGTATTTGGAATTAAAAGATGCCGAAAAAGTTAGCGCAACAGATGAGCAAAAAGCATTGTTGGCTAAATATTTGGAACAGTTTGACGGTTTCTTGTTTGATGATTTGAAAACACCGCAAGCCTTGGCTTTGGTTTGGACGGTTTTGAAAGACAAGAATTTACCGGCAGAGCTGAAATTAGAATTTCTGAATAGCGCAGATAAAGTTTTATCTTTGGGATTGGAAAAGGCTCAAAAAGAAGAAAAAACTGAAGTCGTGCTCAGTGATGATGTGAAAGCAAAACTGGAAGAACGCAAGCTTGCTCGTCAAAATAAAGATTGGGCGAAGTCTGATGCCATTCGTGATGAATTGGCGGCTCAAGGTATTATTGTTAAAGATTTACCGGGTAATGCCTATGAGGTGATAAAACAATAAAAAAAAGCGGCTGAAAAGCCGCTTTTTTTGTGAATTGATGTATAGATTTACTGGTTACGAGCAGAGATTTTTTCAGCATATTCTCTTTGCTGTTTTTCTTGGAGTTGACGGTTCTTTTCTTTATAATAAGCCGTCAATTCAGCATTTGTTGACCACGTGGTATGGAAAGCAGGGGTAAACCCTTCTCTTTTTAATGCTTTGCTCAAGTATTGTTGCCAAGCATGGTAATTGTCATTTAAGATAATCGGCGAGGTGGCCTGCAATGAAATTTCCTCATCTCCGAGAACCAAAATCAAACCGGCAACAAATCCGTTTCTCTTATAGAGCTGTTGTAACATTGTGGAAAGCCGATTGAGATGATATTTGTAGTTTTCCAGACTCGGGTTTACATCAATGGTACAATAGAGTGTTTTGGTGACTTGTCCAAGTCCTGCGGCTTGTACGGAATTGAGTGGTACCGTATATTCATCTGATTTGAATAAGTCATTGGCACTCAGTTCTTTTCCAAGAATTTGCATGGCTTTGACATATTCCATTTGATGAGAATGTGCGAGGGTTAGCAGACAACCAAGCTTGAACTCCAAAGTTTGTTTTTGAGGTTGAAAACCCAATTGGCAAGCAATTGCCACAGTGTTTTCAATGCCGTTTTTTTGCAGAAGCTCGGAAAGGTATTGTTCCCTTTGCGAAAGAGATTCTACAAATTGGTCTTTTTGTGTGTGATAAACCAATAAATTTACATCTTCAAACAGGGGAATAAAAATTCCCGGTACATTTGTTTTCATAATTACCAAAGTTTTAGTGAGTAAATAATATTTTTTATGAGCGGAAAGTAAAATATTTTTGTGTTTTTGTCAAATAAAAACCCGACCGAAAAGGTCGGGTTGAGAGGTGTGTTGTAAATCGTATTTTAGAAGCTATAACGCAAACCAATTGTGAATTCTTTGAAGTTATCAATTTTTTCAATATTGGTGAATGAGTATCTACCCATGGCGCGAATTGAATAGCTATCGCTTAAATTAATTTGCGCACCTAAGCCAAAACGAAGCCCTTCTCCGCTGTAGGTCTTGGTGGAATGTCCTCCGGTTTGGTTGAAGTAGTAGTCTTGTGAGACTTTTACGTCATATTTCGCAATACCGGCTGAGCCTAAAATTTCAACTATTCCAAGGTTTAAAAAGTCACTGACGACATCAACACCGTAGGCCTGAAAGCTCATGTTGGATTTTAGAGAATCGCCAGCTAAAATGACGTTTGAAGAGGTGTTTTCTTCTTTACCTGATTTTTGGTAAAAACCTTCAACAGCTAATCCTGGAAGAACTTTGATGCCGGCAGAGAGAATATAAGAATCGGTTTTGTCATCAAATGTTTTTGACGGATAATTACCATAACCGGCGTCTGTGTAGGCATAGTCTATGCCGACATAAGGGTTAAGCCAATCTGTGGCATGAGCTTGAGAAAAGCTGAAAAAAGAAAATAAAAAAGCAATGACGGATAATTTTTTCATGGTTAAATCCTCTAATGGTTCTTTTTATCTTACTTTAATGAGAAAGAGTAAAAAAACGGTTATGTTTTTTGAAAATTTATGAATCTTTTCAAGGCTTAAGAGATTGTTTAGAATCTTGGCTTATAGTGTTGTCCATAGCAGAATATGACTTGCATTTATAATGCGAGGATATAAACTACTTTTGTAACAATTTGTTTTAACATTATAAGGAAATTTAGGATGTTAGCGTTGAAAAAAATGTGTAATGCCGCCTTTTTGACCTTGCTCTTTACTGTTGTATTGGTCAATGGCGCATTTGCTTCCGAAATTGACCTCAAGGTTCCAGATTTGGGAGTTGGGTACAATTTTTGGGGCTACGCAATTACCGGCAGCCAAATTTTGATGTATGGAATCGGAATTTGTGTGCTCGGAATGTTGTTTGGTCTCTATGAGTTCGTTAAAATTAAAAAAATGCCGGCTCATGAGTCTATGTTGAAAATCTCTAATTTGATTTATGAAACTTGTAAAACTTATATGCGTCAGCAAGCAAAACTCTTGCTCTTGCTCGAAATCTTTATTGCCGCATGTATCTTTTATTATTTCTTCTACCTCAACGCAACTCCTATGGCTAAGGTTTTGACAATTTTAGGATGGTCAGTTTTGGGTATCTTGGGCTCTTTTGCCGTTGCATGGTTTGGTATGCGCATTAATACCTATGCTAACTCCAGAACGGCTTTCTTGTCCTTGAAAGCTAAACCTTATGAAGTTATGAGCTTGCCTTTGCGCTCCGGTATGTCTATCGGTGTATTGTTGATTTGTGTCGAACTTATCATGATGATTGTGATTTTGTTGTTCGTACCGAGAGACAGCGCAGGTGCTTGCTTTATCGGTTTTGCTATCGGTGAATCTTTGGGCGCTTCCGCTTTGAGAATTTGCGGTGGTATCTTTACCAAAATTGCCGATATCGGTGCCGATTTGATGAAAATTATTTTCAAAATTGATGAAGATGATGCCAGAAATCCGGGTGTGATTGCCGATTGTACCGGTGATAATGCCGGCGACTCCGTTGGCCCGACTGCCGATGGTTTTGAAACATATGGTGTGACCGGTGTGGCTCTTATCAGCTTTATTGTTTTGGCTGCAGGTATGATGTATGCTCCAAACGGCGAATTAACCCAAATGGCCGGCGGTATTGATATTCAAGCCCGCTTGATTGTTTGGATTTTTGCTATGCGTTTGTTGATGATTGTTACATCTATCGTTGCTTATATGATTAACAACGGTGCTTGCAAAATGATTTTCGGTAAAGCTAAATCATTTAACTTTGAAACACCGTTGACCTCTTTGGTTTGGTTGACCTCAATCATCTCAATCATGGTTACATTCGGTGTTTCTTATTTGATGATTGGTGATATGGGTGAAGATTTGTGGTGGAAATTGGCTGTGATTATCAGCTGTGGTACTTTTGCCGCCGCAATTATTCCGGAATTTACCAAAATCTTTACGTCTTCTAAATCTAAACACGTTCAAGAAATCGTTAATGCCAGCCGTGAAGCCGGTGCTTCCTTGAATATTATTTCAGGTATTGTTGCCGGTAACTTCTCCGCTTTCTGGAAAGGTTTGGTTATGGTCGGCTTGATGGTTGTGGCTTTCTTTGCCGCTCGTGAAGGATTAGATGCTTATATGGTTTATCCGACAGTGTTTGCCTTTGGTTTGGTTGCCTTTGGTATGCTCGGTATGGGACCTGTTACCATCGCCGTTGATAGCTATGGTCCGGTTACCGATAATGCTCAATCCGTATTCGAACTTTCTCAAATTGAGCAAATTAAGGGAATCGATAAACAAATTAAGAAAGAATATGGTTTTGAACCTGAATTTGAAACAGGTAAGCAATTGCTGGAAGAAAATGACTCGGCCGGTAATACCTTTAAGGCTACTGCTAAACCGGTGTTAATCGGTACGGCCGTTATCGGTGCAACAACCATGATTTTCTCTATCATCTTGTTGCTCAATCTGCAACTCAACTTGCTTGACCCAATGGTATTGTTTGGTTTGATGCTCGGTGGTGCGGTTATTTACTGGTTCTCGGGTGCTTCTATGCAAGCTGTTTCAACCGGTGCTTATCGTGCGGTTAACTATATTAAAGAGCATATTAAACTCAATACCAAAAAAGCTGCATCTATTGAAGATTCTAAAAGCGTGGTTAAAATCTGCACAATCTATGCGCAGAAGGGAATGCTCAATATCTTTATTGTGATTTTCTCTTTCACAATCGCTTTTGCTTGCTTTGATGCGAACTTGTTTGCAAGCTATTTGATTTCAATTGCTATATTTGGCTTGTATCAAGCTCTGTATATGGCTAATGCCGGCAGTGCTTGGGATAATGCTAAAAAAGTGGTTGAGGTTGATTTGCACGAAAAAGGTTCAGCTCTACATGATGCCGCCGTTGTCGGTGATACTGTGGGCGACCCGTATAAAGATACTTCATCGGTTGCATTAAACCCGATTATTAAGTTTACGACCTTGTTTGGTTTGTTGGCCGTAGAAATGGCTGTGGCTGCGCCGCGTTGCGTTTCTTTAGGTCTCGGTATCGTATTCTTCCTGATTGGTTTGATTTTCGTATGGAGATCTTTCTATAGAATGCGTATTGAACCCAAAAAGATGGATTAATCTTTAAGTTCACAAAAAAGCCCCGTCGAAAATTCGGCGGGGCTTTTTGTTTGGCCTAAATTTGTTTGTAATATATTGTAATATCTGTTTTTTTTATTTTTAAAACTTTTTTGTTGACAAAATTGTAAAAAAAAGTTACAGTGCGCTCAATTTTGAATTATTTAGAAATTAGTTTGTTTTGGTCTCTCGTGATGAGACGCCAAAATAATTTCATCTCAAATTAGCCAAGGAGACCTTTACTGCCATTTAGGTTTCCCTCTAAATTAGGAACGTAACTCCTTTTTTAGAGTAGCTTTACTTGTTTATTAACTTTTAGCAAAAAAACGCTGCGACTGCTTTCTTTGCTAAGGGTACTCCAATTCTTGGTTGTGATAATTAGGGGTTGGAGTTTTATTTGGAAATTACTTCTGGCTTATTAATATATATGAATACCGCCCAGTTGTGAAATTCGGCCGTGTTCAGCAAAAAGACAATTTCAGGATAATTAAAAGGAATTGTCTTTTTTTGTTTGAAAAATGAAATTAAAATATAAAGCAACTTCTTGAAGGTTGACTTGTTTGTGAAAATAGGTCCGCCGTGCCATGAGAGCCCTTATTCCTTTGGAGTTTGGGCTCTTTTTTTATGCTTTTTTGTGTTTCTTTTTGTTGTTTAAGATGATGTGGTCAAGGCGTTTTTCTTTGATGCCGGCCGGATCTTGGTGGATGATGATTTGTGAGTTGGGATAGGCTTCCAAGATTTCATCTTCAACCATATCGGTTAAGTCATGCGCATCATAAAGTGATAAATTACCATCAAGTTCTAAGTGAAATTCAAACATATAAGAACCGCCTAAATCACGGGTGCGTAAGTCGTGTATGCCTTTGGTGAAAGGGCAGGTGCGGACAATACGGATTATATTGGTGCGGATGTCATCGCTTAATTCCGTATCCATCAGGAGGCCAATGGCGTCACGGGCTAATTTGTAGGCGTTAAACAAAAGGTAGCTGGAGATGATGAATGCGGTGAGTGTATCAAACCAGCCAATGTTGAAAAATTTTACAACCAACAAGCTCAAAATAATGGAGGCATTAGTTAAAACGTCAACAGTGTAGTGAGCACTGTCGGCTGAGATGGCTTGGGAAGTGGTGCGGCGGGTTACATATTTTTGAAAGAATATTAAGCCTAGAGTTGCTACGAGGCTGATAACCATGATGAGAATACCGGTATCGGTCTTTTCTAAGACAACAGGGGAGATAAGGCGGCTAAAGCCATCGTACATAACAAATATTCCCGAGCCGGCAATAAAAGCTGATTGCACCAGAGCACTCAGAGATTCGGCTTTGCCATAGCCGTAGCGGTGATTATCACTGGCCGGACGTGATGAATATTTGACGGCAATAAATGTGATGGAAGAAGCAAAAATATCGGCCAAAGAATCGATGAGTGATGACAAAACTGCCAAAGAACCGGTATATAATGCGCCAAAGGTTTTAAGCAGGCTTAAACTTACCGCTAAAGAAACGCTGGCTATGGTGGCTATCTTTTTGAGACGGTTAGTTTGTTCTTGGTTCAGAGGTTGTAATGTCATGGGTTATTTGCTCCATATCTGATTTTGATATTGCATAAAATTTGTCTTTAGCGTAGGAGGCAAAAAATTGCAAATGTTTTCCTTTAATTACGCTATCAAAAAGATAACGAATATAAATTTTTTCACCGCTAGAATAGAACTCAATGCGTACTTGGTCTTGGTTTTCGGTTAAGATATCAAGCAAAGACATAGGCTCTTTGGTGTTAAGGCTTTGTACGGGAGAATTAAGCTGTGTGATGAGCAAATCTCTTGCCAGAAGAGTAAGTTGTTCAGGTGTGAGGGATTTTTGTGTCTTTACCAGACGACCAAAGCGCAAGTTCCAAAGCGAGCTGTATGTCCACTGGCGCCAATCCGATGAGAGGTCGATAAAATCCGCCTTTATGAGCCAAACTTGAAATTGGTTCGGAAATTTGAGGTAGGCTCCTTTAGCGCCACGGCCAATGTCAAGGTTGATGGTTCCTAATTCAAATTGCGAGAGAATATCTCCTTTGTCATTGCTTAGCGTTACTTGGGTGGAGGTGGAAGAGGGGGATTGCAACGGCAGCAAACCAAAGTTTGATAAAAACTTCGGGTCGGCTGTTCTTTTTTCATAATATCTGGCCTCAAGCAAAACATTTAGGAAACGGCGAATCCGTTCTTGATAAACCGGAAAAGCAGGGTGCTCTTGCAAGACCCAAGTGCCTGATTGATTGACAAAGGTGAGCTCTTGGGTGCGGGTTTTGAGTTTTATTTGATGCAGGGTGTTGATGGTTTGCGGAAGCTTGTCAAACACCAATTGGTTTTCAAAGTTTTCCGTGGTGGAGGGGGTGGAATATTTGATTGAGATTATTCCCATAACAAGCATGAGCAAACTTAAGCCCAACAGTTTGAAAAAGGCTTGGTTAAAGCGCGCTTTTTCAGCCATATGCCGGTAACGGAGACGAGCAACCAAAGATGTCAGCAGAAAGCCTAAAACTATCAATGTCGGAATGAGGTAAATTCCGATGAGCTTAACCTTAAACTCAAGTGAATGAATATTTTGATTAAGTTCTTGGCGAATTTGTGAGAGCTCTTGGCGCAGGTTGTCTAATTGCTGACGATAGCTCGAGATGACGGCCATTTCATCGGCAGAGAAAATATCTCTTTGCTCAAAGTCTTTTTTCTCCCAAACTTCGTTGATTTTTTGATTGGTTTGTTCGATTTTAGTGATGATTTCGGCTTCTTTGAGTTTGAAACGAAGTTGATTATCTCGGCGCATTTTTTCGACCCCTTTGAATGGGTGGTCGGCCGCGGTTTTACCACGAACATCAGCTAAAGATGCGGAGTGGCTTAAACTCTCTAAGGCATTCAAAATAAAATTACCGTTGTCTAAAATCGGAATGTTATATGCGGTATCTAAAATGGAGGCCGGACGCGTCCAAAACGAATCGTATATGAAGTCGGTATCGGCAACGGCAATGACTGTAAAAGGTTTGCTCTTATCTTGGCTAATGATTTTGGCGGCGATGGTTTTGGATTGGTTGTCAGATTGAAACCAACGGAGAATATCGGCCGGATTCATTCCCCTACGCACAACGTCTGCCGGCATTAGGGCTGAGTTGGTGCTGGTGGTGATGAGCGGGATGAACAGGTTGTTTGATGACGGCAATGGCTGCAGAGCAGAGGCAGAAGAAAAAAGCAAATTCTTTAGGCCTGCCGTTTCAGTGGCACTTTGATTGAGGTTTTCGGCGGAAAGCGAAAATTGAATCACGTCTTGGGTGAAATTGGGATTGGATTTGTAGTCGGTGGTGGCGTCAACCGTAATGGAATTATCCAAGTCGGCAACAACAATATCAGGAAAATACTCAAATCCCCAGAGTGTGCTCAATTCGCCCAATTGAGAAGGAAGAAGGTCGTTGTTCATAGATGAAAACAGGCGTGGTGCTTCAGCCGTAGCATCTAATAAAACAAGTGTGTTACCGCCGTTGAGTGTGTAGGTGGTTATGTGCTCAATGAGCTCAGGTGATAAATCCTGTGGATGGATCATGAGCAGAACATCAATATCCTCGCCAAAGTCTTGGGCGGTTTTAATTTTTTTGATGTTATAAAACTCAGAAATTTGTTTGATGATTTCCCATTGCTGAGTAACCCGATTGGGCGAAGCCTCATCGATTTGGTCAAAAATCGGCAAAGAGGTGATGATGCCTAAATTGGGCTTGGTGTGAAAAAGTTGATAGAGTTTGGAAGTGAGGTCTTGCTCCAAAAACGTGGCTCTTTCGAGAGAAAACATCGGGATAGTTTGTTTTTTCCCGGTTTCATCGGTGAGGGTGAGACCAAAAAAGCCGTTTTGATTGAGGTCTATTACAGGAATTGGTTGCAAGCCGGAGGCAATGGCCATGTCTTCGGTATCATCCAACATTTGCGGATAGTACATATTAAAATTAAAGTTGCCGTTTGAGAGCCTTTGGTATTTTTTGAGCAAAAGGTAAAGCTTGTCCATCAAAAGACGGATGTCGGGGTTCCTTTGCCCGAGGATAGGTGTGTAATAAACTTTTGCCGTGACTTGATGGGGCAGATTTTTGAGCAAATTTTGGGTGGAGGAGGACAGAGTATAAATCTTGTTTTGCGTAAAGTCGTATTGAATATCTCGCAGATAGGCATTGGCGGCAAGGTTAATTCCCGTAAAGCCTAATAACAAAGCAATAAAGGCGGCAATATATGTCCAGCGGGATGAGGATTGAAGCCAGCCCGATGTGCCTGACGTTTTGAAGTTGATTATCATAACAGTGGTGGCGTTAAACAAGATAATGACAGAGGCAAAAAAGATAATATCTCTGCCCTCAATTAGGCCGTTGGCAATGGCGTTAAAGTGGCTCAAAAAGCTAAATGAAGCAACTAAGTCAATGAGGGTTTGAGAAGAAAAGCCACGAATTACCGAGAGCACAAATTCTAAGCCGCTTAAGAAAAATATCAGGTTGGCAAAAACCGCCAAGACTAAGGCGATAACCTGATTTTTTGTGAGTGCTGACATGGTTTGCGAAATGGATAGCATACAACCCGATAGTAAAATACAACCCAGATAGCCGCCTAAAATAACGCTGTTATCGGGGGAGCCTAACAGGTTTACCAGTATTATAAATGGAAAAGTAAGCGCTAAGCCCAGCGTGCAAAACAGCCAAGAAGCCAAAAATTTTCCCCAGACAAAGGAGGCAGTGCTGACGGGCAGCGTCATTAAAGAAACAACCGTGCCAAGGCGGAATTCTTCAGCCCATAAGCGCATGGCAATTCCCGGTATGAAGAGTAGGAATATCCACGGAATAAACGAAAACATAGCGCTGAGGTCGGCTTGTCCGCGATTGAAAAAATCCCCCAGATAAATTGCAAGAGAGCCGTTAAGAAGTAAGAAAACAACCAGATAAATATAAGCCAAAGGGGAGATGAAAAAACGTTTGAATTCGGTTTTGGTTATGGTGAATAAATTATGCATTTATTTTCTCCGCTTGGGTTAATTTTTTAAATGCTTGTTCTATGTCAGAGCTGTTCGTTTGAGCTAAAATTTCTTTTAGAGTGCCGTCGGCTTTAATTTGTCCTTGGGCAATTAAAATAATGCGTGTGGCCAAAGTTTGTGCCTCATCTAACAAATGGGTTGAGATGAGAATGGTTTTGTTTTGGCCTTGGTGTTTAATTTCTTGGCGAATATGCTCTTTTTGGTTGGGGTCTAGACCATCGGTGGGTTCATCAAGCAATAAAATTTGGGGATTGCTTAAAATACTTTGAGCAAAACCGACACGGCGACGATAGCCCTTAGAAAGCGTTTCAATTTTTTGATGCATGACATTTTCTATTTTGGCAATATGTGCAACTTCTTGCAGGCGGGTTTTTATATGGGGTGTGTTTTTTAATTCGCCCATGTATTGCAAAAAGGCTTGGACGCTCATGTCAGGATAAAGCGGAGAACCTTCCGGCAAAAATCCGACTTTGGACTTGGTACTCAAACTGTCGGTGCTGATTTCTTGACCTAAAATTTTGATTGAGCCTGAAGAGGGAGAAAGATAGCCCGCTATCATATTCATAAGGGTGGATTTGCCTGCGCCGTTGGGGCCGAGCAGGGCGATGATTTCGCCTTTTTGCGTGTGAAAACTTATATCGCGGACGGCGCAAAGGGAACCGAAATTTTTGCTCAAATGTGTGATTTCAAGTGTTGCGGACACAGCTCTTTCTCCTTGTTTTGGTGAAGCAAGGCTAACAAAAAATGTTAAAGATATGGTGAATCTTTATTTTTTATTTATTTCATAAAGTGCAATGGCGGCAGCAGTGGCAACATTGAGGCTTTCTACTTTTTCAGATATCGGGAGACGAACCGTAATGTCGCAACTCTCTTCTATGAGCCGGCGCATGCCTTTGCCTTCACTACCCATGATAATTGCTGATTTGCCGCCTTTTTTGAGTTGGTCAATGGTGGTGGTGGCGTAGCCGTCCATGCCGATGGTCCAGAAACCGACAGCTTTTAATTGCTCAATTGCGCGGGCGAGGTTGGTTACTCGGCAAATGGGCAAGTGTTCTATCATGCCGGCAGAGGCTTTGGCCATGGCGCCGCTCTCATTTGGAGAATTTTTATCTTGCAGAATAAGAGCCAAGGTATTGAATGCAACGCTTGAGCGGATGATGGCGCCGATGTTTTGCGGGTCGGTAACTTGATCTAAAATCAAGACATGGCAATCCTCAAGAGAATCGGCTAAACGGATGATGTCTTCCAAGGCATAATTCTCCAGCTCTTTGACATAAGCGGCAAAGCCTTGATGAACAGAATCGGATGGTAAAAGTTTATCGATTTCTTTGCGCTCAGTCACAGAAATAATACTTTCGTTGCGTTTGGCGTTTTGGCAAAGTTTGCGGACTTCTGCTTCGTTTTCTGGTGTGCAGAGAATCTTAGTGATTTGGCGCTTGGGGTTGTTAATGGCAGCCGTGATGGGATGGCGTCCATAAAACAAAAGACCGTTGAAGGTAGTGTTTGTGCGAGGGGTGTTAAAATGTTTTTTAGGCATAATCTGTTCTTCTTATTGTTTATTGATGATTCTTTCGTAGCGTATTTTGAGAGAATTGTAAACGATTAGATGATACGACGCAAAATACCTCTTTCTTGGGCTAAGAGTTTTCTGGCATCTTCGGCAGAACACTGTTTGATGGCCATAACGCAGGCGGTTTTTACTTCATTGTTGGCTTGGGAGAGATAGTCCTCTGCCTGAGGTGGCGTGCAGCCTGAAATTTCACAGACAAAGCGAATCCCGCGCTTTCTTAATTTTTCGTTGACCAGGCGGAGGTCAATCATATAGTTTTTATAGACTTTCCCAATGCGAATCATGGCCCCCGTGGAGAGCATGTTTAAGACCATTTTTTGTGCCGTTCCGGCTTTGAGGCGGGAAGAACCGGTAATGGCCTCAGGACCAACTATCGGATTAATGAATATGTCTGAGATGTCTTTTATCGGCGCATCGGGATTACAAGAAATACTGATGGTGTGGGCTCCTTGCTTTTTTGCTTCTTGTAAAACGGCAATTAAATATTTAGGTGTGCCGCAAGAGGAAATGGCAACAACAACATCTTTGGGAGTAGGGGCAAAGTGGGTGATGTCTTCTAAGCCAAGTTGGGCGTTGTCTTCCGCATTTTCAATGGAGTAGCGCAGAGCTTGGTCGCCACCGGCAATAAAACCTTGAACCATGTCGTGAGAAACACCAAAAGTCGGCCAGCACTCCGAGGCATCCAAAACGCCTAATCGTCCGCTGGTGCCCGCACCAAAATAACAGAGCCTTCCGCCTTGCAAAAATGACTGCGAAATTAGTTCTATGGCCTGAGCAATTTGCGGGAGTGTTTGTTCTACGGCCAGAGCTACTTTTTGGTCTTCTTTGTTTATGGTTTGGGCAATTGAGAGCGAATCCATTAAATCAATATTTTCGGTGGCGGGATTTTTGGTCTCGGTTAAAGAGAGCTTGTTCATTGTTTTCTCCGTAAATTTTTTTATTGTGAGAAATAATAATGCGGATAAGTTAATAAATATGTAAAAAAAAGGTTGACAAGAAGGCAAAAATACGGTTACTTGCCTACTAGTGAATTAAAAAACGGATGTGTGAATCCGACCCTGTTCACAAATATAATGGAGGGGTGGCAGAGCGGTCAAATGCAACGGACTGTAAATCCGTCGACTTCGGTCTACGAAAGTTCAAATCTTTCCCCCTCCACCATTTGGTTTTTAAAGCAGGGGTGCTTGTGAGAGCGTTTTAAGCGGGTGTAGCTCAATGGTAGAGCAGAAGCCTTCCAAGCTTATGACGGGGGTTCGATTCCCCTCACCCGCTCCAAATTTTTCCCCTCCTTTGAAAATACTGTAACAACGTAAATTTAGGATTTTTAAAAATGGCAAAAGAGAAATTTGAGCGCACAAAGCCTCACTGCAACATTGGTACCATTGGTCACGTAGACCACGGTAAAACCACCTTGACAGCTGCAATCACCAAAGTATTGGCAGAAGAAGGTGGCGCAAGCTTTACCGCATATGATCAAATCGATAAAGCTCCTGAAGAAAAAGCACGT
>CASDYX010000002.1 GCA_949286215.1 uncultured Pseudomonadota bacterium
GTTTGACCACGCTCGTTGGCGTGGAGCGGTGTTGTTCCAACACCTTGGCATTCAGCCCCGAGTAAACTCGGGGTTTTCTGTAAGGCAACTAATAAAAAAAATCCGAAGAACTTAATCTTCGGATTTTGGGCACACTTTTCCCAAGTGGCTTTTGTTTTATAGCAAAATTAAATACAATTTTCAAGTTCTTAATTAATCATTTAACAACTTTAGAAAGTTGACATTACTTTACTTAACTATATTTTCAATTTTGGTATTTATACTTTATTCATCTTAATCTTTGGAGTTTGTGAAAGCAACTAATAAAAAGGAGAGGTATGTTAACCTCTCCTTTTTAAGGCTTAAACCCCAGAATTATCTTTTATTGCAAATTGCTGGATATTCCCAATTTCCTGTTAATTTAAAACAATCTTGAGAAACAAAGTCAAATTTGCAATCATTATCATCAATATTCCAAGATTTTTGATTATTTAAGCAAATTTCTTTAAGAGTTTGATTATCTGGGCAATTTGATAAATTTTTGCATCGTTTCAAAAGTTTTGTCTGTTCTGGTGTAAGTTTGATACAGCCAAATTCTTTTTTCCAAATTAAGCAATCATCACGGCAAATATTCTTTTGATAATCCCATACTTGTCCGTTATCCAAACAAGTATCAATTCTCAACCAATAAGGATTGCGAATAAAGGAAATGCCTAAACCCAGGAAACACACGCAAAAAAGGCTTATTATCAATATTTTTATAATTTTTGTCATTGCCTAATATTTTTTATTTGTTGATTTTTTTCGTTTAAATTCGCAACCATCTTTAGCATTGGTATATAGCCCACTTTTTGCTTGATGGCGCCCTAGCGAATTAATATATTTATCGTGTTTATAATCAGCATAAGCATCTACAGCTGATGTTCCTTTTATAATCCTATTTTTGAAATAGTCAATTCGTTCTTTGGCATCACCAAGAGCTTCTGCCGTTTTTTTGCCCCATTTTCCTCTTTGAGTTGCTTCATAATTTGCTTTGCAATGAAAATAGTCATCGTTTCCAATTACATTATCTTCTTTCATATCATTATAATTTTTATACATGTCAGAAGCAGCACCAAAAATTTGAACCCAAGGCGTTTCTAGTAAATTAGTCATTTTATTATTTCTGATTGTTTGCTTTTTATTCATTTCTTTTTCAGGATTGTCCTGAATGATATAACGTATAAGGTTACTCATAATTTTACCTTTCGTGATAATGTTGTTTAAACGAAAAAAATCCGAAGAATTTAATCTTCGGATTTTGGGCGCACTTTCCCCAAGTGGCTTTTGTGTTATAGCAAAATTAAATACAATTTTCAAGATGCGATTTAATTCATAAACAACTTTTAAGTTTTTACTTAACCTTTATACCTTTATGATACTGGCTTTGCAGGGCAAAATGGTTGTGTGTGGTATCATAAATCGAAAGCTCATCGACCAAGGGTTTGTAAGTTTCAAGATAACGATTTACGAGTGCGCCTCGTTGCAATATCATATCGCGCGAGGTATGGCGATGCGTGATTTTTTCGCGCTCGGTGGCACGGCGGCAGGCCTCGTCAATATCACACAAGATAAAGCATATTTCGGTTTGATAACCCAGTTTATGCAAGTTTTTCATTAGCTCAACATGGGCGTCATTTACTCCGCTATGCTCCAGATATATGTCGGCCTTTTTCTCAATAGCTCGGCGCAATACCTCATAACCAATTATGCGGGCCGGCATTTCCCATTTGGCAAAAGTTTTGATACTCCCTAAACGATAAATGTCTTTCCAATACTCTGGAATGCTTTCCATTATTTTATCAAAGCTGATATATAGCCGTTTATCCCAATGCGAAGTTTTGCAAAAAGTGCTTTTTCCGGCACCCGGAATGCCACCGATTTGCACAAAACGAGGCGAGGCACTTGGGTGCGCCTTTTGCAGATAAGATGCTATGATTTTATCATATTGCGGCGTTTGTATATCTTTATACTCATACGGAATTAAAAGCCCTACCGCCGGCAACAAATTTGAGAGTTCCAAATTAAACTTCTCCGTTACTCTTTATTTTTATTCGCTTGCACATTATTTAGATTTGACTTATTGTACATTAAAATATTTTTTAAGCAACAAAAAGGTTGAGAAAAAATGACAAAAATTAATTGGAAACCGGGGACTATGCTTTCCCCTCTACCGCCGGTTTTAGTCTCTTGCGGTACGGTTGATAAACCAAATGTTATGACTGTCGCTTGGACGGGAATTATCAGCAGCGATCCGGTGATTACCTATGTATCTATTCGCCCGCAGAGATTTTCTCATGATATCATTAAAGAAAGCGGCGAATTTGTGATTAACCTCCCTACTTGGAACATGGTCACGGCAGTTGATTTTTGCGGTGTGAAGTCTGGTCGCGATGTTAATAAATTCAAAGAGATGAATCTTACCGCGCTGCCTTGCCCCAATGTTAAGGCTCCGCAAATTAAAGAATGCCCCGTATCTATTGAATGCAAGCTCAAAAGCGTTACCAATTATGGTGTGCATGATATGTTTTTGGCTGAAGTGGTTGGCGTTTGTGTTGAAGACAAATATATCAACGAAAAAGGCGCGCTTGATTTAGAAAAAGCCGGAATTATTGCTTATGCCCACGGCAATTATTATACCTTAGGCAGAAATTTGGGAAGTTTCGGTTTCTCTGTCAACAAAGCCAAACTCAAGCAAATGCAGAAAATGGAAAAGGTAGAAGTTGAGGTTAAAAAAGCACCACAAAAACCGATGTCAGCCGATGCAAAAAAATTTTCTGATAAAAGAAGACGTTCTCCTTTTGGCAGGAACCCTTTCAAGCCTCGATTTAAGGATAAATCCGGCTCTGAAAATGCAAGAACTGCAAATAAATCTTTCGGGGTACGCAAAAAATTTGCTAAAAAGCCTGAGAAAAAATAGTTCTTCTAAACGCTGTTGCAAAACAGCGTTTTTTTCTTTTGATTAGAGGCTTAATTGCTTGCAGGTTTTTTATTTATCTTCTATAATGAGCGCAGAATTTAAGATATAATTTTGCCCCGGAGAATAGCCATGAGTGATATTGTTTATTTATCTTATATGCCGGAACGTAAAGCATTTGGCGTGAAGGAAGAAAAAATCGAAAAACTTCGTAGTGAAGGAAAAAATCCTCAAATCAAAATTGCTCCCAAAGATTGGAAAAAATATAATCAGAAATATGCTGCCGATAAGTCAAATCCGATGGTGGCTTTTTTATTGGGACGTGAAGACGGCTATTACCTCATGATGGAAAATTATGTTAAGGCACTGGCTTTTATTAATGTGAATTTAAAAGTTTTAACTCATGAAGATATGGTGAGCGAATTAGATGATGTTTGCGGACTTATTTTGCCCGGAAGACTTGATGACCCGCTTAATACTTTTGCTAACCCCAATCTCCCTAAAAAACCTGTTTTGTGTTCTTTGACATACGTTAATATGGTACGTGAAGCAGAAAAAAGAGGCATGCCGATTTTAGGAATCGGAGCCGGAGCTAAAATTATTGGTCGCTTGCATGGTTTGCGTCCGAAACGCGCAATTGAAGATGACCGCGCCATTTTAAGAGTAAAAAGTTTGAAATTGCTTAATGTATTTCCGGAATCTGTTTTATATCGCATTATGGGGAATACCAGAAAAGTGGAGATTTATTCCGTTAGCGAGCCTTTACTCCCGATTAAAAACAACTTCGATTTGAAGGTGTTTGCAGTTTGCGATGACACACCTGAGGCTTGGGGTAACGATAATATGTTATGCGTTCACTGGGAATCGGAAGATGTCAGTGTTGAGGCAAATAAATATACCCTCAACATTTATAAATGGCTGGCAAGAAAAGCGCTCGCTTTCCAAAAAGCTGAACAAAAAAAGCTTTTATTGCAAAAGAAATCGCCAAAAAAAGCTAAGTAACAAACAAAAACTCCGCTCATTAAATAAGCGGAGTTTTTTGTAATCGGGAATTTAGTGTTTTTGCCAATAGGCAAGCTCTTGGCTCATATTTAAACGAGCCTCCTTTTCAAACATTTTGGCAAACCCATCGTGTACAAACAGGCGAGGTCTGGCAAGCAAGTTTTGCAAAAAGTCCGTGCGCCCTTTGGCATATTCTTCATCTGAACATTCGGCATATTCACGGCGAAGATTTAAGGCATAGAGACCATAGTTGTTTCTGTCTCCTAAAATCGCAAAGTCCAAATCATGGATTATTTGCATATCGTTTGACATCGACGAAGTAGTTTGCAAATGTTCGGTTGCCATTATCAAATCAGCAACCTGACTTGCTAATTGGGTATTAAAAAATAGGTTGCAAACATGAGCGGCTGACTGGGCTACATCATCTTCTTTTTTCTCCATGACATAATCGTGGAAAAATATTGCCAATTTTAAGGCTTGGGCATCGTCTGCTTTGATATGTCCCAAATTCTTCATTATCTGCAAGAGATTTAGCATATAGGAAACATGAGACAAAGTATGGTAATGGCGATTGGCGTTATAATCCACACTAATCTGCATATAACTTGTTTCAACCATACCAACAGAAAGATAAGCGCCTTGAATTAAATCAACAAAAGTCGGCTTCAAGTAACTTTCCATCATCACAGCGTGGACACTTGGCGTTACATAGCGTTGGGCTACGATGTATTCACCTAAACCACACAAGGCTTTTGCATTTGATGAGGACACATAGGTCAGCTCTTCTCTTTGAACCGGAATAGTTGCCATGCTCAAGTGAGCTTTGCGAACCTCTAATATCTGGCGATTTAAAAGTGCGTTTTGCATTTCTGCATCATGGTCGCCAACAATTCTTTCTCCTCGGATTAGGGCTGTTGCTCCGCTTCGAAGAGCACAATCGACCGTCAAATCATCATAAGAGACAACAGAAATTGCCTCTTTTTTTTGAGAAATCTGGTCAAGACCAGAAGTCGATGTATTGCCGTAGAGTTGAAGTAAGTCTTGATAGCGATGTTCCCAGCACAAATCTTCCAAAGAGGAATTTATCATTTGCTTTCTCCATTTCAGGCTAAAAGCCTGAGGTTTGGAGTGATTAACACCTATTCCAATAATGACCTTGTCATAATCATTAAGAGCTTCATTGATAATGCTTAAATGTCCGCGGGTTATGGGTGCAAATGAGCCCGCATAAAATCCAATTTTTTCCATAAAACAATAGTATTAAAATTAATAATGATTTTATGCTTTTGTTTTAGCCTTCATCTACTCTTTTGTCAATATCAAACAAAAACCTCCGCTAATAACGGAGGTTTTTTATAATTGCCAGACTTCTTTAGAATATCTCTTTGGCCAAGGATTCAAGTGCGGTGATTTGGTCTTCAATCACTTGCAGACCTTTGTGCCAGAAGGAAGGTTGTTCCATATCCAAACCGAAATCGGCTTTGAGAAGTTGGGAATAGTGTTCACCTTGCGGATTTTTCAGCAAATGAACATATTTCTCGGCAAAGTTGGACACTTCCCCACTCTTATAGGTTTGGTACAAGGCATTTACCAAGCACTGAGAGGCCGCATAAGAGTAGACATAGAATGGAAAATCAAAGAAATGGTGGATATAAACCCACGCACTTTCGGCTTGCGACATATCTACACTGGAGCCTAAGCTCTCTTGCATGGTTTCCAACCAAATCGAATTGATTTGCTCGACACTCAGCTCGCCTTTTTGACGCAAGGCAAATGCCTTCTCCTCAAACTGGTGAAAGGCAATTTGGCGAATGAGCGTATTGAGCTGGCCTTCGATGCTTCCCGCCAACATTGAAAAACGCGCCTCTTTGCAGGTTTCTTGTTGGTAGAGTTTATCAAAAGTCAGGGCCTCGCCAAAAATTGAAGCAATTTCAGCTTCAATATTGGTATGCTCACTTTTTAATGCCACGCCTTCATGCATTAAGGCTTCGTGAATACCGTGTCCCAGTTCGTGCGCGTAAGCGAGCGCATCATTTCTAGTGTCGGCATAATTCAAGAAAATATACGGCATGTAGGGGTTGGGCATGGGCTGACAATAGCAACCGCTTTCTTTACCTGCTTCTGGATAGACATCAATTAACGGCAGTTCAATGAACTTATCGGCAATTTTGCCCATCTCTTCCGAAAATTCATGATAAATCTTATGAATCATCGGCCAGGTTTCTTCCCATTTGAATTTTTTGTTATCAGCAAAAAGATAAGGCGCATTTCTGTCCCAATAAGAGAGTTTTTTGACATTTAACAATTTTGCTTTCAACGCATAATAGCGATGCGAGGTTGCCGCATAGGCTTCTCGAGAGGCCTGTGTGAGTGCTTGCGTGGCTTGGTCAGAAATGCCATTGATTAAATTGGCATTGCTTACCGGCGTTGCATATCCCCGCAACTTGTCTTCGACCTGCTGATGTTTGACCAAATTGTTGTATATTTGCGTTATCTGCGGCGCAATTTTACCCATGGTCCGGTTGATAATGCGGCCAACTTGATGGCGCACCGTCATACTTTCATCATTTAAGCGAGCCAAAATTGAGGCCTCGGAATATTCCTCACCTTTATACTTAAACACCTGCGCGGCCAGAGTTTCTTTATACAGGCGTTGCCAGCCTCGAGCATGAAAAGCATAATCTGCAATGATGTGCTCTTTGTCTTCACTCAGATTATAGGGCTTAAATTTACGGACATCCGCCCAAAAATGGCAGTTCGGCGAACTGGCGCAGAGATTTGCATAAGTCTCATTATCCAATGCGCACACCTCCAACTCTACAAACAAAAGCTGTTTGTTGGCCTCGTCTAAGCGGCTCAACATATCTTCTTTGATGCGTTGGAGTTTGGCATTGTTTTCTTGCGTGGAGGCCAGCAAATAGGCGTAATTGCCTATAGCTTCGCTATCATCGACCAAACGAGCATAAGCTTTTTCCATGGCGGCGAATTCTTCCCGCGTCAGTTTGGCAATGCGTGAACGATACTTCTGAGAAAACTCAGAAATCAAGACTAATGTTTCTTCTAACTTTGCTTGAGCTTTTTTGGGACTGGAAAATACCAGGCTCAAATCCCATTTCCAATTTTTTTTCATAATTTCTATAATTTAATGCAACAAAAAAATACTGTTCTTGGGCGAAAGAATAGCATTTCTTCGTTTTTTGTCAATATTAAACAAAAAACCTCCGCTAATAACGGAGGTCAAAGACTTTAAATGTTGATTGCAAAAATTGCTTTAAGTCCTCATCTTTGAAAAATTTATCACAATCGGCTTCAGTGGATGTGGTATCCGACGGAATCGGGCGATATTTTTGCAGGTGATATTCCTCTACACCTTTTTCTTTCAATGAACGGGCGATTTCGTAGATATCTTCAATGCTTAAAAGTCTTGGGTCGCAAGTGGTGCGACACTCAAAAGGCTTGCCAGAAGATATTATCATATCCAAACTCTTCAAGATGTTTTTCAAAGGAGTTTTGCTTCCGGTTCCTTGATGGTAACGCTCTTCAATAAAGGGGGTTTTAATATCAAAGCCAATCCAATCTACCAGAGGCAAAACCTCTGCTAATTTTTCGGGACGATAACCGCCAGTATGAAGTGCTACTTTATAACCCAGAGCTTTTACTTGTTCCATGGCTGATGCTAACTTATCTTGTACCAGAGGCTCTCCTCCGCTAAAGACAACTGCATCTAAAATTCCTTTGCGTCTTTCCAAAAAGGAAATGAATTTTTCCCAGGCAAAATCAGTCTCTGTTTTGATTTGTTGGAGTGCCGTGTTGTAACAAAACGGACAACGCCACGGGCATCCTTGAAAGAAAACAACGGCCGCCATGTGCCCAGGAAAATCGACGGTGCTGAAAGTTTCAACACCGCCGACTACCAAATTGCTTTGCATTGCTAAATATTATTCAGCTGCAATGTTCATCATTTCGCCGCAGCCACCGCATACTGCTTTGCTTTCTTTGAAGCATACGCGGGTGTAAAATTCAGATTTTTTACCTTTGTTGAATTCAGAAACCGGGCGGAAATATCCCATTACGCGGGTCCATACTTCGCAAGGTTGTCTTTCTTCATCGTTCAATTTGATATCTGCAAAATTAATCGTTGTCATTATTCTATTCTCCAATAGGTTAAATTTTACTCTATGCAACTTCAGTTCTGGAAGCTGCGGCTCTCTTTTCTGCCAATTTTTCTTCATCGCAAATCGGACAGAATTTGTGTTCTCCGGAAATATATCCGTGCTTCGGGCATACGGAAAATGTCGGAGTAATCGTGATATAGGGCAAACGGTAGTTTGTCAGAACCTTGCGAACGATATCACGGCATACTTTTGCGGAAGATATTCTTTGTCCCATATAAAGGTGCAAAACTGTTCCTCCGGTGTACTTGGTTTGCAGGGTTGATTGCAAATCCAATGCTTCAAACGGGTCATCCGTAAAGCCAACCGGCAATTGTGAAGAGTTGGTGTAGTACGGATTTTCTTCTGTACCGGCTTGGATAATGCCTTTGAAACGTTTTTTATCTTCTCTGGCAAAGCGATAAGTTGCGCTTTCTGCCGGAGTGGCTTCCAAGTTATACATGTGACCGGTTTCTTCTTGAATTTTTACCATCTTCGCACGGATGTAATCCAAGAATTTAATGGCAAAGTTTTGTCCCCATTCGTCAGCAATGTTGTGTTCGTCATTGGTAAAGTTACGAATCATCTCGTTGATACCGTTAACACCGATGGTTGAGAAGTGATTGCGCAAGGTTCCCAGATAACGTTTGGTGAACGGGAATAAGCCGTTATCAATTAAGCGTTGGATTACTTTTCTCTTAATTTCAAGAGAGGTGCGTGCAATATTCATTAACTCATCTACGCGAGCAAACAAGCCTTCTTCATTGCCTTTATAAACATAGCCCAAACGAGCGCAGTTGAAAGTGATTACACCGATTGAACCTGTTTGTTCTGCTGAACCGAACAAGCCGTTTCCTCTGGCCAACAATTCACGCAAGTCTAATTGCAAGCGGCAGCACATAGAACGAATTTGTCCCGGTTTCAAAACTGAGTTAATGAAGTTTTGGAAATAAGGCAGACCATATTTAGCGGTCATTTCAAATAACAATTCTGTATTGTCATCTTCCCACGGGAAATCCGGTGTCATGTTATATGTCGGAATCGGGAAGGTAAACGGACGACCTTTAATATCACCTTTCATCATAACTTCGATGTAGGCTTTATTAATCATATGCATTTCTTCTTTGAGGTCGCCATAAGTGAAGGGTTGTTCAACACCTGCAATAATCGGGTGTTTATCACGCAAATCTTCAGGGCATACCCAGTCAAAGGTGAAGTTGGTAAACGGTGTTTGTGAACCCCAGCGAGAAGGAACGTTTAAGTTATAAATCAATTCCTGCATGCTTTGGTAAACATGTTGATAGTCCAAATTATCTACTCTGATGTAAGGTGCCAAATAGGTGTCTACAGAAGAGAATGCTTGAGCACCGGCCCATTCATTTTGCAATGTGCCCATGAAGTTAACCATTTGACCAACAGCTGCAGACAAGTGTTTTGCCGGACCAGCTTCGGTTTTACCGGGAACACCGTTAAAGCCTTCATGCAATAAGTTTTTCAGTGACCAACCTGCGCAATAAGCTGCCAACATATCCAAGTCGTGAATATGAATATCACCATTGCGGTGTGCTTCACCAACTTCTGAAGGATAAACATGGCTCAGCCAATAGTTTGCAGTTACTTTACCAGAAACATTCAAAATCAAACCACCGTTGGAGTAGCCTTGGTTTGCATTAGCGTTAACACGCCAGTCTAATTTTTCCAAATATTCGTTGATTGAGCTTTCAACATCAACCATTACCTTTTTATCGTTACGAGTACGATTTCTTTGATCGCGGTACAAAATATAGGCTTTTGCGGTTGCAAAATAGTTTGCTGAAATTAAAGCTTGTTCTACTACATCTTGTATGTTCTCAATAGTCGGAAGAGACTCCGAAAATTTGTGTTTTAAGACTTTCAAAACCTGACTGGTTAAGAGCCAGCTTTCGGATTCACCAAACTCACCTGTGGATTCACCGGCTTTTTTGATAGCATTGTAAATCTTATTACTGTCAAACGGAGCAAGTGTGCCATCTCGTTTGGTAACGGAATCAATCGCGATGTTTTCGTTAGCGATTGTGCTGTGGTAGGTATTCTCGGACATTTCTCTCTAACTATTCCTTATTGCATTGTTTGTTATTAAAAATCTCTGTTATCAGTGACCTGACTTTACATACCATATATAGTATTAAAGAAAAGTAAACATCTCTATATATTGTATGCACAAATATTTTTATTTTTTTTGAAAATGATTGTTTTTCAATATAAAAAACCTCAACCTTTCACTTGCAGATATTGCTTTATTCTCGTTCCTGAAACAATAGCAAAGAATCATTTTTTGGGTATTGACAGAGCTATCCCTTTATAAATCAATCAAAAAAATTTTGACCTTGAGTGGATAAGTTTGTTAACCTTTATTTTACATTGCAGAATCAATAACTTAGTACAATTTTTAATCCACATAATTGTCCACAATTTTTAACCCCGTAAGAAAAGAGGATTTTCGACTCGTTTTTTGATTATTTTTAATAGCAGAAAAGATTTTTTACCCCTAAATGCGAGACCAAATAAAAACGGATTCCTTAACAAAAGAATCCGTTTTTAGCATTTTGACGAGATACTATATCTTGTGTTTAGAATTGCGAAGGAGCGCGAATCTCAACATCTTCTCCAACAGCTTCTTCTTCAACATAAGTGTCTCTGCATACCGAGCTTAAACAACGTTTCAAAACCGTAGCTTTTCGACCTTCGGTCAGGCCTTCGACTCTGAGAGCAGGAACAAATACTTCCTTAATTTTAATCTTAAAGGTCAAATAGCCGACATTTCCGTTCTCATCAGAGACATATAATTTAATATTGTATTCTCCGACATTGGACGGCATAGCGATTCCTTCAAAGCGATGATTTACCTCATCATACTTCAACCATTTCGGCAACGGAGAATCGTCTATCAATCCGGCTTTGGAAGTGATTTTTCCAACCAAGTCCATTTTATTAAATACAGCATCAGGGACATCTATTTTGATTCTTTGACCGGTTTCAACCTCATAGTCAGGAATGAGAGAACTCATATTTACCGGAGGACGTTTGGCCGGAACATCCAACAAATATGGGCGGTTATCAGGAATAAACTCCCCTTTACGCCATTTTTCCAAAGTCTGGCGCAGAGCCACCGCAATCTTGGACGGCTTATCGTTTAACATATAATAAGGAATCGCATCCAAGCCAACGGTTGCATATAAGTTGCCCAAAGCATCTTGTACTTCAGCATAAGCCAAGAAGGCTTGAACTTCATCATCGACAGCGCGTGCAGACTCCAAGATACTCTTTGAATTTTGAGCGCCGTCTTTAATAGTAATGTCTTCAGCAATATTTTCAGACGTGCTGGCGATTTCCATATTAATCTGGTAGTCCTCAACCGCAGCGGTATAACGAGCCCAAGCAACATGGACTTGGCTTAGAATCAAAGTAGTCATCCTCTCGCGTCTTAAATCATTAAACTCACTAACCTTTGGATTTTTGACATCCTCAATAATACTCATACTGACTTGCTGAGCCTTTTGCGACCAAAGACGATTGTAATAGTTCGGGTCATTATTATATTGGTCTGTTCCTGGCTCCTTAAAACCTTTAACAACGATTTTCAAATCTTCAACATCGGTGACCAAGTCTTCGGCTCTCATTTCCGGACGATTGGTCAGAGCTAACCACTCCAATTGCGCCAGCTCATTTTTCATGGCAGGAAGTTCAAAATTGCCATACTCCGAACCAACCAACTTAAACTCTGTTGAAGGATGGAAGCCCATTAAAGAAGCAAGTCTGGTTTCGGCTGTTTCCATTTGGTGACGCAAATCTGCAGCTTTTTTAATTGCTTCCATATAGTCGCGCTTCTTTTGCAGTTCTTCCGTGGTGGGAGTTTGCCCTTGTTCGGCTAATTCTTTAGCCTTAACATTCATCTCATCAACTTCCAGAGTCATATACTCGGTCATATCATCAATGACAGGTATCAGTTTTTGAGCAGCTAAGCTCTGCCAATACAAACTTCTGACTTCTTGCAAAATATTATGAATAACCTTACGGCTTTGCTCTGTGGCAATACCGTGTTTATAGGTTGGATCCATATTTTGATAATAGACCGTGGAGATATCCAAAATATTCCATGCGACTTTCAAATCCGGGCTCATATGTGAATTAATCGGCGCATTGTTATAGCCGGCATGACTGGCAATTTCAGTCAGTTTTTCAGCCGGAGCTTTACCTGCTTCTATCAAGCTTTGTTGGTAGCTGACCAAGCGTCTGGTATAGTTATATTTCAATGCCAAAGCCATAGCCATGTACATATCTATCGGCTTTTCTATTTTGCGTGGGGTGCCGACATACATATTTTGCATATCAACATCTACGCGTATGGCTCTGTCCCAATCTGTGTAATATGCCGGCGGCGTATCTTCCGTTATTTCCTGACTGGAATTAACGCATCCTGCGAGTGCGACCATAGCGCTGATTGCCGACAATAGAATTTTCTTCATCACATAAACCCTTTATATACTTATTCTATGTTATTATCTTTATACCAAGATTTCGAATCTGAACAGTATTTATTTGATTTTATTCCACTTTCATGTATAACTTACATGGTGAGGCTTAACTTGAGGTTAAATTTTTAAAATGTTAGAAATTTTTAATACCGTCTTCAAATACAAGGAAAAACAAAGCCCTGACAAACTCGGACTCTATCCTGAGCGCGTGCATGTGAATGCAATGCCCGAAAGAAGATACCTCTGGACCTCGCGAATCTTGGTGATTTTTGCTTGTTTGAGTATTTGCTTGAATATGATGTTGGCGGCAACCATTTATCTCTTGTTGCCTCAACGTACCGTCCAACCGCAACTTTTTCAAATTAACAAATATTTTAGTATGCTGGAACAAGTTCAACCGGCTGAAATTAATTTCCCCGTATCCGACCTCATTACCGAACAGCATATTACCGAATATATTATGCTCCGTTATTTGGTCAGTTCAGACTATGACGAATTGGTCAGTCGCTGGAGCCCCGGTTCCACGATTTATTGGTATTCTTCTCCCGCTGTCTTCAGAGAATTTAGCGAAAACGACGTAGCTTACAGCGTAATGCAATTTAGACAGCAATCTTTACAGCGAGATGTGGAAATAGACTGGATTAAACCTGCCGCTTTAGGGTTATGGCAAGTACAATTCAGAACTTTTGATTATTTGCCTAATCAAGAAAAGCCAACCATTAATATTTGGCGTGCAACCATGCGTATTACTTATGTGCGAATCCCTTTTACTAAAAGAGAAGACGCTATTGCCAACCCATTTGGCTTTATTGTTCAAAACTATTCTTTAGCTTATCATGGAACTCCTGAAACTTCGGCCCACTATCTGGAAACAGTGAGAAAAGAAACCGAAGATACTTATAAAAGATACAGCGCGACAAAACGCTAAGGGATAAAGAAAATAAATGCTCGATTGCAAAATTTGGCTTGATGATTTTCTGAATAAAAACGGTCTTGATTCAACAACCGCCATTCAAGAACTAAAGGGTGGGTCGCGCTCAAAGGCATATCGTATCAATAAACAAATTCTTCGTATTCCGACACAAGAAAAATTTTTAAGTGAGCAAGCAAGAGAAGCTGATATCTCCCTCTTGCTTCAAGAAAATTTGCCTGAAAAATATTTAACTCAGGTAACGCATATTATTTTTAACGGAAATTATAGTCTGCATCCTGAAATTGAAGGCGATTTATTGCAAGCTCTTTGGAATGAGAATAAACTTTCTTCTTTGAACATCAAAAAAATTGCCAAGCAAATCGCTGAACTCTTATTTCAAATTCATTCTGTTGATATAAAAACCGTTCAGGAAAGACTCTCCCAATATTCAAAAATTTGTCGCAATGAAAATATAACTCTCAAGCCTGATTTCGACTATGAAATCGCAAAAAAACATATTTGGGATTATAGTGAGGGGAAAGTTAATTTAGATGATTTCAGAACTGTAATTTCTTCTGACGGAGTGGCTCTGTGTCATAATGATTTGCACGCAGAAAACATTATCATAAAAGATGGCGAATTATCCGGATTTATTGATTTCGGTGAGGGAGGCATTAATCCTCGCATAACGGACTTTTTTCATTTCTATCGTCTCAGCAGAGATTTTGCGTTAGAGGTGATTAAAGCCTACAATGATTTATCACATTTCCCAATAAACATTACAGAAGCGGACTATCAATTTCTAAGCAACACCGGCTACAGGATTGAGCAACGTCTAAGGGCCGGAAAAATTATGCCGCTGTTTTATGATGAAGTAAAAAAAGCACTTTTGCTTTTTGCAGAAAGTCTGAAATAAAAACCCCGATAAAAATATCGGGGTTTTATTTTTTATAGGCCTAATTTTTTATCTAAACGTTCAAGCTCATCAATATAACTTGAGATGAGGCTCAAACCTTTATTCCAAAATTCAGGTTCATCAGGATTTAGTCCGAATGGTTTGAGGAGTTTGTCATAATCGGTGATTGCCGTTTTGGAGAGCATATCCAAATATTTATCCGGAAAGTCTTTCACACTGCCTTCTTGATAAACCTGATACAAAGAATTGACCAAGCAATCGGCAAAAGAGTAGCAATAGACATAGAACGGACGGAAGAAGAAGTGTCCGACTTGTGACCAAATTTGCGCATTTTCATCACCCATTTCAACGTATGGACCTTGTGCGGCACGCATTTCTTCGAGCCAAATTTCGCCTAAACGGTCTTCGGAAAGTTCGCCTTGGCGACGTTCCTCATGGACACGACTTTCAAAAAAGTGAAATGCAATTTGGCGAATCGCCGTGTTTATCATATCACCGACTTTACCGGCTATCAGGCAAAGCTTGTCTTTGTCATCGGTGGTTTGTCTTAAGAGAGACTGGAAGGTCATCATCTCACCAAAGACGGAAGCAACTTCTTCGGTGGTCATACGGCTGCATTCGTTCAATTCGCCATTGTTTAAGCGGGTCATCATGTGGCAACCGTGACCTAATTCGTGAGCGAGCGTCAAAACATCGTTTTGTTTACCGACAAAGTTTAAGAACAAATACGGGTGGCGTCCCGATACAGGCGCGGCAAAAGCGCCTCCCCTTTTGCCGTCACGCGGGGGAACATCAACCCAAGCGTTATCAAAAAAGTTTTTGGCAATATCGTAAAGTTTGGGTGAAAATTCTTTATAGGCATCTAAAACAATTTTAACACTCTCGTCCCAAGTATAGTGCTTGTCATTTCCAAAAGGCAGAGGGGCATTTCTATCCCAATATTTGAGTTTTTCAATTCCAAGCCATTTGGCTTTGAGCTTGTAGAATCGATGAGATAATTTCGCATAGCTGTCACGTACGGATTGAGCCAAAGCCTCAACGGTTTGGTCTTTGACATTTTCGCCCAAGTTAGGCTCAGAAACAGGGGTTTTGTAGCCGCGCTTGATGTCTGAGATTGATTTGTCTTTGACAATCATATTATATACAAAGCTCATAAACGGCGCATTTTCTTTGCTGACGCGGCAAATTTCTCGACCGGCTTTCTCGCGTACGGAAGCATCTTTATCCAACAAGAGTTTTGTGATTTCAGCATCATTATAAACTTTACCGTCAACAATATATTCTAATCTTGACGAGGTTTCTTCATAAAAACGAACCCAAGCTTCCGACGAGGTAACTGATTTTTCAACAAATACTTCTTCTACTGCCTCGGACAAGTCATATTTTTTATAACGACGGGTACGGTCAATAAACGGCTTAAAACGTGCAACTTCTTTGTTTTTGAGCAATTCTTTGATTTTGGCATCCGGCAAACGGTTTAATTCCAATTCAAAGAAAATAGCGGCTTTACCATAGTCGGTCATTTTTTCGCTGATGTTTTGATAAAAAGCCATGGCTTCTTTGTTTTTCATCTGCGTGCACATATTCAGATAAGCATAACTACCGGGGAGGCTGCCTTTTTCTAATAAAGAATCGTAAAACTTTAATGCCTTGGCAAATTCTTCAGGCGTTAGGTCTGCTAATTTGCCTTTATACTTTTTGACCAAAGTTTGAACGTTCTTTTTATAGGTTTCCATATCGGCATTGATTTGGGGATCATCCATCCCTTTATACAAATCACTTAAATCCCAAGCGGGAAGATTATTTTTTTGTGTCATCTTTATCCTCTTGCGTGTTTTCTTTTTGAGCGGTGGCTTTTGGCATTACTTCTTCTTGATTAGAAGGTTGATGGGCTTGCAATTCTTCGTGCATTTTTTGTAAGCGCAACATATCTTGGTGCAAATTAGGATTTTCTTTATAAAACTCCTCTACTTCTTGCGGAAGTTCTGCTGAAGTCTCTAAATCCGGTTCAAAAAAATAATTTGCCCATGGGGTGTTTTGCTCACCTTTGAGCCAAAGTGAAAAACCTTTGCCTATCACTTTGGCATCGCACAGTGAATTATTTAAGACCGCTTTCAGCGTGCACATTATTTGTTTATCACAATCCAGCAGTTTTACCGCCATTTCCTCTGTGCAAGGAATAAAGCCCCGATTTTGATTGTCTTGTCTCGGAGAGAACAAAACTATTAAAAACAGAGCAAATCCTGACAAGATTAATAAAGCGGCAAATATGCCAAACCAATTGTGTTTGAAAAAATTCATTAGACCGCCTTGCGTTGTTTATAAAAACTCTCCAGAAGAGCCAGCTCTTCACGGGTGTTGGCGCCGGCGACTTCTTGGGCATCACATTCTACTACCGTACATTTTAATCCTGCCTTACGGGCAATGGCGATAGCATCTGTTAAATAATATTCGCCAGCTGCATTTTCATTAGTGATTTGAGATAAAATATCAAACATTTTATTGCCGTCAAAACACATACAGCCCGAATTGCACAAATTGATGGCTTTTTCTTCATCCGTAGCATCTTTGAATTCTACAATTTTCTTTAATTCGCCATTTTCAACAACTAAACGGCCATAGCGAGCGGCATCTTCCGGACGGAAGCCCAATACTACAATTGAATAGCCTTCGCTTAATTTATCTGCTGCCATTTGATAGGTTTGAGAAGTGATAATCGGATTATCTCCGAAAATAACCAAAACTGCTCCGTCAAATTTGCCCAATTTATCTTTGGCCGATAAAACAGCGTGACCGGTCCCTAATTGCTCAGATTGGACGCAGCTTTCATGCGGGGCAACTTCTTTTCTAACCAAATCACCATCCGGCGCAGTTACGACCACAATTTTTTTTACTCCCATTCCTTCCAATGTCTCTAAGGGATAACGTATCATCGGCTTGCCACACAAAGGCATCATTACTTTTGGCAAGTCCGATTTCATTCTGGTTCCTTTGCCGGCGGCTAAAATTACGGCCGCGATTGCTGTCTTACTCATATTTTAACTCCTTTTGAAATTTTATCTTTTCTTAATATCTGTACTCTATACTAACAAATATGTTTTATTTGTTAACAATGGGCGTTTTTTTATGAAAAAACTTTTTCTTTCGATTTGTTTCAGCTTGCTTTGTTGGCAAGTTAACGAAGTTTTGGCTAAGGCTACCGCTTTTGATTCATTGGAACAAGCGCAAAGTTTTCAAGAAGACAAACAACCCTTTATTCCCGTAGAAGAGGATTCTCCTGACCCAACTGATCCTAAAGCTATGGACGACTTTATTCTTGATAGACTCAAAAAAGTGGCTATTACCCCACTTGATCCGAAAAACGACCCTAATAAATCTTCATCTATGAACATCCAACACAGCGATGAATATATCGCTATGATGAAAGAAAAAAACAAATCTTTTCTGGAAAAAGTATATGATGCCGCAATTAACCGAATTTCTTCAGAATCTCCTACCGGACGAGCCGATGTTCAAGATTCTCAAACCCAGTTTTATGAACTCAAAGAAGAACAACAAGAAGAATTTCAGGCTCCTGATTTTCCGGTTGTAAATCTTGAATTACCCAACAAAGCCCAAGTTTTGGTTCCGGCTCAAGAGCATATTCCTTACCTTTCAAGCCAAATTGAAATTCTGCCTTCAGGTCTTGTTAGTTTTAATGATGAAATTACGGTGGTTGCTACCGGAAAAAAACTAAAAAACGGCTTATCTCGCATTATTCCTAAGTTTTCAACCTCTCGCGATGGAACAACCAATCGCATTAACTTGAACTTGATTAGTGTCAGTGTGAATGGGCAAGAAATTCCGCACAAAATTATTGAGCAAGCTGATGAATATGTTATTGTGCCTCAAGATAATTATACTTTAGAGCCAGGTGTCTATACCTATAATTTTCAGTATCTTGTTGACCGGCAAATTTGGCAATATGATGATTTTAACGAATTTTATTGGGATATTACCGGTGGAAGATGGAATCTTGTTATCAGTAGAGCTTTTGTATCAATCAGCTTTCCCGGAAAAGAGAGACCGCTCAGTTCGCTTGTGTTCTTAGGATATCCGGGAGCTCTCACAACTCAAGGGACCGGTTTTAGTGAGGGAGAAAACTCTATCGGTTTTGCCTCGTTGGTACCTCTTTATATCGGCGAAGGTATGCATATTCTTATTTCTTTTCCTAAAGAAAGTTTTATTGCTCCTGATATGAACACTAAAATCAATTGGTTTTTGGGTGACTTCGGTGATATTGTCATCAGTAGTTTGGCTTTGCTCACTTTGCTGATTTCATACTTATTATCTTGGAAATCTATCAGCCAAAATAAAACCAAAGGAAACAACTACTTCAAAAAAGGCGCACCTTTGCTCAGGCTTCTTTATAAAGGTGTTTTTGATAAAAATTCTTTCGGCGCTTTTTTGTTGGAACTTTATCGTAAAAATATTATTGATATTCAAAAAAGTGATGACAATATTCTCTTGGTGAAAAAAACAGACAACCTCGCTTCTTTGGAAAAAGTGGAGAAAAAAGCACTCAATACCTTGTTTAGTAAAAATGATGCTATTTTGGCTTTGAACAGCACCAATCAACTCAAGTTCAAACGAGCCTTCGCTCTCATAGAAAAAGCAACACAGAAAAAGCTCAAAGCCCTGTCTCTTAAACTCAATGCCGGATATTTGCTTTTTGGTTTTGCTATGCTTGTCTTTGCAGAGTTTGCTATTGCTTTGCTCAATATTAACTTTGTACAAGCTTTGTTTGTTTTGCTCTCTTCTTCGGTTATGATTGCCTTTTATTTATGGATGAGTAAGCGCAAACTCAAATCCGGCCTCTTGAGCTTGGCTCTGAAGCTCTTAAGTTGGAGCATTATCTGTGGTACAATTGTGGTAATGAGCGCTTATATTCACCTCATTTCAGCAATCTTTATCGCTTGCTCTATTTATGCAATCTTTGCTTATTGTGCTATTTTTGCAAAACGAAGCGGTTTGATTAAATCAACTATTCAAGAAGTCATCAATTTTAGGGAATATTTGTTGCGAAACAAAGAAAGTATTTGCTTGGGAAGAGATTTCTTAAACCAACAAGCAAATATCTTTGCTCTGGATTTGGCGGAAGATTTTATCGCAAATAAAAATATTCAGGAATATTACAAACTGGATATTATGATTGAGGCTTTTGCAAAAAGAAAAGGAGCTTAAAGCTCCTCTTCTTTTGATTGATTATAAAAATACATAAAGTATTGATAAATATGCGCCAGATAGCACGCCTTAAGCATGGTATTGATTAGGCTTAACGCAATACTCAAAAAAGAGAACACAATTTGAGCAATTATTCCTTCAATTTGCAAAGCATTCATGGCCGTTCCTAAAAAGAACAATAACAGCATGGTCGGCAAAGTTGATAAAATAATGCCGGCAAAAATTTTGATGGAATTGCCTGTGGTTATCTGAAAAGATTTTTTTAAATTAAGTTCCTTATCATCTACCGCCACAGCAGGGAGAATAAGCGAAAAGCGCGAGCTATAAATGGAGGCAATTATCACGACGATAAAGTAAAAAAGCAAAGCATTGGGGCGCATTGCCATTGAGGCCGCTTTCATATCCGTGCCAAAAAGCAAAGCTGTCAGCATGCCGGCAAACAAAATGGATAATATCAAAAGTGCCAAAATAAACAGACTATAGCCCAAATATTTCAACTCTCTTTGACCGAGAGAAATTTGTTTCCAATGTCTTTTTTCCTTTAGAATTATGGCTCGAGAAAAAGCAACCGAAACTGCCATACCGGCAACAATTTCCAACACGACAAAGAGTTTATTTGACCACTCGTTGCACCCTTCCCCACTGCACAAAGAAGGAAAGCGGACAAGGCAATCTGCTAAAAAGACTATTCCTACCCAAACTAAAGCCACATTTGTAACAGTCTTAAAATTGGCAATAAAATACAGGTAGGTTCTTTTGACGCTTTCCAAAAGCGGAAGATTAATTATTTCCTTCATCCTTATCTCCATATAAAAAGTACTTTTGAGCATGACAATGCCCAACAAACAAAGCCAATAAAACTAACAACATCAACTCATATACAAATTCTGACGAGATACCTAACCATAAAGGATGGCTATAATCATAGCTTTGCATATTTAGATAAAAATTCAAAAATGCAAATAGAGCTAACATAAAGATGACAAACAAAGCTATGATTATTCTTAAAGAATTTCCTTTCCCTTTTTCCCAAATTTCTTTTAATGAGGTAAAAGCAATGCCATCAACTATCAACCCGAAAACACTATAAAACCTTAATACCACGAAAGGAACCAAAAAACCAATCGAGACAACGCCAAAATAAATTAATTCAATCGTAGCATCAGGATTTGGCTCTCTGATTGCTAAAAGATAAAATGAAACAAAAGGTATAAGATTTAGCCCCCACATTAAAGCCATTGCTCCGATAGCTTTGAGTGTTTTGTTATCAAAAGACAAGAGGAAAGGCAAATTAAGCGCCTTTTTTTGGCTTATCATCTCATACCATTTCACAGCAAAGAAGAACAGCAGGAAATATTTGAGCAAAACGTGAACTACAAATAAAATTATACTGTTTGAACAATGAAAATTTACCAATAGAGGGATACCGCAAATATAGGCAAAACCAGTAGCTAAAGAAATAATCCCTATGAGAAGCGCAAATAAGACTGAGAGCTTTAAGAGAGGCATAAAATTGTCAATCACATACACAAAAGGTAAAGATAACAATTTGAGAGGAGGAATAAGATTCCCGCCTGAAAATGAATTTAACACATCAAAACTTCTTTTGATGGCTGGTTGCTCGGATTTTTTTAGCTTTTTGGACATGGCTATATTTCCTTTACTGTGGTTACACCCGGAAGGCTGCGAATCCGGCTCAAGAAATCTTGATCGGCGAAAGCAAAACCTCCGGCTAATTCAATGCGTATATTCCAATCCTTATTGTCTGGTTTGATATATATTTTATTTCGCCCATTTCTATCTTTATATAAAATTTCTTTTAGGCCTGGGAGCGCGCTTGCATCGTTGAGTTCTATCTCCAAACCGTTGGCGATTTCGGCTATGGCTTTATCTAAGGTTTCAACATTGTTTATCATACAACGCGGACGCCCATCCTCTTCTTGTTTATCGATACTCATGGTGACCAAAACCGGAAGTCCTGAGGCTAAAACCTCTTCATAACGAGCTAGTCCTTCTGAGAAGAGTAAACCTTCAAAATTGCTGGTGGCATCTGAAAACTCAACAAAAGCATATTTATTGCCGCTCTTGGAAATGCGCTTTTGAACCGAATTGACACAGCCTGCCAATTTGGCACGGACAGTATCGCCAACCTTAATGTTGTGAAAGACTTCAGCTGCGGTTTTAACCCCTAACCGCTCCATGCCTTTGGCATAAGAATCGAGTGGATGCGCTGATAGATAAAAACCTATTGCCTCGGCCTCAAGTTTGAGTTTTTCCAACTCCGGCCAATCGGGTTTATCGGCTAATTTAACCGTGGTGTGCAATTCTTCCGTTCCGAAAAGTGAGGCTTGAGAGCTAGTTTTTAACTCGCTGGCGGCGGAGATATGCTGCATAATAGTCTCAATATTGGCAAAAATTTTGCCTCGATTTTTCTCCAAACAATCAAATGCTCCAGCCTTGCAGAGTTGTTCCATTTGGCGGCGGTTGATTTGTTTAATATCGGTACGGTGAATGAAGTCCGACAAATCTTTATACGGGCCATGAGCTTTGCGCTCTTCTTCAATGGCTTGCATATTGGCTGCACCCACGCCTTTAATGGCGCCTAAGGCATAACGGATATTACCATCTTCTACCGCAAAGTCTGCTCCCGATTTATTAATATCTGGTTTTAGAACCTCAAAGCCTTGGCGTTTGCACTCTTCTTTATAGAGCAAAAGTTTTTCGGTGTTGGTCATATCCAAAGACATAACCGCACACATAAACTCTACCGGATAGTGTGCTTTGAGGTAAGCCGTTTGATATGAAATCAGTGAATAAGCGGCAGCGTGAGATTTGTTAAAACCGTAAGATGCAAATTTTTCCATTTGGTCAAAAATGGCTTCGGCCGTGGCTTGTTCGATGCCGTTTTTAATAGCTCCTTCGGTAAACATTTTGCGTTGTTTCGGAATTTCATCACGCATTTTTTTACCCATAACCTTACGGAGCTTATCGGCACCACCCATGGTGTAGCCCCCTAAAGCACGAGCAATATTCATAACCTGCTCTTGGTAAATCATAATACCGTAGGTTTCTTTTAATATCGGCTCGAGTTGCGGGTGTAGATAGGTAATTTCTTCTTCGCCGTGCTTACGTTTAATGTAGCTCGGAATGTTGTCCATCGGGCCCGGACGGTAGAGCGAAACGATAGCCACCAAATCTTCAAAACGGTCAGGTTTGATTTGTTTGTGAACGTCTTTCATACCCGGAGATTCAAATTGGAAGACCGCAGTGGTATCACCTCGTTGCAAGAGCTCATAAGTCGGACGGTCATCTAGGTTGACATTGTCCATATCCAAATCAATACCGTGAACTTTTTTAACCCAATCGCAAGCACGCTTAATCACGGTTAGGGTTTTTAAGCCTAAGAAGTCGAACTTAATAAGACCGGTTTCTTCAACGTATTTCATATCATATTGGGTCACCGGCATATCCGATTTCGGATCTTTGTAAAGCGGCACAAGTTGGTCTAACGGGCGGTCGCCAATAACCACGCCGGCGGCGTGTACGCCTGATTGGCGATACAAGCCCTCAAGTTTCATAGCAATATCAAAAAGCTTATTTACTTGCGGGTCGTTTTGGCGCATTTCTTCAAGTTCGGGAACTTGGTCTAAAGACTCTTGCAAGGTCGGGTTTTTGCCTTGAACACCGGGAGGAATCATCTTAGAAATTTTATCGGCTTGCGCATAAGGCATTTGCAGAACGCGGGCAACGTCGCGGATAACCGCTTTGGATTGCAACTTACCATAAGTAATAATTTGGGCAACATGGTCAAAGCCATATTTGTTTTGCACGTATTCAATCGTTTTGTAACGATTTTCCTGACAGAAGTCCACGTCAAAGTCCGGCATGTTTACACGTTCCGGATTCAAAAATCTTTCAAACAGTAAGTCTAATTTTAAGGGGTCCAGATCCGTTACTTTTAACGACCAAGCCGTAATGGAACCCGCACCGGAACCACGCCCCGGACCAACCGGAACACCGTGCCCTTTTGACCAACGAATAAAGTCCGACACGATGAGGAAGTAGCCGGGGAAGCCCATCTTTTTGATAACGCTTAATTCATATTCCAAGCGAGCGTAGTATTTCTTATCTATCTCTTTCTTTTCTTCCGCCGTCATTCCCTCATAATAGACTTGGGCACGCATTCTTTCTTGCAAGCCTTTGTAAGCCTCTTCGGTAATGAATTCATCTTGCGTTTTACCTAAAGGACACTCAAATATCGGCAGTAACGGATTTACTTTTTTGGAGAGGAAATTGCATCTCTTGGCAATTTGTACCGTGGAATTTATGGCCTCAGGTAAATCGCTGAACAGTTCCAACATTTCGTCTTCGGAACGCAAACGATTGTTGGGCGAAAACTTTTTACGGTTGTCGTTGGCGATATATTCACCGGCGGAAATACAAACCAAAGCATCATGTGCTTCATACATATCGGCGCCAAAGAAAAAGGCTTCATTGGTGGCAACCAAGGGGATATCATGCTTATAGGCCAGATTGATGAAGTCTTCTTCGGTGCGTTGTTCGGTTTCTAAACCGATACGCATAATTTCCATATATAAGCGGTTGGGGAAATAGTCTTTTAATTTGAGAAGGGTTTCTTCAGCTTCGGCTTTGCGGTTTTCCAGCAACAAACGGCCGATTTGCCCTTCGACACCACCGGTTAGGGCTATCAGTCCTTCGCTCAATCCTTCAAAATTTTGAATGCGGAGTTGCGGTTTTTCCAAATTAGGGCCATCAAGGTAGGCTATCTTCATCAACTTCATAATATTGTGATAGCCGGTATCATTCATCACCAGAAGAATGATTTTATCAGGCTCAATCACACGTCCTTTGGACTTTAAGACATCATCGGCATCGGGATTGCGCAAATAAAATTGGCAACCAAGAATCGGCTTAACACCTTCTTCGGAGGCATATTTGGAAAAAGCTTTACCTCCAAACATATTTGCCGTGTCGGTTACGGCAATCGCGGCTATTCCTTGATCGTGGCATTTGTGAATCAGAGCCGGAACCTGCATTGCGCCTTCCGATAACGAATAGGCGGTATGAACACGCAAATGTACAAATTTTGGTTCAGACATCAGATTCCCCTTAAACGAGCCTTATAATAAAAGCATTTCTTCTCTTTCTCAATCAAAAAATATGACTCATATACAAAAACAAATAAAACCGGACTTAGCCGGTTTTATTGTCGTATTGTGCTTTAATCTAATTCAGAGAGGCGCTCGGCTTGATCTTCGGCAACGAGGGCATCAATAATCTCACCCAAAGCATCGCCTGAAACAACCTCGTCTAGCTTATAGAGCGTTAAGTTTATACGGTGGTCGGTGACGCGTCCTTGCGGATAGTTGTAAGTGCGAATGCGTTCCGAACGATCGCCTGAACCGACTTGGAGTTTGCGACGCTCCGAATATTCTTTATCAATGCTTGATTTTTGCAAATCATATAACTTGGCACGCAAGTGGTTCATGGCCTTTTCTTTGTTTTTGTATTGAGAACGGTCATCTTGACATTGAACAACCACACCGGTCGGAATGTGAGTAATACGAACGGCTGATTCCGTACGGTTAACGTGTTGTCCGCCGGCACCAGATGCACGGTAAACGTCAATCTTCAAATCGGCCGGATTAATGTACATATCAACTTCTTCAATCTCGGGCAAAACAGCAACCGTGGCGGCTGAAGTATGAACACGGCCTTGAGATTCCGTAACAGGGACACGTTGAACACGATGGGCGCCGGATTCAAACTTTAGCTTTGCAAACACGTCTTTGCCGGTGATTTTAGCCGTGGCTTGTTTGTAACCGCCAAGTTCGTTTTCATCAACGTTTATGGTTTCAAATTTCCAGCCTTGCAATGCGGAATAGCGTTGATACATTTCAAACAAAACCGCACCAAACAAGGCTGCTTCATCACCGCCCGTTCCGGCACGAATTTCAAGAATAGCGTTTTTCTCATCTTCGGCATCTTTGGGAAGAAGCAATATCTTGATATGCTTTTCCAATTCAGGCAATTTTTCTTTGAGCTCATAATACTCAACCTCAGCCATTTCTCTCATCTCTTTATCAAGAGAGCTATCTTCCATCATTGCCTTATCGTCGTTCATATTTTGCTCGGTGCGGTTATATTCTTGAATGGCTTCCACAACCGGGGTCAGAGCCGAAAGCTCTTTATTCATACGTACCAAGTCATCCGCACTTACGTTCGGAGAAGACAATAATGCCGAAATTTCTTCGTGGCGGCTTACCACATTTGCCAATTTTTCCGCAAAAGAGGCCATTAATTTATTTCCTTTTCTATCGTATTGAGGTCAACGGTTTTTTGCTCACCGCTGTCCAAATTTTTGATTGTTACTTTACCTTCGCTCAACTCATCGGGACCGACAATTACCGCATGAGAGGCATTAACCTTATTGGCTTTCATCAAGCGTTTTTTCATATTACCGCCATAGCTTTGCTCAACTCTCAGACCTGCTTTTCTTAAGCGATAAGCAATTTCAAGTGCGGCTAAATTTACATCTTCGGTTACAGGAATGAGGGCTATCGGGCGTGGAAGTGAAACGTCAGCCTCAAGCAACATGCTCAAGCGTTCAACACCACAAGCCCAGCCAATTCCGGAAACTTTGCCACCGCCCATTTGTTCAACCAAGCCATCATAGCGACCACCGGCCAAAACCGTGCCTTGAGCACCTAATTTATCGGTTACGAGCTCAAATACCGTGTGGGAGTAATAATCCAAACCACGGACAAGGCGGTTGTTTACGCGGTATTTAATACCTAATTTATCTAATCCCGTCAAGACCTGATTGAAAAACGCGGTTGAGGCCTCATTGAGGCTATCTTTATACAAAGGTGCGTTTTCAACCACTTTTTTATCGCATTCTTCTTTGGAATCCAAAACGCGCAGAGGATTTTTCTCTAATCTGGTTTTGCTATCCTCAGAGAGCTCATCATAGTGTTCTTTTAAGTAAGCGACCAATTTGGTACGATAAGCATCACGGCTTTCTTGGTCTCCAAGCGAATTTATCTCTACCGTTACCGTTCCCATTAGGCCTAATTTTTCAACAAATTCATAGGCCATGGAAATAACCTCAATATCGGCTTGCGGGGTTTCTACACCCAAAAGCTCAACACCAAATTGGGTAAACTGACGTTGACGACCTTTTTGCGGACGCTCATAACGGAACATCGGACCGGCATAATATAATTTAACCGGCAGATTTTGTTGCATACCTTCCGAAATGAATGAACGAACAACGCCAGCCGTGCCTTCCGGACGCAAGGTCAGGCTTTCGCCACCGCGGTCTTGGAAGCAATACATTTCTTTGGTAACGATATCAGAAGTGTCTCCCAAATTGCGGGAAAAGACTTCAGTGAACTCAAAAATAGGGGTTTCAATTTCTTCAAAGCCGTATTTTTCAACAACTTCGCTACCGGCGGCGATTACTTTTTTGGCTTTTCTTTTAGCTTCGCCGTATAAATCATAAGTTCCGCGTACGTTTTGTATTTTTGACATTTTTAACTTACCTTTTCTTCTACCAGACGAACCAACTCGTCAACAATATTTTCACTCTTTACTTTGTAGGCCGGTTTGCCGGCAATAAATATCATATTTTCTCCGCCTTTGCCACCGCAAACACCAAAATCAGAATGAGCTGATTCCCCGGGGCCGTTGACCACACAACCCATAACGGCTAAAGTGAGCGGCTTGGTGATATGCGCCAGTCTTGTTTCTAACTCCTCAACCGTTTTTTGGACATTATATCCGCGGCGGGCACAAGTCGGACAAGAAATTATTCTGACGCCCCGATGTCGTAAATCAAGCGCTTTTAATATCTCATAACCGGCTTTGACTTCCTCTTCAACATCTGCCGTTAACGATACTCTTAACGTATCGCCAATACCTGCCATTAACAAACTACCGATACCGATTGCAGACCTAACCGTTCCGGCGCGTAAACCTCCGGCTTCGGTAACGCCTAAATGCAACGGATAATCACAAGCGGCGGCTAATTTTTTGTAGGCATCAATCATCATCAAGGTGTTGGAGGACTTAACGCTAATTTTAAACTCTCTAAAGTCATTATCTTCCAACATTTTGGCTTGTTCTAATGCACTTTCAACCATTGCATCTGCGGTTGGCTCACCGTATTTTTCAAGCAAGCGTTTATCAAGAGAGCCTCCGTTTACACCAATGCGAATCGAACAGCCGTTGGCTTTGGCTGCTTTTACAACCTCTTTTACCCTATCGGCGCCGCCAATATTGCCGGGATTAATACGCAAGCAGGCCGCTCCGTTATCTGCAGCCAACAATCCTAATCTATAATCAAAATGGATATCTGCTACAACCGGAATATTTACCGCCTTGGTAATCTCTTTCAGAGCTTTGGCGGAATCTTCATCCGGGCAGGAGCAACGCGTAATATCGCACCCTACCAATTCTTGACGACGAATTTGTTCTATTGTGGCTTTGACATCCGAGGTCAAGGTGTTGGTCATTGACTGAACGGTTATCGGGGCATCGCCTCCGACGGCAACCTTTCCAACCATTATTTGGCGCGATTTGCGACGTATGATTTTTTCCATTTTCTCCTCCTAGTCAGAGCATAAAATTTTTTATAGTTTATAAAACAAAAAGAAAATAGCAAGCCTAAACCTGCTATTTTCTTTAAATATCAAACATTCTAATGGTTAGCTGACAAATATTTATCTAAAGAAACACCTGTCTTTTTACCTGCGGTGAAAACATCAGGTACAATTTTACCGTCAATTTCAACATCAACCGCATCAAAACGGCCAACTGAGAGAATCGTTCCTTCTCCAGCCGGAACTTGGTAGCTATCTCCTGCTTGCAAGACTTTGCTTAACCATAATTTTTTATTATCTTTTACTTCAACCCAAGTTTCTTTGTTTACTTTAATAGTAACGCGAGAGCCGGCCTTGGTACTAACCTTTTTTTCTTGCTTTACTTCTTTTGCTACTTCTTCGGTTTTTGGTGTTTCAGAAACTTGAGTTGTGGTTTGAGCTTCTTCTGCAACCAAATTTTCTTTTACTTCTTGTTTTGCTTCTTCTGCTTTTGGCGCTTCTACAAAGTTTTCTTCGCTAACGGTTACTTGAGGATTTTCTTCTGCCGGTGTAGTGGTCGTATCTATTACCGGAAGATGTTCACTCGGTTCCTCTGTAGCAATCGTTTCAACCGTAGCAAATTCTTCAACTTTAAGAGGGAAATTGTCATTTGCTTGAGGAACAGATACCTCAGCAATGATATCCTCACCAGCGCTTGCAGGAACCTCTTCTTCAAATTGAGCCTTATTATACCCTAGCCATGCTGCATAAAGCAAAACAACGGCTAAAACACTTATGCCTAAATATTTTTTATTCGGCATGGTAGCTTCTGCTTGCGGCTCTAAGACATAAACATCTTCTTTTTGATTTTTAGCATCAGTTTCTTCTTTGAAGAGCTGAACAATTCGCGCTGAATTGAGTCCCAAAAACTCAGCGTAAGAGCGAATAAAACCTATTCCATAAGGAGGTTCGGGAATCTCTTCATAATTACTGCTTTCAATCGCCTCCAAAAAAGACTTACGAATGTAGAGCTCTTTTGCAACATCTTCCAATTTGTAGCCTTTTTTGATACGGGCATCATGAAGCATTCCGCCGACTTTTCCCTCAGTTGACATTGTTTCTTCTGCAGGGACTATTCTCTCCTCTTCGGCTTTGATTTCCTCTTTGGTTCCTTTTTTCACGGTTCTATCCTCTTGATATAATTTTTGATTTGCGAATCTTTAATAGATTTCTATCCCATGGTCATAAGCATAAGCCATTAATTGCGGACGTAAAGTCCTTTTTTGAGATTTCAATAGACTTTTTACATAATCCTCAACTTCTGCTACATTTACAGAGCGTATCATTGACTTAACTCGACCAAAGGACGCTCCTGAGCTTGATAAGTTTCTAAATCCGAGACCAATAAGTGCCATAGCCTCAATTGGGTTACTTGCCATCTCACCACAGACAGAACAATAGACTTTAGCTTGATTAGCTTTGGTGACAATATCTTCCAGCAATTTCAAAAACGGCGAAGATAAAACATCATATCTTTCCGTCAAGCGAGGATTGCCCCTATCGCAGGCAAAAGTAAACTGAGCCAAGTCATTGGTTCCGATAGAAACAAAATCTGCTTGTTTTAGGACATCTTCCAACTGAAAAACAATTGAGGGAACTTCAATCATCAATCCGACATTGACTTTTGAGGGAATGGGCGAGCCTTTCTTTTTCTCTTTTTCCAACTCAATCATTAAGGTTTCTTTGGCTTCTTCAAACTCTGAAACATCTGATATCATCGGGAACATAACATTAAGCTCTCTTCTTGCGGCTGCACGCAGAAAAGCTCGCATTTGTTTGCGCAAAATCGCTCGTCTGTCCAAGGTAATGCGAATCGAACGCCAGCCTATGGCCGGATTTTCTTCCCCCATAGCACTCCAATATGGCAACAATTTATCAGAGCCGACATCCAAGCTTCTAAAAATTACCTTTTTACCGTCTGCCCTATCCATCAGTTCTTTATAGTACCCAATTTGGCGTTCTACATCAGGCATAACATCTGATGCCATAAACGGAATTTCCGTTCGATACAACCCGACGCCGTCACAATTGGTGGCTTCAATATAATCTAAATCGAATGCCAGACCTATGTTGACATAGTGTCCTATCCGAACACCGTCCAAGGTCTTGGAGGGGAGTTTTTTAAGTTCGGCTAATCTCGCTTGCAGTTTTTCTTTTTCTGCTATTTTGTTTTTGAACTTTTCTTGAATGACGAGCGAGGGATTAATATAAATATAGCCCTCATTTCCGTCAACGGCCAAAGAATCGCCGGTTTTTATGTCATTAAACAGACCTTTGATTTTGGCTACGACCGGAATATTTAAGGCCTTAGCAACAATTGCCACATGCATGGTTGGCGTACCATCTTCTATCACAAGTCCACGGATTTTGGTATAGTCATAGTCCATTAAGTCCGCCGGTCCCATGGTTTGAGCCACAACGATGATATTGCTGCTATTCATTACCTCTGCCGCAACGCCAAAATCACCACTCAAATAAGTTTGCAGGCGGTCTGCGACATCTCGCAAGTCATGAAGTCGCTCTTTTAAGTATTGGTCAGAAGTGGCTGACAAGCGGTTCCACATATCCTCATAGGCACGTTCAACCGCGGCTTCCGCCGTTAGGCCAGAATTTACATTATCGGCAATTTTTTTGTACCAGCCCTTGTCTTTGGCAAACATCTTATAAGCATCTAAAATATCAGCGTGCTCGCCAATACCGATTTTGGTGGAATTGAGTTTTTCATCCAAATCCTGATTCATTTGCTTATGAGCGGTCTCTAAGCGTTTGAGTTCTTTTTCTTTGTCTTCGGCAAAAATCTTACTGACAGCTTGGCGGCGACGATGAATAATGGCTTGTCCCAGACCATAGCCCTTACTTAGGCTTATGCCTTTAATCTTGTCTTTTAATGTTAAGCCTCGCTCTTTAATTAGCTCTTTTTTATAGGCTGTCATTTCATCTGAGGCTACAACTTCTGCCAGAACCATTGCGATGGTTTCAAGAATTTCTATCTCTGTTCGGGAATATTCGTGAACATCTTTCTTTTGAACTACCAAAACACCGATTGAGCGGTTCCAGCGAATTAACGGAACGCCCAAAAATGCGTGATATGCTTCTTCTCCTAACACTGCCTTGTAAGAGAATTTGGGATGTTTGACGGCATCGGACGTGGCTAGTGAGCGAGCGGTTTTTCCAACCTCACCAATCAAACCGTCGCCATTGCGAATGGTCAGGCGGTGTTCGGCACTGGAATTGAGCCCGTAAGAAGCAAAAAGCTCCAGATAATTATCATCTACCGCAATATAGATTGAAGCGGCATCTGAGCCCGTTTGCTCTGCAATAATACGGATTATCTTGGATAGTTTATCCGAAACACTGTCTTGGCTTTCGGTAACAACTCGCAGATATTTTAGGATATCCATAGCCTGATTTATTGCCGGTGATTGCATTTGTCTTCCCATTGCGCATAAAATTTCAACTTGATTTTTTTATATAATATCTATATTTTTTCATCAAGAATAATCTTATTCTTTTTGTTAAATCGAGAAAATTTATGACTAATACTTATAAAAAAGGCGACTTCGACACCAGACCTTGGGGAAAGTGGGAAGTCTTAGATGCAGACTCCGGCTATTGCGTCAAAAAAATTACCGTTAATCCTAATTGTATGCTCTCTCTTCAATCTCATAATTTCAGAGCCGAACATTGGATTATTGTCAGCGGACAAGCCGTTGTAACTTTGGGTGAAGATAAACTCATCAAAAAGCAAAATGATGCAATTTATATCCCTGAAAAAACAAAGCACAGAATCCAAAACGATACTTCTGTAATAATGGAATTTATTGAAGTGCAGACCGGCGAAAACTTAGATGAAAATGACATCATTCGCTATGAGGATTCATACGGACGCGTTTAATAAAAAAACTCCGGTTAACTACCGGAGTTTTTTTGATTAAGGGCGACGCTCCCATAATTCATTAAAGAGCGGACTACCTGATTTATTCATCCACTCAAACAAAACCATTTCTCGCGTGACAACATCAACACCATTGTGAAGAAGACGCTGAACACCCATTATGCTTTGGGTGCCGTTACGCGAAGAACAACTGTCTCCTACAACATATACCTGAAAACCATTTTCGGCAAAATCCAGAGCCGTTTGCAAAACGCATAGATGTGTCTCAAGTCCGGCAATAATCAATTGCTTTTTGCCTGAAGAGGTAATGGCTTCGCGAATGGCATCATTTTTGTAGCAAGATAAGGTATCTTTTTCAAAATAACGTGCATTTTCGCCCAAAACATTACGCAAGTCTATCATAGTCGGACCAAAAACTTTTCTATCCTGTTCGGCTATCAAATATGGAATGTTTAATTTTTCGGCAACATTGAGCAAAGAGGCACAACCGTTGATGACCTCTCGCGGGCTCTCTTGCGCCGGTGCTAAATTTTCCTGAACGTCAATAATCAGCAAAATAGAATCGTCTTTATTCATTAACATCGGTCAGTCTTTCATATTAGGGTTGACTATCTCTATAAAATACATAATACTTCAATAAATTAAATTTAACCACAAAAAAATTAAGAAGAAGTATCATGAATTTTGCAGATTTGGGTCTTTCGGATAAGACTATTAAGGCTATTGATGAATTTGGAATTAAAGAACCGACTACTGTTCAAAGCGATGTGATTCCCTCTATTTTGCAAGGGAAAGATGTGTTTACCATTGCTCCGTCTGGTTGTGGAAAAACAACGTCTTACGTGTTTCCTCTTCTAGATATTATTTCCCAAAATAGCAATGAGCAAAAATATATCTTAATTATTACGCCGGACTCAGAGCAATCGGTTGTGGTTTCGGACAGAATGGCAATTTTTAACAAATATCACGAAATTAATGAGACGACCCTTAAGGGAAAAGGCGAAGATATTAACAAAGAAGCTAATGTGATTATCGGCTCACCTGATTTGCTTTTGGAGTTGGCTGATGATGATAAACTTGATTTGGGAAAAACAAATATCTTAGTGGTTGATGACATTAACCTCATTAAGAAGAAAAAACAGCTGGCTAACCTTGAAAAAATTTTGGAAATTTTACCCGCAGACAAACAAAATATTGTTTACACCAATCGTCGCTCTAAAGAAACTCAAGGTATTTTAGATAAAATCTTAAAAGCGCCTGAAGAAATTAAAATTGATAAAGCTAAAGAAGCTGAAGCTGAAATCAGCGCAAAGTCCAGCGAAAATCAAGCTCCTAAGGCTAAAGCCGTAAAAACATCCTCCCGCCAACCGGTGAAAGATAAAGAAGCTTTGGATTTAATCAAAAAATACAACAGCTTTAACGGTAAAACGCCTGAATTCTTAACCTATAAAGGAATTATCGTTAATATCGATTAAAAATAAAACCTCCGAAAATCGGAGGTTTTTCTTTACCTGTTACCAAGGAATGTTCGTATCGGGAATACATTTGCGGGAATCTTGAGCGCAGGTTTCGGTGCGGTTGAGGTCATGCAAACGATGACGTTCAGGCGTGAATTCTCCTGCTTTTACACACCCCATAAGGAGTAATATTCCGCATATTATTATCGTTTTTTTCATATTCCCTCCTAAAATACTGATTTGATACAAATATAAACGATTAACAGCATTATGGTCTTGGCTATGCGGCTCAACCATGGACTGCGTTCATAGGCATTTGCACTGCGCCAAACGGCTAATATCATGGATACGTTATATGCCAGCAAAATAAACAAACTTGTCAGATAGCAAACCGTATAAACCAAAATGGTTCTATCCATAGAAATCGGATTAAAATATGTGGTATAATACGCATAAATGCTAATTCCGGCTAAACGTGGCGCTAACAAAGCTCCAAAAATTTTTACAATCAGCAATCCGGCTAAAGTGCCGAAGACACCAAATTTCCAAAATGTTTCTTTTAGGCCAAATTCTCCGGCTATCAATTTTTTATACATTTAATGCCCCACTATTTGTTAACTTAATTGGTGTTTATAGTGGGGCATTTTTTAGTTTCTGGCAAGTGCTTTTTTAGCAGTTGGTAACATTAACCGCTAAACCGCCGAGAGAGGTTTCTTTATACTTATTATGCATATCTTTTCCGGTATCAAACATAGTCTTTATCACACTATCCAGCGGAACGATATGTTGTCCCGTGCCTCGAAGTGCCAAGCGTGCAGAGTTGACAGCCTTGATGGCGCCCATGGCATTTCGTTCAATGCAAGGAACTTGAACTAATCCGTTCAACGGGTCACAGGTTAGACCAAGATTGTGCTCCATGGCAATTTCAGCAGCATTTTCTATTTGTCGGTTGGTGCCGCCCATGGCCGCAACCAAGCCCGATGCCGCCATAGAACAAGCCACACCAACTTCTCCTTGACAGCCGACCTCGGCTCCCGAAATTGAAGCATTGGTTCGATACAAACTGCAAATTGCCGAAGCTGTCAGCAAAAATATTTTAATTCCTTCGTTAATCTCGTAAGGAGATTTAACGTAAGCAAATTTTTCGTAGTAACGCATAACCGCCGGTATAATTCCTGCTGACCCCATGGTTGGTGCCGTCACGATTTGTCCGCCGGAGGCATTTTCTTCGGCAACGGCAAAACCCCACAGATTTATCCAATCTATCATCTCTAACGGGTCATAATCATTATTGAGGAATTTTTCTTCCAAACGTTTGTATAGTTTTGGGGCGCGGCGTTCAAGATTTAGTCCGCCCGGAAGTTCGCCTTTAGCTTTAATTCCCCTTTCCACTGAATTTTGCATAACGCGGTTGATTTTGGTAATCTCGGCATCAACTTCCGTTGGGGAACGCAAAGAACATTCATTTTTCCAGACAACGTCTGCAATGCTCAGCTGTTCTTTCTCGCAAATAGCCATAAGTTCTTTACAGCTTTCAAAGTCATAAGGAACTTTATAGGGTTCTCTTTCGCTCCTTGTGGCCATTTCGTCTTGGCGTGCAACCGTGCCACCGCCTACCGAAAAATAAACTTCATTAAGCAAAACATTGCCGGACTCATCATATGCCTTAAATCGCATTCCATTTGAATGTTCGGGCAAAAAAATGTCTTTGGCAAATTCAACATTTTTATCCAAATCAAACGGGATGGCTCGTTCTTGTCCAAGGTGCAAAATTTTGTCTTGTTGCACGGCGTTAACATAGGGAATTTCAGGATTGATTTCTTCAGCTTCAAGCCCCATTAAACCATAGACAATCGCTTTGACGGTTCCGTGTCCAAAACCGGTCAGAGCCAGAGAGCCATACAAAGTAACATCTACTTTAGCAACTTTTTCAAACAGGTTTTGAGCGCGCAAATTATTAAGCCAGCGTTTGGCGGCTCTCATCGGGCCGACCGTATGCGAACTCGATGGACCAACGCCTATCGAGAAAATTTCAAAAAAGCTGTAATACATCGCTTAAAAATGTCCTTCTATCCAAATATAATTTTTTACACCTAATTCTTTTTGAACTTGAGCAATGTACTTTGAGGTTTCGCCCCAAGTGGTGTATTTATCTATAAACTCTTTGGCTTTGGCCGAAGATTTGGATAACTGAACCTCTATCGTTTCTTGCAACATTTGATAAACAACGTCATGGAACTTATCAAAATCAATATGCAATTTGTGGTTTTCATCAAACCAGAAGGCTTTATTGTCATGCAAGAAATTAAAGTGAATTAACTCACCGACACGGTGTGCCTCCAAAGGTTGCGCTTTCAAAAACAGGCGATAAACAACCCAAGTCGTATATATTCTTTTTAGGGTTTCTTCATCTATTACACCGGCTTTGGCGTATTCGGGCATAAAGGCGATTGAAACAACATCGGCTTTTTCTTCTTCAACCGTGCTTTTATATAGACCTAAGGCTCTTTGATATTCATTATCAGGTCCTAAGGAGTGGCCGTTTTCATGTCCGATTACAAAGAGATGGTCTGCCTCCAAATCAAAATATTGGTGCAATTCGGGAGAGACCAAACGCTCTAAGAGTTTTTTGTTTCTTTCCTTATCGCCGCTTTTTCTGACTTGACGGTGATAAGCATTTCTACGCCCGCCACCGGTTTTGATGGCTAATTTATCGTTATTGGGCAGGTTTTGCGCCGTGGTAATTGCGCCGCGGCACTGAGCATAATCTCCTGTCAGGGCTACCAAGTCAACATCAACCATGGTTTGCTTTAACTCACCGCTGCCCGAAACAGATTGATGATATTTATCCGCATATGGCATTAATTTGGCCAGTTCAGGCATATGCTCTTTGAACTTTAAGATTAAATCCGTGCCTTGTTTGTTAATAATACCGACGCGGACACCCAACATATCTTTGGGATTAACCTCTATGTGGTGGGCATTGAGCAATTCCATTAATTGGGGATTGTCATATACCGTCGGGGTCAATTCATCATCATAACTTTCACGACCTAAGGTAAACTCCAGTTGATTGTTGTTTTGCAGAATTGCCCAATGTTTATCGGCCAACATATCCATATCTTCATTATTTTGAAGCAAAGCTTGCGCTTGCCAGCCCAGATAATCCTTAAATTCTTCATCTGTGGTATAATGAGCGGCAACTTCTAATTCATTAGCGGCTTTGGAAAACTCATCTTTGAAAAATTCCGTATAGTCAATGGCTTTGAGCATATCTTGGTCGCGGCGAACCATCGTGCGAACGCTCAAAATCTTTTTAACCTCATCAATTTTTCCAGCTTCTATCATACGGGTCAGAATTTGATGAAATTCTTCAACACTCAAATCTGAGGGATAAAAATTACGTCCTTTGGCGCCTTTTATTCCTTTAAAGATTTCGATTGGTTCCAAATCAATACCATTATGCCCTTCAACACCATGAAAAGAGGTAAATAACTTTAGGGCTTTGGCGGCATAAGCGCTCTCTTTGGCGGCCTCTTGAAGTGCTTGTTTCATCTCCATATTTTTTTCGTGGTCTTGGATAAAAGCAACGTCATCTAAAATTTTGGCAGCGGCAACCAAGTGCTCAAGAGCTTTCTTGTTGCCGTCGGTTAAGTTTTTATAACCTTCAAAATCTTTTGATACCAACTCTATGGTACGCATTCTGTGATTGATTATCTCATCTAACTCGTTTTCGCTTAAGGCGATTTCGTATCCGTTAATTTTCATTGCTCTTTATCTCCACTGTTCTAAAACGATATACTTTTAAATTTTCTGACCAATAGCTCGGATTGATTCCGGCTTTGATTTTTAATTGTTTCATAAATTCTTCCTTATTCGGCAACTCTTGCCATACGGATGGCAAAAACAGCCCTTGCCTGTCGCCGTCGCGGATAATTATACCATCCGTACCGGCTCTGATTTTTGAAAGCAAATCTTCGGAATTTTGGTAAATAATGGGTTCAAATCTTGTCAGTAAGGATACCGAAAAACTTAAACTTTTCAGCTCCTCTTGGGTAAGAGGGGAAAAACGATTGTCTTCCATAGCTGCCTGATATGTATTTTGGGCAACATCTTGTGCTATGGCCTCGTGAGGGATAACCGTGCCAATACAGCCACGAAGCTCATTGTTTGCTTTTAAGGTTACAAACGAGGCTCCTTTATTAAATAACTCATCAGCATAGTCCTTACGCGAGGGGGAATAGGTTTTGTGTTCGGTTACGGCTTTTTGCAAAGAGCGAGCGACAATTTGTAACAGCTCTTGACCATAATCTTGGGCAAATTGGCGTAAATTTTGTGTTTCTTGCTCAAGTTGGGAAAGAGGCTCTTTGACCGACGGTGCTTTTTCAAAACTCCAAGCGCCGTATCCGACAACGCTGTCCTTTTCGTTTGAGGTATCGCCTGAATTTATTAAATCTATGGTGGTTGGGCGAAGAGCTTGAGCTTTGGCCAAAATTAAGGCGGCATTTATGCCTGTTGCCCCACAAGACATGTGATTTTCAAGTTCTGGTTTGTTTTGCTCAACCAATTGCGCTGTTTGCGAATCCAACTTTTGAGCCGTCTCATAATCATGGTAATGCGACAAATCTGCCGAAACAACCAATAAGGTTCCCGGCTGCTCTAACAAGGGCAAAATTGCATCAGCCAAAATTTGCGGTGAGACATCTCCGTACACCAATGGTACGATTTGAAATTTTTTTAATACCTTTTGTAAAAATGGCAGTTGGACCTCAAGGCTATGCTCTTCCTTATGGGATTGGTCGTTAAACTTAAACTGTGGATTGAGCGCTAATTGCGCGATTATTTCTTTGTTTAAGGCAATTTTACCTAACGGTGTGGTAAAATAATCTGCTGAAGATAAGCCCACTCCCTTTAATGCGACACGGTGCGATGGGCCTAGTAAAATAACGTTTCTTATCTTATCTGAAAAATTTTGAAGTCTGGCATAGGCTTTTCCGGCCGTAGAGGCAGAATAAATATAACCGGCATGCGGAACAATTAAAATTCTGGGTTGAAACTCCGACCCGCTATGCAGAGATGATAAATAATGCTCAACTTCGCTGTCTAGCTTGGCTTTGTCTTTGCTGTAAAACAAACCTGCAACTGCCGGATTTCTATATACGGCCAATTCATCCTCCTTGGGTTGATAATTGGTTATCAGGCTCGGATTGGACGAGACATGTTTATGAAGATTACAATAGTTAAGTACTATCAGCGCAAGTACAACTATGGCAATAATGATATAATGTGTCATTTTTTTGTAATCAATATCTGAATTATCTTTCATAAGCCAATTCCTTTGAGGAGCGTTTTTATCAGCATAATGAAAGTAATTTAATTTTTTGCTAATTTCAGTCTCTTCTCTTTGAGATTCTTGACTTTAGAAGTGAAACTTGACGCATATTTAATCGCTCTTTGCCGTTTTTGTGTGTTAATATCACATAAGAATAGGGTTTTAGAGCATAGGTTTCTCCCGATTTGCATACCTCAAGCGTATCATTAAAAGCTTCTTTTGAGGTATCCAAAACCAATTGCCAATCGCCTCCATGCGGCGGTTTGGGCAGTTTGTAATCAACTGTGTGATAGTTATCACCCGATACAAGAATTAAAAAATCATCATCTTTAGAAATGCCTTTATTGTTGCTGCCATTGAGCATATAGGCTCCGGTCTTGGCGTATCCGCATCTCCAATCTTGAGCTTCCATTTCTTGTCCGTCCGGTCTGAGCCAAGTGATATCTTTTGCTCCGTTTGCGGCTACCTTTTGACCATCAAATAATGATAAATCCGTAAATATCGGGTGCTTTTTTCTAAAAGCATTCAACCGACATATCATCGTAAACAGTTTGCGGTTGCGTCCGGATAATTTTTCCCAATTAAGCCATACGCTCGAATCATCAATACAGTAAGGATTGTTATTGGCATCGGAATAACCTCTTTCATCTCCGTTGCGCATTAGAGGAATTCCTTTGCTTAAAATATTAAATGCAATATCACTCATTGCGCGGCGATAAAGTTCTTCTTCATTAGTGGATTTTTGGTAGATATCAGGACTGCCGTCTCGTCCCTCCTCTCCATTGGGATAGGTGTTTTTGGGGTATTGATATGCTCCCAATAGACTAAAGCCATCGTGACTACGCCCAGTGCCAATGACTGCACTGGTATTGGTATGAGGATCTGTATTTGACGAGCCTGCTACCTGATTGCCAAATTCTCCGATTAATCCGCTGCGACTGCTGAAAAATTCTCCGACAAAATTACGGCGATTATCACTCCACTCTTTTGCTCCCGGAACTAGTGCGGCAAAGCGACCGCTAAAGTTTCCGGCCATGGCACTCCACGGCTCAACATACATTTCCATTTTTAAGTGCTCTTGAGCAAAGCGTAGTTCCTGAATAAATGCGCCGTTTTCTTGAAAACGCCCATAATTATCAAGAGCATTATCTCCGCCTAAGTCCCAACGTATGCCGTCAACACCTAATGAATGCATCAACAAAAGATAGTTATGCAACATCTCTTGTCCGGCTTTTGAATCTAAATTAAAATTATTATCACAACCGGTTGTATTCAAAAAACGGTCATGATTATCCCCGTCGGGACGATAATAATTCGGACTGTCTAACAACTTAAATGACAGGGATTGATTCCTTGGGCCAATCGCGGCATGTTCCCCCGTGTGGTTAAAAACAGCATCAACAGTGACTTTTATGCCTGCTTTGTGCAGCTCATTTACCATATTGGCAAAATCTTCCCAATTTCCATATCGTGGATCTATAGCAAAAAAACAATAAGGATTATAGCCCCAACTATCCGTTCGCCCCTCTTTTTCGGGAACTTGCTTGCCACAACAAGTCGGATTTATCGGCATCAGTTCAATATTATTGACTCCGACTTTTTGAAAATACTCAATGCTCCATTTATCTGCCAATCCACTTAATTTGCCTCGCTTTTCTTCAGCTAAGTGATGATTTAATTTTGAGAAATTTTTGATATGGGTTTCATAAATAATATTTTGCCCCGCAGAAAAATGTGGCTTTCGATGCAAATAGGGATATTTTTCGGAACTTAGTATTTTATTTATATCCACAACAACAGATTTGGGCATTATCGGCGCGCTGTCTTGATAATTTTCTATATCTAAAAGAGGTGATGTCCAATGAAGCATTGTTTGGCTAACTTCAAATCCGTATGGGTCAACTGCCAATTTGTAAGGATTAAAAAACAAACCGCGCGAGGGATTATATTCTCCATGCGCGCGGTATCCATATTTTTGACCGGGTTTTACACCTTCCAGCTCTACTGACCAGATATTATCTTCTCCCCTGTCCAAAGCTATTCGATATTCTTCTTTTTCATCAGGAGAAAATAGGCATAACTCTATTTTTTCAGCGTGTTCTGAGCGTACTCGAAAGATTGTTTTGCCATCCTTATAATACGCTCCTAAAGGTGTGCGTTCCGACATAGTTGTTCCTTTCTTGCTTATAGTTACAGCTTATTCCTTTCTTAAAAAATTTTCAAGTATTATCCGCTTTCAAGCTTTTGTAAAAACTTGCAAAATCATCAAAATACTCAATTTTTTTATCTTGATTTTTGTCATCTCCCCATATCGGACAACCTATTCTTATGGCTTTGGCATTGGCTAATTTTGCCGCTGTACTGTCCATAGGACTATCCCCTACCATCCAGACACTTCGGGGCGTAATTTCTTCAGGCGTTAGGAGACCTTGCAATGTATAGTAAATTTGGTCTGGAGCGGGCTTATCGCGAGGTGCTTCATGGCCGCAAACTATTCGGCTAAATAAAGACTTATCAAACAGCATCGGGAGCTCTAATTCCAACAACCTCCGGTCTTTATTGCTCATTATGAGAATCGGTATGCCTCGAGACTTAAAATAATTTAGTACCTCCTGAACATACGGAAAAGTTTTAATATGTGAGGAAACGACTTGCGGATATAATGCAGCATAGCGTTCATAGGCTTGCAGAGCTTTATCTGCCCCGAAAATGCGCGGAAAATTATCTCGAAATGATAAATTGGGGTCTCTGAGGCATTTAACTTGTTCCCAATCGGGAAGATTATATTCCTTCAATACCTGATTTACAACCAAAACCAAAGTACTGCGACTTTCAGCCAAAGTGTTGTCCCAATCAAATATTACATATTTTAATCCTGATATGTCCATTTCTTTTCTCACAAAAAACCCTGCTTGAGGCAGGGCTTTTAAGCTATTTATTTTCCAACAAGGCGGTGTTTAGAGCCGGCTTTTTGTGGGTTAAAATACTAATGACCTTTACTAGTTCATTTTTTAACTCATGGCGCGTAACTACAATATCAACCATGCCGTGTTCGCGCAAATATTCAGCCCTTTGGAAACCTTCGGGAAGTTTTTCTCGAATGGTTTGCTCAATAACTCGGGCTCCGGCAAAACCGATGATACATCCTTTTTCGGCAATGTGAACATCGCCCAACATCGCAAAAGATGCTGAAACACCTCCGGTGGTCGGATCGGTTAATACCGAAATGTAAGGTATGCCCTTTTCTTTTACCTGATTAATGGCAGCCGTGGTTCTGGCCATTTGCATAAGCGATAAAATACCTTCTTGCATACGCGCACCACCTGAAGAGGCTACAATAATCAACGGATAGTTATTACGAGCTGAAATTTCGGCTGCTTTGACAATGCCTTCACCGACAGCCATACCCATAGATCCTCCCATAAATGAGAAATCCATCGCAGCTACAACGCAAGGAATACCTCCAATATCACCTTGAGCTACACGAATAGCATCATTGCTACCGGTGTTTTTGCGGTAGGTTCTGAGACGTTCGGTATAACGTTTGGTATCCTTAAACTTTAGCGGGTCTTCTTTTGGGGTTGGCAAAGCAATTTCATTATACTCGCCGTCAAAAAGCATCTTCAATCTTTTATCAACATATAAGCGAAGATGATGTCCGCATGAGGTGCAAACATATAAGCTCTTTTTCATCTCTTTAGAAAAGAGCATTTGTCCGCATACCGGACATTTAACCCATAAGTTATCTGCGATTTCTTTTGGGGTTACTTTTTTGATTTTCGGTCTTACAAAGTCAGTTAACCAGTTCATTTTTCACCATTTCTGTTAGTTAGCATCTGAGCTCTCGCTCTCTTTTGAAGCGCGGGAGAAAAGTTTTTTTAAGCGTTGACCAAAACTTGGTTTGGGAAGTGCGGCTTCGGCTGCTTTCATCGTATCTAAATCAGATTGCAGACCGGAAACCTTTTCCGCCAATTTTTGTTGCTCCTTGCTCAGCTTCTTATTTTGTTTCTTTTGTTGACGGAGTGCTTTGCGTACCGGCGCATAAGACAGCCACATCCAAAACAGTCCCAAAATAAAGCCCAGCAAAATGAAAAACACTATTGCCACGCTCAAAGATACCGTTACTTCAAAATAAAAGGGCCATAGGTTAAATGTTGCTAAGTCATTATTCACAAAAGAAAATATCAGAATAATGATTAACAGCGGCAAGCCTATCAGCATTTTTACGAAACCCATATCTTGACCCTTTCTTTGTTTTCAAAAGTTATTTTTTCGGATTTAAGAGCTCGTGGAGTTGTTTTCCGGTTTTGAAATGAGGAATATTACGTTCTTCAACCTTGACCTGCTCTCCGGTGCGCGGATTTTTTGCAACGCGAGGAGAACGTTTGCGAATCGAAAAAGCTCCGAAACCGCGAAATTCTACTCTTTCTCCGGCTGCCAACGAGCTGATGATTTTATCAAAAACTACAGCTACAATTCTCTCAACATCCTTTAACATTAAATGCGGATTTTTGTTGGCAATTCTTTCTATTAATTCAGATCTAGTCACGATAATACCTCTTTTCTATAATTTATTAATTAATTTTCTTTTGCAGATAAGTTATCCGTTTTTGTTCCATAAATCAATATCGCAATTTGTTAAAAAACAAAAATTTTATTGGAACTTATCCCACATTAAATAGCTTTTACTCAACTGGCTAAATGTTCTACTCCCGTCGGGACCCTTTCTTGACCCAGCTGAATATCTTCTATTTTATCTACCCGACGCGATATTTTGCCGGAAGAAACCTTTATTTCACCAATGTCTTTGGCCGCCATTTCAAAGTGTTTGCTCAAATTATCCACCCTATCATCTAGGCGCGAAATATCTTCTATCAGACAGCCGACTTCTTTTTGAATGACGCCCGCCATCTCTCGCATTCTGGCATCTTTTAACACGGCGCGAACCGTATTGAGCGTCGCCATTAAGGTGGTGGGTGAAACTATCCAAACTTTTGAGCGGTATGATACCTCTATCACATCCGTAAAATTTGAATGCAGTTCAGCATAGATGGACTCGGATGGCAAAAACATTAATGCCGACTCTGCCGTTTCGCCCGGAATGATGTATTTTTCGGCAATATCTTTGATATGCTTTAATACAGATGCTCGGAAAAAGCGCTCGGCTTCGAGTTTTTCACGGTCGTTTTGCGCATTACGAAGGGCTTGATAGCTCTCTAATGGAAATTTCGAATCGATAACTATCATTCCCGGAGGATTAGGCAAATTCAACACGCAATCGGCACGCTTTTGATTGCTCAACACCACCTGAAAAGCATAAGCTGACGGCGGCAATGTCGAAGTTACCAAATCGTTGAGCTGTATTTCACCGAAGGCACCTCTTGCTTGTTTGTTGGACAACACCTCTTGCAAGGAAACAACTTGCTCCGATAAAGAGGAAATTTTTTGTTGAGCAACATCTATTTTTGCTAAGCGCTCACGCAAGTCATGCAGTGTTTCCGCCGTTTTGGTGGTGGATTGTTGCAAACCGTCTCCAACACTTTTGGTAACTGCCAGCAATTTTTCATCCATAATTTTAAGGACGGAGATTTTTTGCTCATTAATAGCTTCGGCAATTTTGTTTTGGGCATTTTGATTGTTTTCCGAGAGTTGCGTAATTCTTCCGGCAAGCTCCGCCTGAGAGCGAAACAACATTTCGCTCAAGACAGTCAGTTCCTTGTTTGAACCTTTGTGAATTGTCAAATAAAAGACACACAACAAAAGTAAGACAACAGCAACGCTCAGCGCAATCAAAAGAGTGTTCATCTCAGGCCTTAATTTTCAGGGAGATTACGTCCCATTGCCAAGAATTTGGCGGTGCGTTGCTTTTTAAGTTCATCGCCGCTTAACGGCAACAAATCTTTCAGGTGTTTCAAAATGCAATCACCTACTTTTTCTATTGTTGCTTTCGGGTCACGATGCGCTCCACCGACCGGTTCTTTGATAATTTCATCAATAACGCCGAAATGACGCAAATCTTGCGCGGTCAAGCGCAAAGCCTCTGTTGCTTCCTGAACCTTATCTGCCGAACGCCACAAAATAGAGGCGCAACCTTCGGGTGAAATTACCGAATAAATAGAATGCTCCAACATCAAAATACGGTTAGCGGTAGCAATAGCGATAGCACCACCGGAACCACCCATACCGATAACGATTGAAACAATCGGCACATGAATTTGCAAACATTTTTCAATAGAAGAAGCAATCGCTTCTGCCTGACCTCTGGCCTCAGCATCAATACCTGGGAAAGCACCATCCGTATCAACAAAGGCAATTACCGGCATATTAAACTTATCAGCCATATCCATCAAGCGTTGTGCCTTGCGGTAGCCTTCAGGTTTAGCCATACCAAAGTTGTGTTTCATGCGGGTTTCCAAGTCAGAACCTTTTTCTTGTCCGATAACGACTACCGAAATGTTCTTAAAACGTCCGATACCGCCAATCATAGCCTCATCATCACCAAACAGACGATCCCCACATAAAGGTGTAAAATCTTCAATCAAAGCATGAACATAATCCAAACAGTGAGGGCGTTGCGGATGACGTGACACCTGCAATTTTTGCCACGGGGTCAGGTTGGCATAAGTTTGTCTGACTTGCTTTTCTAATTTTTGTTCCAGACGGGAAACCTCTTGAGCGATATCAACATCTTGATCTTTGGCCAAGAGCTTCAAGCCTTCAATTTTGGCTTCAATTTCCACAATGTTTTTTTCAAAATCCAACACAAATGTATTGTTGTTACTCATATTGCTTTCTCTTCTTTAATTTTAGTCCTGTGGGAGTATTACCACATTTTTTTTCAAATTTCGACCATTATTTTTAATTATTGTTGATTTATTGCCTCAATATGCCGTTTTTTAGGCAAAAAGTAAATATTTTAATTGAAATATTTATGCAATTTTATACTATAAATACAAACTTTATTGCAGAAACGGAGGGCTTTCGTGTTGGCATTTGCATTTTTTGCAGCAGTTTTTTCCACCTTAACGTGGCTGATTTATATTGTAATGTACATCAATGATAAGCTAGGAGGTGCCAGTTTTGCCCAACTCGGGTTATTGGATTTGTCGCTCTATGTGGCAATTGCAGTTTTCCCTATCCTTATTTTATGGATGATTTTTGGCTATATTAATCAATATCTTAGCTTTGCCCATATCAGCCAAAACTCAAAAATTCTTTACCAGCAACTGAAAAAAAATTTGGATTACACCGATTTAATCGCCAGAATCTTACTTGAGGCCGAACAAGAAGTAAAAAACAGCTTTATCTTAAATAAATTTGAATTGTTTATTGCCGATATGAATGAATTATTGGCGGAAACCATTCAGCGCGGTGCTTTGGCTTCGTCCGAACAAGTTGACCGCTTGTGGCATAAAGTGAAAGACGGTGCAAAATGGGCTTTCGGAAAGGTTATTATTGAAGTCAGTGCCAATCAGCCGAATTTTGCCCCCAGATTGGTAGCAAAAGCTCAAAATGATTCCGTGTTAGGCGGGACAATTTTGGAATTTTGCGCCAGATACCAAAACTTACTTAATATCTTAGAAAAACACGATAAGGAAAAAGTCTTTTTATCGGTGATTGAGACCGGCGTTTACGGTAAGGTTTATTCCATTTTGGCTCCGCTTGGAGAACAAATAAGACGGGCAAGAATCGATTTAAGCGAAGAAAGCAGTATTAAAGTTCACCCTGCTCCCAGAATTGAGCCGGAAAGAATTGAGCCAATGAGCGAAGAAAAATCCCTTGATATCGCTTCTAGCTCTGAAAGTCCTTTGAGACAAGTTTCCAGCTCATCTTTGGAGAACGTACAGCAAAATGCTAATGCTAATTTTGTATCAGAGGCACATAAAAAAATTAAGAATATCTTTAATCCTTTCAGGTCTCGTAACTTTTTTGCTAAAAATACTATTGAAGAAGATATTACGGATAATGAATCCGAAGATAAAGACCCGTTTTCTATGGCGTTGGAGAGAAGTTTCGGTTTCCCTAATGAAGACGATGAAAAAAGCGAGCCTCAATTTGAGAACTATACATCCGAGACAAGTGAGCCTGATGAATTTAAGGTGTATCGGTTTAGTGATACTAAAGAAGACGAAGGAATGCCCGCCTTGAATATTCAGTCCAAAGAGGAAAGTGAAAAAACAAAGACTTCCATATCGAGCGAATCTCCTTTTGTGAGGACTTCTCTTTCGCGCTTTGACGAAGATGGAATCGGCTTTACCAATACTCAAAAAGCTCTTAATTCGCTCAAAAAAGAATGGCAAGAAATGAAAAGCGCAAGTGAGCCTAAACTCTCTCGTCCTGCGCCTGATTTTTTGCGCCGTGAACCGGTGATAAGCGACCCTCAACGCTCTCAAAAATCACCCATTAAAGATGATGATTACGCCTATCCTTTCGGCGGGTGGAGTGATGCGGATAATTATAGCCAGAAATAAAATTATCGCCTTTTGTTTGGGAGCGGTTTTGGGGTGTGTCTGTACGACTGCAGAGGCAAAAATTTATCATTCCATTTCGGTTTACGGAACACCTAAATACAAACAAGGTTTTGAGCATTTTAACTATACTGACCCGAAAGCCCTCAAGGGCGGGAGAATCGTTATGCCCGAATATGGCGGATTTGACAATTTTAACCCTTATATTTTTAAAGGTAATCCTACACCGCAAGTGGCAAATTTGACAATGGACAGCTTAGGCGTCGTCAGTGTCGATGACCCTTATTCAGCCTATCCGTTACTGGCAAAGGCTTTTGATTTGCCTGATGATAAGTCATACGTTGGTTTTATTTTAGATGGACGAGCCAAATTTCATGACGGCTCACCGGTTACGGCCGATGATGTGATTTTTAGCTTTAACTCTTTGATTGAAAAAGGGCAGCCCTTGTACAAAGTATATTATGCCGATGTGGAACGGGTTGAAAAAATAAGTCCTAAAGAAGTCCGTTTTCATTTTCGTAAAGGCTCAAACAATCGTGAACTACCGCTCATTTTGGCGCAGATGAAAATTTATTCCGCAAAAAATTGGGATGGGAAAGATTTCAGCAAACCGACACTTGAAATTCCTTTAGGGAGCGGACCTTATAAATTAGATAAATTCGAGCAAGGAAAATATCTGCTTTTTCGCCGTGCGCCCGACTACTGGGGAAAAGATTTACCAGTTAACAAAGGGTTTTATAACTTTGATGAAATAAGGTTTGATTTTTACCAAGACACGACCGTTACTTTGCAAGCGCTGTTTGCGGGAAGCATAGACGTGCGCGAAGAATATATCGCTAAAATTTGGGTCAGCGGTTACGATAACAATTTGGTTAAGAGCGGCAAAATCATCAAAGAAAATATGGCACACAACAATGCCGCTATTTTGCAAATGTTTGCTTTTAACGTCCGCAAGGAAATGTTTCAAGATAGGCGTGTTCGAGAAGCGATTGCCCTTGCTTTTAACTTTGATTGGGCGAATGACAAACTGTTTTACAATCAATACAGCCGGATTTACAGCTATTTTACCAATACGGGAATGGAAGCAACCGGTTTACCTCAAGGAAAAGAGCTGGAAATTCTAAACAAATATAAAAACAAACTCCCTCAATCCGTGTTTGGAAAAGCACCCCAAAACCCAAGCCACAAAGACTTTAAGGAAACGAGACAAAAGCTCAAAGAAGCGGTGAAACTCTTAAACGAGGCGGGATATGACTTTGTAAATGGTAAGATGACCAATCTTAAAACCGGTCAGCCACTTGAATTTGAGGTTTTGAGCAACTCGGCCAACGGCAGCACTTTTACGCGTGTGATGTTACCTTTTATCAATAACTTGGCAAAAATAGGCATTAAGCTCACGTTTCGCAATTTGGAAATAAATATCTTTAAAAACCGGTTGGATAACTTTGATTTTGATATGGCGATTTTGTCTTTCGGCATTAGCCGAATGCCTGGGAATGAGCAAGCCGAAATGTGGGGCAGTAAATCTGCCAATATCAAAGGCAGCTATAATATGATCGGCATTCAAAATGAAGTGGTTGATGAATTAATCAAAGGGCTTATTACCGCGCAGGACAAAGAAAGTTATGAGGCTTTTGTAAAAGCATTGGACAGAGTGTTATTAAATGAGACTTATATGATTCCACAATGGTATTCCCCTTATCAAAGAGTGGCATATCATGACAAGTTTGTTCACCCCCAAACGAGTGAAAAAGTAGGCTTTCAGCCCCTAACCTGGTGGGCAAAGCCTAAAAAGAATAAGGATAAATAATGAGAAGTTACATTATCAAACGTTTGCTCCTAATTCCTTTTACCTTGCTTGGGATTATCACAATTAACTTTTTGATTGTGCAATTGGCTCCGGGCGGGCCGATTGAGCATACTTTGGCAAAATACAGAGGGTTTAACGTTGATGCAAAGTCTCAGTTTTCTTCCACCGCGGCGGTTAACATGAATCAATCAGCCTCGCGCTACCAAGGGGCGCAAGGCGTGCCGGAAGATTTAATCAAAGAATTGGAAAAACAATTCGGGTTTGATAAGCCCTTGCATGAGCGCTATTTCAAGATGTTGGCAGATTATGCGCGTTTTGATTTCGGCAAAAGCTATTATCAGGACAAAGCCGTCGGAACTCTCATTTTAGAACGCATGCCGGTTTCGATTTCTTTAGGTCTATGGTCAACTTTGATTATTTATTTGATTGCTATTCCTTTAGGTATCAAAAAAGCCGTAAAAGACGGGACTGGGTTTGATATGTGGACATCCGTGGCGGTGATTATCGGCGCGGCTATTCCGGTGTTTTTGTTTGCGGTGTTTTTAATTGTGTTTTTTGCCGGCGGCACTTATCTACATTGGTTTCCTTTGCGAGGATTAACCTCAGACAACTGGGAGCAACTTTCAACTTTTGGCAAAATTATTGATTACTTCTGGCACATTACTCTGCCGGTTACAGCTTTGGTTATCGGCGGTTTTGCCAGTTTAACCATGCTTACCAAAAACTCGTTTTTAGATGAAATCAATAAACCTTACGTTTTGACGGCTCGCGCTAAAGGATTGAGCGAGAATCGGGTTTTATACGGACATATATTCCGCAATGCCATGCTGATTGTTTCGGCCGGTTTCCCTGCCCTATTGATTAAAATGCTGTTTACGGGTTCGCTCTTAATTGAAGTGATTTTCTCACTTAACGGTATGGGCTTGCTCGGGTATGAGGCGATTATGTCGCGCGACTATCCGGTTATTTTCGGTACGGTCTATATCTTTGCTTTGCTGGGACTTATTCTCAAGCTCATGAGCGATATTATTTACTCTTTAATTGACCCAAGGATTAATTTCTCCGCTGCCAACAACTGAATTGTTACAGTTTTATGACTTTAGTTATATCGCTGACAAAATTTATGACTAAAGCCAGAATTGTAATAAAATATTAACTTGTTATACTTAAACTATGATGCAGTTAGATTTAGGAGAAAGAAAATGGTTAACTTACTTAACAAAAATGAACAATCCGGTCGTTCCATGGTGGAAATGCTCGGCGTGCTCGCGATTATCGGCGTTTTGTCCGTTGGTGGTATCGCCGGTTATTCAAAGGCTATGACAAAATTTAAAATCACTAAAACATTCGACCAAGTTTCAATGATGGTGGCTAATATTCGTACGCTTTATTCCGGTCAAAGAAACTATGACGGTTTGGCAACCAATATTGCTATGGATATGGGTGTGGTTCCGGCCGAAATGGAAGGCGCAACTGCTGGTACATTAGTTAATGCATTCCAAGGTTCTGTTACTTTAGGTTCAGCTGACTATAACGGTCAAGGTGATGCTTGTTTCTATGTTTCTTACGGTGCAATGGGTCGTGAAGCTTGCGTACAAATCGTTACCTCTGACTGGGGTTCTGGCGCATCTTCAGGTTTCGTTGGTTTAACTGTCGATAGTGGTACGACTGGTGTTGATGCCGCTGCTGTTCCAGCTGTTAATGATAATACAACAGCTGCCGGTGCTTCAAGCTGGGGTAACTTAAACTTGCCGGTTAGCCCGTCAGATGCTGCAACAGCTTGCCAATGTACAAATGACCAATGTGCAATTACTTGGTACTATATGTAATATCTACTTAACAACGAAAAACTCCGGTGTAACGCCGGAGTTTTTTTATGTCTTAAGCTCAAAAAAAATCCCGCTTAAACAAAGCGGGATTTTTTATCATTCTTTTCGCTTAGGCGTTTTTACCAATCTTTGTTTTTCCACCCAGATAAGGACGGAGTTTTTCCGGAATATTGACCGTGCCATCAGCGTTTTGGTGATTTTCAATAAACGGAACTAATGCGCGCGGGGTGGCAATACCGGTATTATTCAGAGTGTGAACATATTTTACCTTGCCATCGGCATTGTCACGATAACGCAAATTGGTACGTCTGGCTTGCCAATCCGTAATGTTTGAGCAAGAGTGTGTTTCACGATAGCAATTTTGAGACGGAACCCATGCCTCCAAGTCATATTGGCGATATTTCGGAGCGCCCATATCACCGGTGCAGATATCCAAAACTTGATAAGGCAATTCCAAATCTTGTAAAACTTCCTCAGAAATAGCGAGCAATTTTTGGTGCCATTTTTCGCTCTCAGCAATATCATTCTTACAGATAACAAATTGTTCGGTTTTCATAAATTGGTGAACACGAACCAAACCTCTGGTATCTTTACCTGCCGCACCAGCCTCACGACGGAAGCAAGGAGAAAATCCGGCATAAAGAATCGGCAATTCGTTTTCAGATAAAATTTCATCTGCACGCAAAGAGTTCAAAATAAGCTCGGCCGTGCCTGACAAATATAAGTCATCTGCAGGCATATAGTAAATTTCATCACGAGAAAACGGCAAGTAACCTTGACCATACAGCGGGCGCTCTTTAGAAAGAGCCGGAACGGTAATAACCGTAAAGCCATGAGAACGTAACTTATCCAAGACCATCATGTGAATGGCTAATTCCAGCTGAGCGAGGTCATTCTTAATGGCATAAGTGCGAGAGCCTGATACTTTGGCAATGCGCTCCATTTCGCTCCAATCATTGATTTCCATCAACTCAATATGGTCTTTGGGCGTAAAGTCAAAAGTACGCGGTGTGCCTACTTTGCGAATGACTACATTATGCGTGTCATCAGGACCATCAGGACAATCCGGACTTGGGTAGTTTGGGAGACGTAACATCATATCATTGAACTTGGCTTCCAATACACTCAGTTCTTCTTGCTCTTTTTTTAGCTCCTCACCTAATTCCTTACTCTTGGCAATGATGCTCGGACGCTCTTCAGCTGAGGCTGATTTAATAGAGTTGCTGAGTTTATTTTTGGTCTCTGCCAAAGCCTGAGATGAGGTTTTGAGTTTGTTCATCTCCAGATACGAGGATATTAAACTATCGATGTTTTCTGAAGGGAAACCCTTTCTGGCTAGAGATTTTTTGACTGTATCCGTATTATCGATAATATATTTAATATCCAACATTGTATTTGTCCTATTTTCCTTTAATCAGGGGTTATTCATTATTTGTTAACGATTATCAGACTAATCATTTTTTTTACAATTACAATAAAAAAATTCAAGAATACTCTCGAATCTGCATAAAAAAACCGCTCAGTTTTTAGACCAAGCGGTTTAGGATTGTATTTTTATACTTATTCTGCAACAGTGCCGGTTTCTTCAAAAGTTAAACTTTTACCGTCTGAGGAATTCAGAATTAATTTTTTTCCTTCTAATTTATAAGATTTGACATCAGCCAAGAATTGCAAATATTCTTGTTCGGCTTTCATGAGAGGTTCAGGACCTGCCATCATTGTGGCTCCCGCCGGACCAAATGAAAGATTTTCACCTTCCAAAGTATAAGCGCCAAAGTAATTGTTAACCGCAGACTTGCCAAAATAGCGATTTTCTTTACCATCAAAACCTAGTGAGATTTCGGCATTATTGGGGGCTTGAGTTAGCTTATATTCTTTGCCAACAAAGCTATTTTGCTCCTGTGACGAACAAGCGCCAAACAATAAGACTGCAGCCAGCAAGCTCAAAATTTTAGACATGATCTTCTCCTTATTGATTGTTAATTTATGCAAAGAATATACTTTTTGGAAAAAATTACCAATATAAATTTTGTTTTACTCAACATTATCAGTAAAACAACTCAAAGGGACACCTAATCTGAAATCAGGTGCCCCTCGGTACTTAGCTTGCAGACATTGTAAATTTGCACATGAACTGCCCAAGAGATATATGTCTATTTTGCTTAAATTAAAGGTCTGAAATTTAAAATTTCAAAAAAAATAAAAAATAATCAACTTTCGTGAAAAATTCCCCTTGATTTTTTGAAAAATGCCGTGTATGTTACCTAGCGTTGTCGCCGCTGTAGCTCAGTGGTAGAGCACGTCATTGGTAATGACGGGGTCGCAAGTCCGATTCTTGCCAGCGGCACCATTAAAAAAAGGCCTCCCATTTGCGGAGGCTTTTTTTTAATAGTAATGTTGCAGGGACGGACTTGCGGGGGCAACGCAAGTGCGGAGCGGATAGTTGGTAAAAACGAGTGTTGAGCTTTAGCTTTACGCTTAGCGAGACACGAAGTTTGAACCTTACGACGCGAGGAGGACCCGCTTAGCGGGAGTACCCAATCTTGCCAGCGGCACCATTTTTGATAATGCACCGTTAAAGGTGCTTTTTTTGTATGTTTTCCAAGGCTTTCATAAAGTCCGATTTAGACGGTTTTAAAAAAGCAAATTTTAGCAACTGAAAATAAGCATAATAACATATTCACTTTTCTTCATTAATGAGGTATTATATGAATATATTGGTTACTCCTAACACTTTGAAAAATTTTATTTTTCTATTATTATGGAATAAAAAAACGCATAAATTATTGCCTTTTAGGAAATCTAGATATGGAACAAAGCCAAGATACAAATTCTATAAAATTTACAAGTAATCCACTGTATAGCTTTTATGGATTATACCGTAATTGTATGCAAAATCCAGAAATGGCAAAAAATGCAATAGAAGGCTTTGAAGACGAAAGATTAAATCGTCTAATGGAAATAATTCCTGAAAAAGGAACAAACGCAAGAATAAAATCAGATTTAATTCATAAACAAATAGGAAAGTTCAATATTTCTGATTATGATGGCTTCAAGAATTTGATGTTAAAACATCTATCTTCTCAAGAAGTGGAGATGTTTGACAAGATTTTAAAACCTGCATTTGAGGCATATTCTTCTTTTTATGATAAAAATAAAGAAATTATTGATCAAAATATTGAAGCAATGAATTCAGCCCAATCTGTTTACCAAAACGATTTAAGTAACTTATATAAGTGTTTTTCTATTCCTAAAGATAAACAATGTTGTTGTTATTTAAATCCGTTTCCCAAAAATAAAATAATGGACGGAATATCTAATTCAGAGAATGTAAGTATGGATTATTCTTTAACTAAAAACGAAGTTTCTGATAATTATATTGAAAATTCAAATATATTAAAAAGAAAAGCTTCTACCCCTTTCCACGAAACGACTCATTTTCTTTTTTTTAACTCTCAATTCAAAAAAGATATAGAAAATGAAACCTCCCCACAAATGAAAAGATTAGTTGATAGTGTTATCAAAAGTTTTGAAAAAAATGGAATTCAAAATAACAAGTTTAATAGAGAACAAATGAAAGTTTTTGCAATTGGCGCAATTAATGAAGCTTTTGCAGCTTGCTCGACAGCTTTATACAATGAAAAAACTATGGGGGCACCGGTGACAAATGAAAATGAGTGGTATCATGGCTGGAAGCAAGCAAATGACTTAACCAAACAAATGTATCCAATGTTCAAAGAATATGTTGAACGCGGCAAGCCGTTTGATATTGAGTTTGCTAATAAACTGAGTAATTCTATAGAAATTGAGAGATTAAAAAGTAAAGCAACTAATTCCTTTACAGAGAATAAAGCATCATTAATTGAATTACGAGGATTATCGCCAGTCACTAAAGCTCCTCATAAACCACAAGCAATAACATATAATGTCAATAACTTACAACTATATCAAAATAAAAAGCAAAATGATTAAAGTGTTTCAATTTTCCTACTCATAGCCTTAATCATCATAAAAATTAGTCCGATAGTTGCATAGTATCTCGCACCATAAAAAAGGCTCCCATTTGCGGAGGCTTTGGTTGTTTATGTTATAGAGATGACTTAAGAGAAAGAGAGTGCATGGATACAGATGCTGCTTTAACCAATCTATGACATGGTAAAAAGCTGTAAAAATCAAATTTTCAAGCGCTAAGAAAGCCTCATTTTGTCACAATACTTATTGTCTTTAACGTACCCACCAAAAAACAACCTCTGTTGAAATTTATAAAGGTTTGAAATACTTCACCTAATAAAAAAGGAAGGCACCTTAATAGTGCCTTCCTATGAGCATAGTTTTACTAACAGGGGTAATTCCCCTAATAGCATAATTAACGCAAAAATACCTGCCTTTACGGCAAGGTTTTTTTGCTCTCTATACTCGTACGCCATGTTTATAAACATGGCTGGTATTAGGACTAGCCCAATCACAAAGAGGGCCTTTCCAATACCCTGAAGCCAACTGGCGATAAAAAATTTCGCCAGTATACCACATAACATTCCTCCCAGCAATGTTAGTAACATTGCTGAAAAGATTATTGTATTTCTTTTCATAATTTCATTTCATCTTACCCTGTTTCCAGTCTCGATGAAATGTGTTTTTTAAATTCTGACATATCCCTGGGGAATAAACTTTTCTTGAGTTAATATTCAATAAAAAGCGATTCCTTACATATATGCAGAATGGTTTACAATAATAATTTAAGTACTTATAAGTATAACACAATTTCAAAAAAAATAAAAGAAAAATTGCTTGTCTTAAAATTTATGTATGGTTTCACTCTTTTTCTGTCCGTAATATGTATTTGACAAATCAAGAAAATAAATCTAAATTGCTTATAATTTTATATTATTGTTAATGTGAGGACCCGGTCATATAAGCCTCGTTAAATATTCCGGTATTTTTGTGGATCTTTTAACTTTAATCAAAAAAGGTGCGCATACAGCAATTATTGAGGCTGTAAAAAAGTGCAAGTATTTAAGTCCAGAGGAAGAATGTGCTTTAATTAAGCGAGGCAATCATGAGGAAATCATGACATATCTGGCAGAGCATTATCTGGAAGTTGACGCTTTTCACGAGTTTATTAAAAGAGGAAACCTGAATGAAGTTCGCTTTTACTTAAGCACTTCTTCAACAGTATTTATCGACGTTCAAACGGCAAAAGAAATTCTAAAGCTAGGAAGCGGAGTTCACGATGCTTTCGTTGATTGCATTATTAGGTATCAGAATGAGGGGTACTTTGACGAAAACACTCAGTTGTTAGATGATATTCAATGCCTCATAATGCAATGTGGAAATCATTGCGCCATTCGTCGTTATCTCTATCAAAAAAAATTGCTGAAAAAGGCGGCAAAGATGTTACAAATACATGGAATTGCGGAAGATATTCTCGTATTTAATTTGAGGCAATTACATGTTCGTGCTTATTAATAATGTACTGATAATAAAAATCCCTGAAGTTATAAAACAACCTCAGGGATTTTTTTATAAATTCCCTATAGCGCAAAATGTGCCTTGCAAAGCTCAGGAAAAAAGACTAATTCCACCGCTGGCTTTTATTTTTTCAAATTATAATAATAGATAATATATTATACTTTGAGAAAGCCATCAAATCTATTTACGCTTATGGTGGTGGTGAGCTTATGTGTGTGGTGCGGAGGCAGAACGATGGCGCTCTCGCCTACATTAGATGGCTCTATGCAAACAAATTGCTTATATTGATTAGGGCTCATTTCCACCAAATCTTTATTAGGGTTCCATACAACTGTTGTGTCGGAGCCGTTTTTTTTGATTTTTATCACACGATTGTAGCCTTTATCTATAATCTCAAGAGGCTGTGTTTGCTCTAAAAAAATTCTATCAACTTCTCCTATAATGTTTAAGTCTTCTTCCTGAGTGGCGTAACTTTGGGTCAGAGAATTTTTATAGCGGTGCCCTGCTAAGCCCTTAATCTCTATATTATCAACTGAGCTTACGTTAAAATATGCATGCAAAGCCTCGCTGAAATTAAACGGAGTATCACCATTATTGGTCGTTTCAAGTGTATATTCTAATTTATCGGTTATTTTGATTAAAACTCTGGCAGAAAGATTAAGGTTATATTGTGCTTCGGGCGAAAGAGACAATTCTGCTTCAATTTGGCGGTCATCAACACTCACATTTTGCAAGTTCCACATTGATAAGCGGGCAAAACCATGGCGGGGCAAATGATTATTCAACTCTTCTTCGGCAAAGCGCGGCCAACAAACAGGAATTCCACCGCGGATAGCTTGTTGGTTGTCAAATTTATTTAAATCTCCCAGCCAAAAAATATCATGTTTCTCTTTCCTCGGGCGGTAAGACAAAAGATTTCCGCCCCACAAAGATATTTGGCACTCAGCCACAGAATTGCGTAATTTGATAATACCGTCTTTATTCATACCTTACCTCTTTTGTGTTGATTTCATATAAATAACATATTCTCTGCTAAAGAGCAAATTTTGTCTTTATTTTGTTCGCTTGAATTTATGATGATTTTCTGGTATGATACTGCTTATATTGATATCAATCACTTCTATGGAAAATTTTAACATGGCTCAAAAACAAGATGATTTTAATACTGCTTTAGAGGCTTTGCTTCACAACAACGATTATAAAAAAATTATATCTGAAATGGTTGCCAAGGGCTTTGATGTTAATTCCTGCGATGAACAAGGTTTTACATTAAAGAAACAATATCGTACAAGAAGTGCCGAATTTTATCGCCATCAAGATGGCTCTGCTTTATTCTCTTTTGAATATGACGAAGTAAAAAAATACGATAAAGAAAGAATGGAGTTTCTTGAACAACTTGGCGCCAAGGATGAAACTGAGCAGAGCAAATATATTCAGCAGAAAATAGAGGAAACCAGACAGCTTGCTCAGCAAAAAAGAGAAGCTCAAGAAAAAAATAAATATCTTGAAACGCTGCCAAAAAAATCAAAAATTACTTCTTTAGACGACGCTCTCAAATATGAAGATGCTAATGCTTTGAAATCTTTAATTGATAAAGGTCTGGATATTAATGCCTGCGATAATGACGGCAATACGATGCTGAAAAAATTTATTGATAAAAGAGGAAAGTATGATTTGGAAGTCGGTATGTCTCAAATGGAAGGGAGATACCATTTATCTTTTACTGAGGATGAATATAAACATCTTTCTCGCGTAATTGATATGTTGCAAAAAGAAGGTGCCGTTATCGAAACGCCAGAAAGCAAAAACATAAAAAAACAAAAAGAATTGGAAGGCTCCAAAGGACAAGTTGCTAAGGCAGGCAACGAAAACTCTTCCTCTCAACAGCCTAAAAATAAATTTAGCAGTAAACTCAGAAATATATTACAACGTAAGTTGTTACACTCGCAAGAGTAGTTGGATTAATTTTACTGTAGATTTAGACGCCCTGAAATTGCATTGATAAAGTCAGGGCGTTTATGATTAATCTCTCTTTACGGATTTGAGAGCGTTTTTATATTCGTCAAAGCAATTAAAAATCTTGCGGATTTTTTGTATTTCTGGCAGACTTTCAGTGTTTCATTTTTGCTTAAAGGAGAAATTTATGGAAAAGTGGGAACAGGCTCTCTATACATTTTTGGAAAGATACATTCAGCAAGAATGGTTTGAAGGAGCTCTTTTGTGCGGAAGCTATGCCTCCGGAAACCAAAATGAATTTTCAGATATTGATGTCACAATCATTGCTTCAAATTCTCTTGGTTGGCAGGAAAAATCTAACTGCTATGTCGATGAATTTTTGATGGAATATACCATTAATCCTATCTTTAGATTTGAAGAATATATGGAGGAATCTCTCAAAGAACATAACTACACCAATCAATATCTGCTTTTGTATGGAAAGGTCTTATTTGATACTCATGGAGAAATTCAAAAACTCCGCGAAAAAGCCGCTTTACAAGTCCAAAAGCCTTTTGAGCCTTTTTCTGATTATGATAAAAGTTTTATCAAATATTATCTCTGGGACAGGTATGACGAACTCTTGTCTTTAAGTAAAAAAAATTTGCATCTTGATTTGCAATATTGGAGCTTGGTGGACGCTCTTATTACCGCTTATTACAACTTTCATAATTTGGCGCATGTTCCACATAGCAAAATTGAACAAATTTTAACAAATCCGGACTTTGCTCAACGTTATCATGTTAAAAATATGCCTCACCCTGAGTTTACTCATAAACTTGTTGCTTGCTTTAAGGCAAAAAATAAAAAACAAAAATTAGCGACCATTAAAGACTTTTATGATTTTGTTATGAATTCAGATGGGGGATTTGATATTGGTCAATTCGTCGGGAAAAGAGCATTAAATAAGAAATAATCAGTCTCTTATTTAAGCACTTTGGTATTTTGTACATTGCTATTTAGACAAAATTAGGCTATACTTTTTAGTAAGAAATGTGTTTTTTGCTGTGTTTATGTAAACATTGAGATAATTGGAAACAAAAGCTATGAAAATTAAAGATTCAAATAAATTAAGAGCTCTTCGGCTTGGCATTCCTGCAAGTGCCTTAGCTTTAAGCACTGTTTCTATTTCTCCGACTGCGGCACAAACTCCTGATAATCACGTTATTCGGCAAGAAACCGTAGCTCAAAACACGCAAGAAATAAAATCTGATACATTACAACTTTCGCCCGAACAATTTTCAAGTACCGGTGCGGAAGATAGTCCTTTCTTGGATTTTGCCATTCAAACCGAAAATGCTACGTCTTTAGATGCTGCTTATGCAGATTTTAAGGCAATCAGTGATATGACAGAATTTACAGAGGCTTTTAAGACAAATCCGCAAGCATTTGGGAAACCCGGAAAATTGCGTCTTAGTCCTACTATTGCTTTTATTTCTAATGCTGACGCTAAAAAAATTGCTCAATCAGAAAACAAAATCAACAATCCAAAACTTTCTCAGCTTTCTAAAGATGATTATGCTAGCGTTTGTGCTGCCAAACAAGTTGAAAAAACTATTCAAAAATTAATGGCTTTGAAAGCAATGAATATGACTGACAAGGCCGAAGAAATTTACAAAGGATTTAACGCAACCTACGGCGACAAAATTCAGGTCAGTTCTATTAATGTTTCTATGCAAAAGGAAGATTACCAAAAATTAAAAGAAGATATTTTAGAAAACTTTCATAGTATTCACCCTAACTTTAGTCAGGATATTGATAATTTTTGGCAGAGTAATCATGATTTTAATATCCCTGAAATATCCATTAACGATAACCAATTTATCAATATCGCATTAACAAAATTTTATGATGTGACTAACGCTGAAAACCGTAATTTGGCAAAACAAAGTAGAGAGACTTTTGAAAAAATCGCCTCTCCAAATACACAAAACAGTAATCTTTCAAAAGATAAATCTCACTCACAAGAAAACAAGATTAATGATATTCTTTTGAAAAATAAGATGCAATCTTCTTTACAAAAATAATGTTTTATATCTCTAAAAAAAAGAGTGCGAAAATAGAATTTCACACTCTTTAAATTTTGCATTTTGCTAGATTTTGACCGCCGGATAAAAGGAGACTTGCGTATTGTTATCAATGTACATACAAGCTCCGTTATCAGAAATTTGTGGATGAACCCCCAAAATTATGTCCTTATTCGGACGACCGGCCAAATCTCCAAATTTGTCATTTTGAGCCATATACCAATCGTTGGCAAAAGGTTCTCCTCCCAGTTCTTTTATCATGTCGTTAATAACCAAAATATGATTAAAAACTTTTTTCATCACCGCACGGGGAGGAATACAAACCGAACGACCGGCAAACAAGCGTTCCTCACAATAGGTTTTTGCATCAAAAGGAAACATCTCCGGCGTAGGATGAAGGGATATAATATAGCCCTTACAAATAAATCCCCAAGGTGCGCCATGATCTTTTGCCACATTTTTACGATAACTTACAAAGCCATCTTCGTAGGCTACCGGAAATTTGTAATAATCACTCTTATGAGAAACTCTATGCCAAAAGCTATCGCTTTGGTCAAACTTTAGTAATGCGTAATTTTTCATCTCTAAAATAATTTTAGGTTACACAATTATTGATTTTATTTATCTTAAGATAAATAAAACCTGATAAAAGTCAACCTTCAAACTTTTGCCTTAATACGACTTATTTATTTAAGGCTTGTAAATTATTAATAATGTTAGAGGCGATGCTTTGGGCTTCAGAATCAATACCGGCTGCTTCTAGTGCCATTTTTTTGATGCAGGTGTTGACAATCTCATCTTTGGTGGCGGTCATGGTTTTGGTAAATAATGTGCCGTTTTGCAATTTGCTTTGCGCTTCACTTAAAGCACAAGCTCTGAATTTTTCTTGTGGCGTAGCTGTGCTGCTAACTGTGATGTATTTATTAAATTCTGCACAACCACTCAAAATGGCAACCAAGCCTAAAATTGTAATATAATTCTTCATCTTTTCCTCGTTTGTTGTCTTTAATTTGTATTTAATGTAATCGCAATTATTTAATTTTTTATGACTCAGATAAATCAACTTGACGAGAAAAATTATCCAGAGTAAAACGCTCCTAAAGTTTTACTATTAAATTATTTATTATGGAAAAAGTATTAATTGTAATCAAACCGCAAAACAACAGAGGTTTGGGATTAAATGCCTTCTATGAAGGTAAAATTGTGCTGGGACAAGTTAAAGTCGGTGATGTATTAAAACTTTATACTCAAAGCTTTGATGCCGTCAAAGATATTACAGTTACCGGTTTAGCTATTAACAAAAAAATAGTTGATGACGCAGGTAAAGGAACAGAACTTAGTCTTCGGGTTTCTCGTTTTGAATCTGATGCTTATCTCGTGCTCAACGACTTAAATATGTTACATTCTTCTTGTGTCATTGAATTTGAAGATATGCTCGATGGGGTGAATGTTTTGAATCAACGTTTCAGGGTATCATTTCCCGATGAATTTCATTTTTCTTGTTTGGCACAAACCAGAGAAAAAATGCTTGGGAGCATAAACAAGTCACAAGTTCAACTCGACTTAGTAAATTGGTTTTATTTGCATCTCGGGCAAAAAATTGAATGCAAGTTCGAAGGTAAATCAATCTGCGCAAAAATTGTAAAAATACTAAAGTAAAAAAAGAGCCTCTCTTCGGAGAGGCTTTTTTATTGAGCTTATGCCAAATTGGCAACAAAATCCGATATTTTGCAGTCTAAATCTTCTAAATTATGCGGTTGGTCATAAATATGGGTGCAATCTGACAAAATGCAGAGTGTTTTTTGGGCGGTGATGTGTTCATAAAAATTTTGGTTATTCTCTGGCAAAGAAGACGTATCTTTATCTCCCGTGATGAGAAGAATCGGCTTTTGAAAAGACGGGATTAACGAGTAGAAGTCATATTTTTGTAGCTCTTGCAGATAGGTTCCATCCAAAAAACATTGGCGATTTTCTTGGGAGCGGGTCAGCCCTGTGCTTAAAAGTGTTTGATAAAATTCGGGGGCAAATTTTTGTGTATTATCAAGTAATTCTTTGCCGCTAAATATGGAAGAAACCAAAATTAAACCTTCGATAAGATTGGGGTTTTGAAGTGCATAATTAAGAACTGCCGAACCTCCCAAAGAGTGCCCGGCCAACAAAAACGGTGGCTTAAAATCGGGAAGATTTTTGTCCAAGCTATGACATCTGCCAAATCCTCACAAAAATCGCTCAAAGTAGCACAACGCATGTCATTATGACTTTTGCCACGAGAATTGCGACAATCAAAACTGATAACCGTATAGCCTTGATTTTGTAACGATTTAACAATTTGCAGAATTACTCCTTGTTCCTTATAGCCGGTTATCCCGTGGCAAACAAAGGCATATTTGGGCTTTGTTGCGCCAAGGGGGCTATCAACCTTTAGGCAAAGATTTTGCTGTTTTGAATTTTGAATAAACTGTTCCATTGGGTTGCTTTCAACTATTTTTTATTTATTCATTTGACTAAACTTTAGGCGTTCTGTTTTTTGTTGCGGATATATTGTTGTATTATTGCATTATTTTGTTTTGTGGTAGAATTATTACCTTGCTGGTGATATTTTGCACTCATTCTTAATTGTGATGCTCGCAATTTATTACTTATCATTATGGAATCTACCATTGCTTCAAAATCTTGCTTGGGTCCATATAGCTCCGGACGATAAGAAGATTGAACCGATATCAAAGCTTCACCAGAGCAATAATCATAGGAACAATCTTCTCCAGGATGGCTTTCTTGCAATTTTGTTTGCTGTATTTCATCCATTCCTTTCACAACTTCTGCAAAGATTTCTCTTGCCATGGCTTGTTGTATATTACGAGCTTGTACGGTATATTGCTTATCTTGGGTTTGTTCGCTCATATTGGCAATATCATACTTATTTACGATGGCACTGATATCTTTTCTTGTTCGCAGTTGATAGTAGTCCAAGGTTGTTTTTTGAGCTTCTTGTGATGGTGATGTCAGAAAAAAAGCGACAAGAGCTGCTGACATTGCCCCTGCTTCCAACGCATTTTCCGTTGCTCTTTCGGCTTTTATATCTTCAAAACTCATCGGTTGCGACGGCGATTTCTTTGGTGCGGAAAGGCGTGAAATTTCCGCACTACTTAAAACGCCTTCTTTCATTAATGCCGGCATTGAAAAACTTTGCTTCGTAATAGCCTGGCAACCGTTATTGTATTGTCCGCCATGAGAAACTTCGTGCGCTACTAAATGAGTCAAAGAATCTGAAAGCATATTTTTTATTGGTTCTTTTTGAATGAGTTGCTCCAGAGGTTTTATTTTATTGATTTGAGCAAATAATTTTAAATCTGCCCAATGTTCAAGCGTGGCCTGATTAGGTTGTGTTCCGGATTGTTGATAATAATTCTCCAAAAATTCTTGAAACCTACTGGTCGGCTCCGTAATTTCTTGCTTTTGAGCTGAATTTAACAGTGAAACAATCTCTTCATCTTGGCTTTGTTTTAGCGTTTTAACAATTGTGGCTTTTATCTCTTCATCACTAATATAGACAACGTCTCGTGTTGCGGTTTTATCAATTATTTCTCGATAGCAATTTCCTCCTATGCCCATTCCGGCATATCCGATATAAATTTTTGATAAGTTAAAGTCACTTTGCGCAGAAGTCGTGGGTGTGATTGCGTTTTCAAAAAGTTTTTGACCATAAGGCGTGGATTTCAGCTTTGTAATGCTGTTTTGGAGAAGAGCTTGTAATGCTTTATCTTTAACTTCTAATTTATCTTCCAACATGTTTTCTTATCTTTCTGATTGCTTATTTTTATCATACCATAGTTTTGGTATTTTTACAGCAATTTTATAAACTCACGGTTTTTTAACCTATTCATGCTAAGATTTGCTCATATTTATTCGGAGAAAAATGATGTCTGATGCAAAAGAGAAAAAAAATACCGCACACGGTCCGCGCAGCAAAGAAAGATTTGAGCGCGAAGCCAAGGCATTGCGCAAAAATTTGGAAAAGCGCAAAAAACAACAAGCTGAACGTGAAAAATTAAAAACTAATTCAAAAGAAGACTAACTTTGGAGACGGAATATGGATAAAATTAAAATTATCGGCGGAAACAGGTTAGAGGGAAAAATTTATATCAGTGGGGCAAAAAATGCTGCCCTGCCCCTTATTTGCGCAAGTTTATTAACCGATGAAACCGTAACTTTAACCAATATGCCGATTTTATCCGATATTCGGTCAATGAACGCGCTTTTGGAACAAATGGGAACGGCTATTGACTGTTTTGATGATTTTGTTGATGGTCACCCCACAAAAACCTATTCTTATCGGACTCAAAAATTCTCTAACCTGATTGCACCATACGATTATGTTCGTAAAATGCGCGCCTCTTACTATGTTTTGGGGCCGGTATTGGCCAGAGAAGGTCATGTGGAACTCTCTTTGCCTGGCGGTTGTGCCATTGGCGCAAGACCTATGGATATTCATCTCTCCTCGTTAGAGCAGATGGGTGCTAAAATCGAAATCAAGAACGGCTATGTTCATGCCGATATTGATGGCAAACTCAAAGGGGCTCACATTACTTTCCACACGGCTTCGGTGGGAGCAACTTGCAATATCCTTATGGCGGCAACCTTAGCCGAAGGGGAAACAATTATTGAAAATGCCGCCAAAGAACCAGAAATCGGTGATTTGATTGATTTGCTGATTGATATGGGTGCTAAAATCGAAGGCAAAGACACCTCTCGCCTTGTTATTCAAGGTGTTGATACCCTACATGGCGCAAGACACAAAGTGATTGCAGATAGAATCGAGGCCGGTTCTTACGGTGTGGCTGCCGCCATTACAGGAGGTAGAATCGAGCTCATCAACGCACAAGCCTCAACTTTGCGAACACCGATAGAAATCTTAAAAGCAATGGGCGTTGATGTTGAAGAAAAAGAAAATTCACTCATTATTGATGCTACCAATAAAACTCTTGTCGGACAAGACATTATGACTGATTATTACCCCGGTTTTCCGACAGATTTGCAGGCGCAATTCATGGCTTTGATGTGCGTGGCGGAAGGTGCCTCTTTGGTTACGGAAAACATTTGGGAAAACCGCTTTATGCATGTGCCGGAGCTCATGCGTATGGGCGCAAATATTAATGTTCACGGGCATGCATCTGCCATTGTACGCGGGGTTAAGAAACTCTCAGGTGCGCCTGTGATGGCAACCGATTTACGAGCCTCGTTTGCTTTGATTTTGGCCGGTTTGGTGGCTGAGGGTGAAACAATCGTCAACCGCGTTTATCACCTTGACCGTGGCTATGAAAAATTAGAAGAAAAACTCAAAGGGGTCGGTGCGAATATCGAACGCATTAAAGAAGCTGATTAAAAAAAGCCCTTCAAAAAGGGCTTTTTTTATTAGATTGATTGCAAAGCATATAAGTCTTTAACAACCCAAGCGCCCTTGGCGTTGCTCAGGACATAGACAATATTACCTTTGCACAAACCAAACCAGACCCCGTTGCATTCGCTTTTGGTATAGACCTCAACCGTGGTGGCATCTATCGGTTTGAGTTTTACAATTTGAAAGCTGGATTGGGTCGGACGTTGCAAGCTCTCATCTTCCATAAATGTAAAACGAGGTAATTTTTTAGCGTCGCACTCTGCCAATTTGGGATTAATGGTGCATTTGACTTGTAAATCTATGGCGCAAACAATATCACTTCCTTTATCGCAACCTTGAGGCAGATTATTGATATCATACCGATAAACAACATCTTCAAACTCAACATCGAACTGCGGACGAGCAACAATTTCTTCGCCTTTTTCTAGAGCTTCTTGTGTTGAGAGGGTTGATGTATCTTGGTTTGTTGTCTTTTCATCTGAGCATGCAGAAATTAACAATAACGCACTAAATGCACACAAAAATTTTCTCATTTCTTTTCCCCGTTAAAATTTTTTATTTGTAATAATTTATAGTGCAGCTTTGAGTTCTTGTCCACAAAATAAAAAAGGAGGAATTAAAAACTCCTCCTTTTGGTGTGCTATTTTTTCGTTTAGAAATTATATTTGATACCTGCGGTGTATTCCCACATATCATCGTAGTCATCAACACCGTTGAGGTTAACATAACGAACCAAACCACGAACTGAGAATTTGTCGTCAATTTTATATTGTAAACCACCACCAAAACGGTAACCAATACCATGGTCATCATAATCGCTCGGAGAATATAATCCTCTGAACTCTTTATCAAATGTATATTCACCAATACCGACAGTACCGATGAGTGAATATTCTTGGTCACAACCTAACGGCAGATAACCCATCAAATCTAAACCATAAGCTTGGAAAGAGGTTTTGTTTTCAATGGTGTAATCGTGATTTTTTGCTTCATCAGAATATTGATAAAACAACTCTGTACCGAAATATTGATTATATTCTGTACCTAAGTTAACTGAGAGTGAATTGTATTTCGGAGTATGCTCGTCAGCATCTGCATAGGTGTAGTTATAATCCAAACCAACATATGGTTTGAAGTCATATTCAGCGGCATTTGCATTTGCGCTCAAAGCTAATACAGAAGCTGCCATCATTAATGAAGAAACAGTATATTTCATGTGCAATTTCCTTTACTACCGTTAAAGAAGGACGGAATTATCCGACTTAAAAGTACTGTTACTATATAACATTTTTCTAAAATGTGAAGTAAAATAATTTTTTATTGCTTACAAACCATAAATTAACCTTATTATGTGTATTGTTTAAGACGCAAAAAGGTGTTATAGTGAGTAGCTATGGAGGAACTTTTGATGAAGAGATGTTCTGAACAAGGAAGAACAATGATTGAGGTTATCGGCGTGTTAGCTATTTTAACTGCCGTTAGCGTCGGTATTAATAAATTCATCAATAATATGCACGACAAATACAAAATTAGTCGAATTACTCAACAAATTACAGATTTACGAAAAAACATCAGCAATCGATATGTTGCTAACGGTGATTACTCCATCATTAATGCTCAAGAAATTATTGACAGTAAAGTAGCACCTCCCGATATGGTTGATAACGGAAAGATTATTCACGCCTATAATGCCGTGGTTACTTTTAGCGGTGCCAGAGACACCTATCAAGTGACTTTTCCGGATCTGCCGCACCATGTTTGTGTTGAACTGGCTGTTATGAATTGGAACTTCGGAGGAAGCTCTGACTTATACCGGCTTAAAGTAAACGATACTGAATTTAACTGGCCCATTCTTGCTAACGGAGGAAAAGAGTTGCCGGTATCAATCAGTGATGCTGAAGTTGCTTGTGTTTTGCCTCCTAAAAAAGATGAAGGTGGGGTTACCGAATATAACAAAAATACCATTACTTGGACTTTCCGCTAACAAAATAAGGATTACCCTGTGATTAAAATTGACGACATAAATAAAACCAAAGATATTGCCTCTCGCAAAACAACCAAAGCATCTAGCGGTGATGAAAGTTTCTCAATATTACTGAAAGAAACTATGAAACCTCAATCGAATCCGGTAAATGCTGCGGGTGGCATTAATGTCGCCGATGCTATTTTTGCCGCACAAATGGTGGATGGGGAAGAAGAAAAAGAAATCCGCAAGAAATTGGTAAAACGGGGGCAGACATTACTTGAAAAATTAGAGGAAATCAGAGACGGCTTGCTCATGGGCTATATCTCAAGAGACCGTTTGATTGAAATTTCTCGCTTTGTAAAGGATAATAAATTTCAATCAAGCGACCCTAAGTTACAAGAGATTTTAAGTGAAATCGAATTAAGAGTGGAAGTGGAATTGGCAAAATTAATGAAATAGCTGTTATAAAACGTTTTTTTGCTTGAAGTTCGCGCCTTAAATTTGTATTTTGCTTGCTATAGATTTTTATTGTTAACTATCCATAAGGAGAATGAAAATGGATATGGAAAGCGCTACAATTCTTCCTCCGGATTATGTTCCGTCCGCAGATGAAGAATATATGAACGACATGCAAGTTGAATATTTTCGCCAGAAGCTCTTAAACTGGAAAAAATCTCTTCTTAACCAATCTCAAGATACTTTGGAAGATTTGCGTCAAGGTGGATTAAACCAACCTGACGATATTGACCGTGCATCTTTGGAAACAGACAAAGCGCTTGATTTGCGTACTAAAGACAGAGCTCGCAAACTCATCTCTAAGATTGATGATGCTTTGAAAAGAATTGAAGACGGCACTTACGGTTATTGTGAAGAAACCGGCGAACCTATCGGTTTGGAACGCTTGGAAGCTCGTCCGGTGGCTACCCTTTCCATCGAAGCTCAAGAACGCCACGAACGTATGGAAAAGACTTACGACGACGAAGCTTAGGCTAGCTTGATGACAGTACGTAACTTTATTTTAGCCTCTGGCTCGCAACCCAGAAAAATGCTGTTGCAACAAATTGACTATGAGCCCAAACTCATAGATCCGGCTGATATTGACGAAACAACCCTAAAATTTGAAACTCCGACAGCTTACGTTAAACGAATGGCTAGAGAAAAGGCTTTAGCCGTCGCTAAAAGACATCCGGGTGAAGTGATTTTGGCTTGCGATACAGTGGTGGTTGTCGGCAACAGAGTTTTGCATAAATCAAAAAATCCCGAAGAACAAACTTTAGTCATGAAAGCATTATCGGGCAAAGCACACAAAGTGTTAAGCGCGGTATGCGTTGTTAATAAAGACGGAAAACTTGCTTTAAGATGCGTGGCTACCAGATTGTTGATGAAAAAAATGACCGAGGCTGAAATCAAAGATTACGTGGATAGCAATGAATGGGTCGGATGTTGCGGCTACAAAATTGAAGGTAGGCTTGCTGCCTATGTTAAAAAAATTGTCGGCTCTTATTCGGGCGTAGTTGGCTTGCCGTTGTGGGAAGCCAGAAATTTGTTAGAAGGTGCAGGTGTAAAATGAGTATAGATACAATCATCTTTGAAAAATATAACTCAGCTGTTCGTTTGGCTGAAATAGAAAATTCCGAACTCAAGGAATTGATTTTTGCGAATGAAAACAACGCATCAGAAGGAAATATTTATCTCGGTAAAATTACTAAAAAAATTGAATTAGCTCATGATAAAGTCGGTTTCTTCATTGATATTAACGATGGACACGATGCTTTTTTGAATGCCGAGGAATATGGCTTGAAAGAAGTTAATTACACCGAAGGTCAGAGCATTGTTGTTCAGGTTGCTCAAGAAAAAAGAGCCGAAAAAGGCGCCAGAGTGGTCAGAGCTATTCAGTTTGTCGGCGAGAGAATCGTTTATTGTCCGTATCGTATGACGATTGAAGCCTCTCCTCGAATCGAAGACAAAGAAAAGTTAGCCGAATACAAAGAAAGAGTTTTGGAAAATACTACCGGTCAAGAAGGTTGGATTTTAAGAACGTCTGCGATAGAGGTGCCGTTTGAGGAAATTGCCAAAGAAATGGTTGAGTTGCGCAACCTCTATGATGATGTACGCATTAAAGCTCGCTCGGCTAAGGCTCCGGCTTTGCTCTATGCCAAGACAGCTCCTTTATTTGATGAAATCAGACGTTACCAAAATTCTTTGCATACCGTAATTGTTAATAATCACAATGTGGAAGCTGAGCTCAAAGAAAAATTCGGTGACACTTTTGAGATTGCCTATGAGGTTAATCCGTTTGAAGGACATGGTTTGGAAGATGAAATTTCTGATGCCTTGCTCAAAGAAGTTAAACTTCCCTCGGGTGGCAGAATTTGCATTGAAGAGACAAGAGCTTGCGTTTGTATTGATGTGGATAGCGGCAATGACAGTGGCAAAGGCTCTATTTCCGCCCTCAATCAAGAAGCAGCGGTTGAGATTGCCAAACAAATTCGCTTGCGCAACTTGTCTGGCAAAATCATTATCGATTTTGCCGGATCTTCGGACTATAAGTTTATGAAACCGGTTTTGGAAACTTTGGAAGAAGAACTCAATAAAGACAGTAATCGTGGTCGAGTACTTGGTTTGAGCCGTGCCGGAAATGTGGAGATTTTGCGCGTTCGCAGACGTCCGACTTTGCAAGATATTTTAACTGACGAATGCGAAACTTGCCAAGGTACGGGACGCGTTATGAGATGAGCGAAGTTATCAAGACATATCGCTGCCCAATTTGCCACAAATTAGCACCGGCAAATAAATATAAGCCCTTTTGCTCTAAAAGATGTGCCGATATTGATTTGGGAAATTGGTTTAACGAGAGTTATCATATTCCGGCAGTGGAGTTGGACGATACGGAGATTGCTCAGTTGCAAGAAGCCGTTGAAAACAAAACTTCCGATGAAGATTAATTAAAAAAGGTGCTTTGAAAAAAAAGCACCTTTTATTTTTGATACTTGGTTAAAACTTCAGCAGCATGAGCATCCAGCCAAGCACAATAATCATAGGGGCTAAACTCTTGCTGAGCAGACCAATGTATATCTTTATTTTTCTGAAAATCAGCCATTATATTTTCTAGAATCATCGGTTCCATTTCGCTATAAGTTTTATCAAACTCAGCATAAAAAGACAAACGTTCTTGTGGCGTAAATTTTGCAAGAAAGTTTTGCGCCTGAGTAATTTGTTTTTGGTGCATGGATTCAAATTCTTGTTTTAGGCGGCTTAAGTCATAGTTGTTTTTTTGACAATAAAGAGGGAGCGTTTGGGTATATTGTTTTTGATAAATTAAAAATTCCGAAACATCTTCCAAATCTTGGGGGCTATAAAGAGTTTCGGGCTCATATTTTGGTAAAAAGATATTTACTCCAATCACGATAACAACGGCCCAAAAGATTAATTTTATATTTTGTTTCATGGTTCCTCTTTAAACGCAAGCCTCTCTTTCGAGAGGCTTTGGTAAAACATAATCTTTACAATAAATGGTTTTCGGCTAAGTATTTCCAATAAGCGCAAGCGTGCACGGACTGGATTATGCCATTGGTGCGCAACAGCTCCTTAATCTCGTCTAAGCTCAGTAAGTGGACACTCAAGCACTCTCCACCGTCAAGGTGTTGTTTATTCTCAATGAGCTCAACATCTTCGGCGATAAAGTTATAAGTCCAGTTGTTGGTGGTGCTGGGGTTGGCGGACATTCTTAGGTTTTGGCGCCAACGACCGTTGCCATAGCCGGTTTCTTCCCATAGTTCTCTTTGGGCGGCTTGGAGCGGGGTTTCGCCGTCATCAACACAACCACCGCAAAGCTCATAATTGGTGGTTTGGGTGCCATGGCGGTACTGACGCACCATTACAAACTTTTTGTCTTTGGTGATGGCCAAAGTATTTACCCAGTTTGGATATTCCAAAACAAAATACTCCGGGATTATCACACCATTGGCAAGCTCAATTTTATCCTCACGCACGGTGAGCCATGGTTTTTGGCATAAATACTTGCTTTCCAGAATTTTGGCTTGTTGTTCTTTTTCCATTTTGTTTTATTTTTTAGGGTTAATAATAAAAATTCTATTGCGAATTTAGCGCAATCTTGTGCTTTTGTAAACCTTATTTAATGACCCTTGCGACGGTTAGCGTATCAACCGATTTGGCACCGGCTTGCAGAATTACTTTGGCACATTCTTTTAAGGTGGAGCCGGTGGTCATCACATCATCTATCAAGACTACTCTTTTGCCTTTGAGGTTTTCGGGATACTTTACGCTAAAGGCATTTTTGACATTACGAATCCGTTCGTGTCCCGAAAAATCAACTTGTGGTTTGGTTTTGCGGTGTCTTATCACTGAGCGGCAATCACAAGGGACACCCTCCAATTTGCTTAACTCTCGCGCTAGTAAAACCGACTGATTATAGCGTCTTTTTATCAAACGCGTATAATGTAGCGGAACAGGCACAATGATATCTACTTTTTGCGCAAAAATATCTTTTCCGCCCAAACGCAACCATTTGGCCAAGAAGGCTGCATTTTCGGTCCTATCATTAAACTTAAAATTCAGAATTAACGGTTTGGAGTGTTCATCATAAACAACAGCCGATCGGCACATCCGAAACACAGATTTGGAATTACGCAAACAATTACCACAGAATTTGCCAATAGTGTTTTCTGAGACTAAGGGCAAACCGCAATGTTCACAATAAGGTTTGGAAATAAAGGTGATTTCATTAAAGCAGTCAGCGCAAAGGCCATTGGCGTCGCCTAAGATTTTGCCACACTTCAGGCAACGGGGCGGCAAAAGTGTATCAATTATTTTTTGAAAGATAACATTCATCGCTTAGGCTTTGGCTAATCCCAATTTTGCCAATTCATCATGAATATTATTGATACTGTCAACAACCGTCATTCCGGCAGACGTCATGGCATCTCTTTTATCTTGAACCGTAATACTGCCATTGGTGATAACATCTCCGGCATAGCCCATTTTGTGGCCGAAAGGAACAGCATTTCCGGCAACAAAGCCTATCACCGGCTTGCGATGTTTCAGGTGCTTATAAAATTCGGCGCCGGCTTCCTCAAAGGTTCCCCCCATTTGCCCAATCATCACAATCGCATCGGTGTTTGTATCCTTATGGAATAGCTCCAATATATCTTCAAAGGCGGTGCCGACAATCATATCATCGCCTAAACCTATAACCGTGGACTGCCCTAATCCTGCCCGATTGGTTTCCAAAACCGCCTCATAGGTTAGAGTTGAAGAACGCGAAACGACGCCTATTCTGCCGGGGGTATGAATATTTTCAGGGAAAATACCAAGTCTTGCCTCTCCGGGGGTGATAATGCCCGGAGTATTGGGACCGATTAATCTGGTTTTGGAGCCATGGAGCATGGCTTTGATTTCAAGCATATCTTTGATTGGTACGCCGTCAGCAATACATACCGACAAGTCAAGTTCAGCCTCCACCGCCTCTCGGACAGCAGCTTTAACAAAACGCGCCGGAACATACATTACCGAAGCATTTGCTCCCGTTTCTTTAACCGCTTCTTGCACCGTGTTAAAAACCGGAACATCTAAGTGAAAAGTTCCACCTTTGCCAGGGGTGACACCGGCCACAACTTTGGTACCGTAGTCCATTGAGCGTTTGACGTGGAACGAGGCTTGCGTACCCGTAATACCTTGGATTAAAACTTTTGTATGTTTATCTACCAATATGGACATTAGTCTGCCGCCTCCATTGCCGATAAGAGTTTATCAACCGAATCTTCCATGCTGTCGGCAATGATAACCGGCAGTTTGGAGTGTAGCAATATTTCTTTGGCTTCGTCTTTATTGGTTCCTTCAAAACGAACAACCAGAGGTACATTTAACCCAACCTCTGAGGCGGCGGCAACTATCCCTTCGGCCAACAAATTACACCGTAAAAAACCACCCAAAACGTTTATCAAAATTCCCTCAACACGCGGGTTGGTTACAATTATCTTGATACCGGAGGCAATTTTGTCTTTATCGACACCACCTTTAACGTTTAGAAAACAAGCCGTGCCTTCGCCTTTTTCCCTTATCAAATCCATAGCGGCCAGAGCAATACCATCACCATTAACAATGCAACCGATTGAACCATCAAACGAGCTATACTGAAAGCCGTTTTTGTTGGCTTTGAGCTCGCGGTCTTCAGTTTCATATTCATCTTGGAGCGGCAAAAAGTCCTTATGGCGAAACAAAGCATTGTCATCAATCGAGAGCTTGGCGTCCAAAGCTATAATATCGCCATTGGCATCCACTCCTGAGGGGTTAACCTCAAGCATGGTGGCATCGCAATCAACAAAGGCTTGATGAAGTCCGTTGATAAAGCTTTCAAGCGAGCGAAAACTCTCTTCTTCCAGCTCTAAATATTCCAGAACCTGACGAATTTGCTCTTTGCTGGCGCCGGTCAGCAAATCTAAATTCAGGCGCAAAATGAGCTCAGGCGAATTAACCGCCATTTCCGAAATTTCGCGATTTTTTATATCAGCAATCAGCAAAGTAATGGCGGCGTTCATCCTATCTATGACGAGGCCGGTATAAAAGATTTTTTTAACAATGCTGAACTCTTCAACATAAATTCGGCTGACTAATTTTCCTTTGGGACCGGTTTGAGGGGTTACAAGTGTTGCACCCAACATTTTTTCAGCTTCAACATACACATCGGAAAGGTGCTTTACCTCCCGAATACCGCCTTTGCGACCAGCTGATTTTTCTATGAACTTTCCTTTATTACGCGCACCGGATTGAATTTGGGCTTTGAGCATCCATGGACCGCGATAAGAAATTTTTCGGGCAACGTTCTTAGCCTCAAGCGGCGTATAAGCCACCTGCCCTTTGGGAATTTTTATTCCGTATTGGCTGATGATTTTTTTGGCTTGATACTCGTGAACGTTCATTTATTTACATACTCTGTTCGGCATAAAATTTGATTCTTGAGACCATGGACATTAAACCGTTGCGACGGCTCGGGCTTAAATTTTCCTCTAATCCGAGTTTAGCAAAAATATCTTCAATGGCAATGTTTTTAATTTCTGATGGGGATTTATCGTTATAAATCATTAAGACTATCGAAATCAATCCTCTGACCAAAATGGCGTCGCTGTCGCCTAAAAAGTGCAATTTACCGTCTTGAAACTGCGGCACAAGCCAGACTTGCGACTGACAACCTTGGACTTTCCACTCCGGCGTTTTATATTCTGTCGGCAGATTTTCCAGTTCATTCCCCAAATCTATCAGGTAAGAATAGCGGTCTTCCCAATTATCAAGGTAAGAAAAATTTTCAATTAATTCTTCTAGTGTCATCTTCGCCTCTTAAAAAAGTTCCATCATGGCGCGGGCATCTTCACTCAAGCGCTCCATTGACCAAGCCGGCTCCCAAACAATTTTTACCGTAACTAACCCTGTTCCTTCGACCAAAGATACGGCATCGGCGGCTTGCTGAGGCAAAATACCGGCAACGGGGCAACCGGGTGCGGTCAGCGTCATATCAATCTCAACATTGGCCTCGTCATCAATGCGGATATCATAAACCAAGCCCATATCCCAAATATTTATCATAATTTCAGGATCGCAAACGGTTTTGAGAGCCTCAATAATGTCTTCCTTAGTAGCTTTTTTTTCACCTTCAGGCAGAGGAGAGCCCGCTGTGGCGATATAGTCTTTCTTTTCTTCGGGAGAAAGAGTCATTGCGGCTAAAAGTTCTGCTTCGTTTGGATTGTTTGCGGTTTCTTCGGTCATGGTTTGTCCTTAATGATGGTGTCCACCAAGAAATATTAAGCCAATGATTGAGATAAGCAATAACAGAATATATTGCGGCTTGATTTTAGTATATTCCTTTTGGTGATTAAAGTTATTAAACAACATAATCCACACCGGATAAGCATGCACAATCGCTGCCACATAAGCCGGATTGGGTGTGAGATACATGGTATAAGTTTTTAAGAAACCGTGGAGAATCGCAAAAGACATAAAAAACCACGCATAACGCATATCAGAAAGCGAGATTAAATCTTTTGGCTCACGCCTTTCTTTGAGATAGGCCGCCAAGTTAATACTGCCGGCGACAAATGAGGTTATCAACGTGTAATAGTAGATGGCGGAGATGATATTTTCCGAACCTAAATGAGTGGTTTCTTTGTTGGTAACATCAATAAATATCTCGCAAAACATGCCTATTGCCAAAAAGCTCAGGGCTTTGTGATTGGCTTTGGCCTGACAGATTAAAATAAGAGATAAAGTTGTGCCCAACAGGCAGGCAAAAATCAACGACATTTTGGTCGGGGCAGTAAAGAACTCCTGCAGTTCGTAGGGGTGTAAGGACAACCAAAAAACAAAGATAAAAGCAATGCTTAAAGGGTGAATCAGACTTGTGACCTGCGCCCCAAAGGTTTTGGCTCCGTTGAGGATACGGTTCTCTCCAACCGACATAACAATGCCTTGGGCTATGCACAAAACATAAAAAGCAACGCTATGTATCGGGGCAAAGAAAAAAGCAAAAGGAAGCAAGACCACCGCCGTACCTAAACCGCGATAGACCATTAAATGCGACCCTTTAACCTTGATAAACTGATTGACATATACATAACTTGACGTCAACAGGCTCAGGATTATCGCTAATATCCACCAGTAATTTTGCATTTTTATTTCTCTTGAGTGAAAGTTATAAGCCTTTGGAAAAGCTTGTCAAGATTTAGAGAAACATTTTTTGGGCTTTACGAATGGCCGGAAGAAGAGCATCAATATCTTCCCTCGTGGTATAAAGTCCGAAAGAGGCTCTGGCAACCGTTTCATAGCCCATACGATGAACCAGAGGTTCGGCACAATGATGTCCGGTACGAACCGAAATACCCTCTTTATCCAGTACAAAAGCTAAATCTGAGGGGTGAATTCCATCAACCACAAAAGAGAACACGCCGCCTTTATCGGGGGCTGTACCGACCAGAGTTAAGCCTTTGACATTCTCCCACTTTGATTTGGCATAGCTTACCAGCTCATCTTCGTGGGCTTTGATGTTTTCCATGCCTAAATTCTTCATGTATTTCAGCGCCTCACCTAAGCCAATGGCTTGGACGATAGCCGGCGTTCCGGCTTCAAAACGTGCAGGAGAAGGCATAAAGGTTGTTTTTTCGTAAGTTACGGTATCAACCATATCGCCACCGGTTTGATAAGGCGGCATCGAATCGAGAATTTTATATTTGCCGTACAAAACACCTATTCCCGTCGGGCCGTAAGTCTTATGCCCCGAAAAGGCCAGAAAATCACAATCTATATCTTGGACATCGGTTTTATTGTGGACAATATATTGGCAGGCATCAACCAAAAACAGAGCGCCATTTTGGTGGGCTTGCTTAGCCATTTTTTTAAGCGGGAAAATTGTGCCCAAGACATTGGACATACCCGTAACGGCCACAAGTTTGGTGCGTGGGGTTAAATATTTGAGATATTCCTCTTCCAAATAGCTCCCGTCATCGGCTATCGGAAAAACTTTTAAGCTAATGCCAATTTCATCTCGCAACATTTGCCACGGAACAAGGTTGGCATGGTGTTCGGCCTGAGAAATTAAGACCTCATCTCCGGCGCGCAAAAACTTGCGCCCCCAAGTGGCTGCCACAAGATTAATGGATTCCGTGGCATTGCGGGTGAAAATAACTTCATCAGAAGAAGCCGCATTTATGAAATTTTTGACAATCTCCCTCGCTTCTTCATAAGATGCGGTTATATCTTCCGACAAGTGATAAATCCCGCGGTGAACATTGGCGTAGTGGTGATTGTATATCTCTTGCATACGATTTAAAACCGGCAAGGGCTTTTGCGCAGACGCCGCCGAATCCAAAAACACGTTGGGTTTGTTATTGACCAACTCTGAGAGAACGGGAAAATCTTTGCGTATTTCATAAACGTTATACATTATTTGGCTTTCGATAAGTGAAACTTTATCTTTATATAAGCTCTTTTTGGAATTTACGCAACTCTTTGGCGCGATTTTATGAATTTTGCTTCAAATCCTTAAACCAAGCGCGCAAGTTTTCATTTTCTATGCGGGCAAATACATCTTCCAAATAAGCGTCTATCAGCATTTTTTTGGCATTTTCACGCGAAATGCCACGAGATTGCATATAAAACAGCTGTTCTTCATCTAACTCACCGCTGGCGGCACCGTGCGAACATTTTACATCGTCGGCAAAAATCTCGAGCTCAGGCTTAACATCAATTTCTGCCGTATCGCTCAACAATAAAGCCTTGTGAAGTTGTGTGCCCTCGGTTTGATCAGCATTGGGGGCAATGTGAATTTTGCCTTGGAAAACACCTTTGGCATCGCCGCCAACTACTCCTTTGATGAGTTGTGACGATGTGGTTTGCGGAACTAAATGCTCAATATCCGTAGTGGTATCAAGCGTTGCCCAACCGTTCATGACATAAGCGCCATCAACTTTGGCTTTGGCTTGCAGACCTTTGAGTTTAACTTTAGTTTCATTACGGGCAATGTTGGCGCCTTTTTGCAAGCAAAAACTTTTATATGTACCGGAGGTTTTAACATTCACCGCATGCAACGCAATGTGATTGGCCTTATAGGCCTCATTTTGAAATTTATAGTGGTTTAATTGGGCATTTTCTTTGACCGTAATTTCATTTACTTGATTAACAAAATAACGCGATTTTACCTCACCGGTATAACTATAATATTCAACTAAATCTAATTGACTGCCGGTATTTAAGACGACTATATTTCGGATATTTTCAAAGAAATTATGTCCTTGAGGAATGGTGTGATAGCACAAGACCAACGGCATTTCAATTTGCCAGTTGGCGGAAACTTCAATAAACACGCCTTGCTCTAAATAAGCACTGTTGAGTGCGGCAAAAGGATAATTCTGAATGTCGGCAATTTGATTAATCTGCGCAAAAGCCTCTGACAAAGGTTTGATGGTTAGACCTTGCGGCAAATTTGAGGTTTTGACCCATTGACCGTTCAGAAAATCAATCTCGGCACAGGCAAACGGAAACTCTTCTTTCGGCATGGCGCCTTTATCTGCAAGCGGAGCAAAATCATAATCATCGGCATCAAGCTCGCGGAGTTTGGTATATTTCCACGCCTCGGTTTTGGGTGTGGGCAAGCCCTGGCTCAGAAAAGCGGCTTTACCCTCTTGGTGCAGTGTTTTTGCCCAATGCGAGGTTTGAGAATCGTCGTTATTTTTGAAGAAAGGGTTCATTATCTTTCCTTTACAAATTCCGCATAGCCTTTTTCTTCCAGCTCCAAGGCCAAATCTTTATTGCCCGATTTTACAATATGCCCATCGGCAAAAACATGCACAAAGTCAGGAACAATATAGTTTAACAGGCGTTGATAGTGGGTAATTACCAACATGGAGCGATGTTCATCGCGCAAGGAATTTACCCCATCGGCAACCACCTTTAAGGCATCAATATCAAGGCCTGAATCCGCCTCATCCAAAATGGCAAAGGAGGGTTTGAGAATCGCCATTTGCAAAGTCTCAAGACGTTTTTTCTCGCCACCGGAAAAGCCTACATTTACAAAGCGTTTGAGCATATCCGAATCAATGCCCAATTTTTTGCCTTCTTCACGCAAGAGCTTAATAAACGAAACATTATCGAGCTCCGGCAAATTAAGGTGTTTGCGTTGCGCATTGAGGGCTTGCTTTAGGAAAGCCGAGGTTGGGACACCCGGAATTTCTACCGGATATTGCATAATCAAGAACACACCTTCTCTGGCTCTTTCTTCAGGCGAAAGAGAGAGCAAATCCTTGCCCTTAAAGCGAACTGATCCACTCGTTACCTCATAGCCCGGTTTGCCGGTCAGCACGTAAGACAAGGTTGATTTGCCGGCACCGTTTGGTCCCATAATCGCATGAATTTCACCTTCGTTGATGGTCAGGTTGAAATTTTTGATGATTTCTTTGTCGCCGACCCTTGCGTGCAGTTCTTCTATTTCCAGTAACGGTGTTGTCATATTTTTTTCCTTAACTATTCAGCCGCGTGCATACTCTTAAGGTGAGCCAACATTTTTGTGACTTCTTCCTCTGAGGCGCGTTTTTCAGATTTGGCTTCTTTTAATATTTTAGCCGCTATCGTTGACATTTGGGTTAATACTTCTAACATTTCTTGTTGTTTTGTCATGTTATCCTACACTTCCTTCTAGACTAATGTTTATTAATTTTGCTGCCTCGATGGCAAATTCCATCGGCAGATGTTGCATGACTTCTTTGCAGAAGCCGTTTACTATCAAGCTCACGGCATCTTCTTCGCTGATGCCCCTTTGCAGACAGTAGAAAAGTTGTTCATCACTGATTTTTGAGGTGGTGGCCTCATGCTCAATCACAGCTCCTTTATTGCGATTTTCAATATAAGGAACCGTGTGCGAACCACAGTTTTTGCCAATGAGCAAGCTATCGCACTGAGAATAATTTCTGGCACCGCTTGCTTTGGGCGAAACACGAACCAAACCACGATAAGTTTGATTAGAGAATCCGGCAGAAATACCCTTAGAAATTATCTTAGAGGTGGTGTTTTTGCCGATATGAATCATCTTAGTACCGGTGTCGGCTTGCTGGTGATTATTGGTGATGGCAACGGAGTAAAACTCACCAACCGAATTGTCGCCTTGCAAAACGCAAGACGGATATTTCCAAGTAACCGCCGAACCGGTTTCAACCTGCGTCCATGAAATTTTGGAATTAACGCCGCGGCAAGCCGCACGCTTGGTCACAAAGTTATAAACCCCGCCTTTGCCGTCTTTGTCGCCGGGATACCAGTTTTGAACCGTGGAATATTTTACTTCGGCATTGTTTAGAACCACAATCTCAACAATTGCGGCATGGAGCTGGTTTTCATCTCTTTGCGGAGCGGTACAGCCTTCCAGATAAGACACATAACTATCATCTTCGGCTATAATCAAAGTACGCTCAAACTGGCCGGTGTTTTTGGCATTTATGCGAAAATAGGTGGAGAGTTCCATCGGGCATCTTACGCCTTTGGGAATATACACAAAAGAGCCATCCGTAAACACCGCCGAATTGAGGCAAGCAAAGAAATTATCCGTATAAGGCACGACTGAGCCCAAGTATTTTTGCACTAAATCGGGATGCTCGCGTACAGCCTCGGAAATGGAGCAGAAAATAACACCTTGTTCAGCTAATTTAGCACGATAAGTTGTGGCAACCGACACACTGTCAAAAACCGCATCCACCGCAACAACGCCGGCCAGAGCCTCTTGCTCCTTGAGTGGGATACCAAGTTTTTCATAGGTTTTGAGCAATTCCGAATCGACCTCATCCAAGCTCTTGGGAGCAACCTTTTGTTTTGGGGCGGAATAGTAATAGAGGCTTTGATAATCTATCTTATCATAACTCAATTTTGCCCAAGTCGGCTCAGTCATCGTCTGCCAAAACTCAAAGGCTTTTAAGCGCCAATCCAAGAGCCATTCGGGTTCTTGTTTTTTGGCGGAGATGAGCTTGATTATCTCTGTATTTAAGCCCATAGGAGCCGTGTCGGCGTCAATGTCCGTTACAAAGCCATATTTATATTTATCCCCGCTCTCGTCTATGATTTGCGGTTGATCCTTGGTGCTCATGACTGTTTTATTCTCTTTTGTTTTTTTCGCGTTGGTTATAAACAAGGAGTGTTAATTTCTTGTAAATTCTCATAAGTTCGTCTTCAACTTAGGGATTTTTGAAAAAAAATGCAACCTCTATTTAAACAAATATTTAGTTTTTGAGGTTAGAATCTGATTATTCCACAACCTTTAAGGATTGCGCCATGATTTATGTTTTGATTATTTGTGTGCTTGAGCTCGGATATATTCTCTTTTTGGCTCACAAAAACCGAATCTTAAAGAAAAATATCAAAGAACTCTTGCAAGAAAATGATAAACAAACCTCTATTCAGGCGCCAAGCCTTAGTGATATGTATTTTAAGGTTGATAGAGATATGCTCATTACTTTTGTTAATGAGGCTACTCTTAAAACCACCGGCTTTAATGAAGAAGAGCTCTTAAACCAGCCTTTATTCGGTACTTTGCTTGAAAATAACGATGCAAACCAGAAAATGATGTTTTCAACACTGGCAAAAGTCGGTAAAACCCAAGCAACAGTGAACAGCGACCTTATCATTTTGCACAAAGACGGCAAAAAACAACTCACACGCTGCAGATATCGCCCATTGCTGAACGAAATTTTGGCTTGCGAAGGAATGAGCCTGATGTGCAAAGACTACAGCCTGCCCGAAGTTTTGCAAGAAAAGCTCAAAATTTATCAAAAGCGCGATATTTTGCTCACGGCTGATATTTTGAACGAAGAAGCCTTTATGGAGCGTTTTGAACACGATGCCAAACTCGCCAAACGTTATAATCAGGATTTTTGCTTGGTGGTGGTTGAGTTGTGCGATATTTATGACTTTATCAATAAAGGTATCAACTTTGAAACCGGCGATAAAATGCTTAAAAACGTGGCAGAAATTTGTCTGCAAGAAACAAAAGAGAATCGTTGGGTCGGGCGGTTTGATAAAACCAAATTCGGCATTGTCTTAAACAAAACCGTCCGTAATGAGGCTCTCAATTTGAGCCAAAATTTAAGTGAGCATATCATCAAATGTATTCGCAGCCTCGGCGTTGATGAGTATAACGCCGAAATGTTTGTTATCTCTTACACCAACCGCAAAGACTATAACGACAGCGCAGATTTTATGCTCTCACGGGTGAGAAAACATATTGAATTAGCTTTGCGGACACGTAAATACGGGATTATCTCTTCAGACTCAAGACTTATCAAACCTTTAGGTCTGTAAAACTTGCTAACAAAATATTAAATTATTCACGCTAAACTCTAGGTAAAGTTAACTTTTAGAGGCGCTCTGTGTGTAAACAAAGCAAAATATTGTGTATCTTATCGGTCGTGTTGTGGCTGGTGTCCGGATGTTCTTATGACTCGGGACGGGTACGTTTGCTTAATTGGAACTGGTTTGGAACGCCTGACAGCGTTACCGTGCAGAAAGGCGATACCTTATACAGTATCTCGCGCAGATATAATGTGCCGTTGCGTGATTTGATTGAAATTAACCACCTTACCCCGCCTTATACCTTGAATATCGGTCGTGTCTTGCGTTTGCCGACAGCCAAATTTCATATTGTTGAAAAAGGTGATACGCTCTACAGCATTTCGCGTCGATACAGTGTTGATGTTACAACACTCAGCCGCGTGAACAATCTGCAAGCGCCTTATACTTTAGCAATCGGGCAAAGATTGGCCTTGCCGGGGAGTGTCAGCAACGACACTGAGACAACTTCGTCAACCTCTACAGCTAAAAAATCAAGTAGTTTTTCTTTTTGGAAAAAGTCAACCTCAACCACAAAGACAACCACTAAAAAGACAACAACAAGCACAAAAAAATCTACCCCGAAAAAAGTTACAACTTATCGCAAGAGCAAATTTGCTTGGCCGTTAAAGGGCAAAATCATCTCGCCTTACGGCACAATCGGCAAAGGTCGCAACAATGACGGCATCAACATTAAAGCCAAGCTCGGCGAAGCGGTTAAGGCTGCCGATGCCGGAACGGTGGCATACGCCGGAAACGAACTCAAAGGCTTTGGCAACCTCATCCTTATCAAGCATAATGACGGCTGGATTACCGCTTATGCCCATAATGACAGGCTGTTTGTGAAAAAAGGTCAAAAAGTACGCAAGGGCGAAAAAATTGCCGCGGCCGGCTCTACCGGCGGAGTTAATACACCTCAGCTCCATTTTGAAATTCGCTCCGGCACCAAAGCCCTTAACCCGATGAACTATTTGCCGTAATTTGTTATGTTTTCTTGTAAAAAAATCCCCGTTTTGACGGGGACTTTTTTGCTGTTGAAGTGGGAATTAATATTTAACTACCGGACGAACGTAATAATTGGAGTAGTCCTTATTGAAGTTGCCACTACTACCGACACTCATACGTAATAGCCACGCACCTTTACTATTGCCCTCTGTGGAGGACCAATAATAATTTGGATACACTGTTATTGCATTCACTTTCTGCAAAGATTTATTTACAGCTGAATCATTATTATATAAAGTTTGAAGTTCCTTCAGACTTGGTAAGAACCATTGTCCTGCCCCATATTTATTCTGGTAAACCGTGCTAGGTTGATAACTGGCACAATATTCAGCCGCCGGATACTTTCCTGATGATTGGCTATAAGCAATAATCGCCGCCGTATTTTGCTTACCATTTGTTGAACACGAAAACGGTTCACTACAATTCCCTAGAGCTGGAATATCTATCGTCTCTGTTGACCAATACAATCTCGTTTGATCTAACGCTACTGCCAAACGATTTTCGACATCAAATACTACACCTATAGGCGATTTATTAGGATCTAATTTATTCACATCATCTGCACAAGTACCATCGCCATACAAAATATCACCTACGTACTGACAAGTACGAGACTTAATTGCCTGCACACACGAATTTCCCGATTTTTCATAACCGGAATTACAACTCCAAGATTGGATTTTAGATTTACAATCTGAAAAAGATGAGCACGTTGCATTAGCTGGGCAAGAGCTAATTATCGCTGTTCTTAAATCACAAGGATTAACGCAAGAATTACCGGATTTAACAAAACCTGACTTACAGCTCCAAGACTGAACTTTTGACTTACAATCCGCAAAATAAGTGCAGTTTGCATTCGCCGGACATGAGGCAATTACGGCAGTTCTATTACGACAGTTATCTGTATAAGCCTTTTCACATTTTGATGAGCAACAGTCAAAATATTTTTCACAGCCATACGGTGTTGCAACACTTGTTTTCAAATGACAGCAATCCGTATAAGGGGTTTTACAAACACTGTTACAAGGAGATGCATAATACGTTTCACATCCGTATGGCGTACTTACCGAAGATGGGCAGACGCAAGTTGCATATCTTGTACCGCTATCATCCGTGCAAGAACTTCCCTTTATTTGCGGGTCATTACACGATGCATAAGGATAAGTTTTAGTATCACAATAGCAACGATATTTGCCGCCACAAGTATCTGAGCTTAGTTTTTTTGGGCTTGCACATTGTGAAGATGTATATTTATAGGTCGCATCACAACATCTGTCATAGATTTTATCATTATAAGGGCAAGCACTATTAAATAAACCAGACGCGCAAGAGGTTATGGAATATCCCAGACGTTTACAACTTTCACCCGATGGGTCTGAGAAGTCATTATTCTTGGCGTCATCATTACCAAAGTCAGCCCCTTGGTCGCTCACAATAAAGTGAACCCCTGCCGTCTGATAGTTTACACGATAAGGCAAGCCTATCTCTAGGCTTGCCCCTGACAAAGATTCAAAAGTTTGGTTTAGACTGGTTCTTACGAAGTGCGTGTATTGTGAAGGCACTCCCAATTGATTATCTGAAATAAAATTATTTTCACTCACGCCGCCTATTGCAGTAAGCGCAAGCATCGATACTCCTATCGCAAGTTGCTTTCTCATAATACACCTCTTTATAACTGAACTTTGTCATGTTATAATTTAGCATACTTGAAAGCATTTGTCAAATAGATTTACTCTAAGTTTTTTATTTTGGCTAAAGGATGCATAACTAGCGCTCTTATACTGTGCGGATGCATTACCAAATGTAAAAAATTGTTAAATCAATGCATTTTTAGTGTTGTTTAGCGAAAAGTTTGGTGTATATTCTTGGCAGTTAATAATTTAATATGGAGAAAAATATGTTTATCAGTGAAGCCATGGCTCAAGCCGCTAATACGGCCACTACCGCTCAACAAGGCTCCCTTTCGGGAACTTTGATTCAGTTGGGACTCATCTTCCTCATTTTTTATGTTATCTTAATCAGACCGCAACAAAAAAGAATGAAAGAACATGATGCTTTGCTCGCCTCAATTAAAAAAGGCGATAGAATTATCACCGGCGGCGGTATTTACGGCAAAGTCGTTAAAGCAGATGATACACCGGAATTGGTGGTTGAAATTGCTGACGGCGTCAACATCACGATAAATCGTATGACCGTACGCGACGTAGTTAACCCTATGGATAACGTACCGGCTAACTCTAATAAAAAAGCTAAATCTAAAAAATAAACTCGGGGAATGTTATGTATAAATTATCTCGTTCGCGAATTCTTATCATTTTAGGAATTTGTTTGTTGGGAATTTTCTTTGCTATTCCTAACATGCTGAGCGATACCTCAAGACTACCGAAATGGTGGCAACCGGTTAACCTCGGCTTAGACTTGCAAGGCGGTTCAAACCTCTTGCTCGAAGTTAAGATGGACGATGTCTTGAAAGAAAGAATGTCAACAATCGAAGATTCCGTTCGTCAAGTTTTAAGAGAAAGCAAAATTCGCTATCAAAACCTCAAAGCCGGTAGTGAAGATGTCAGAGTAAAAATCGAGAATCCGAATTCTCGCACTCAAGCTATCTCCAAATTTGCAAAAGTTGATGACGGACTTGAAGTGTCTGAAGACGGCGACACTGTTGTGATTAAATACAGCGATGTTGCTCTCAACCAACTCAAAGCAAAAGTTGTTGACCAATCTATTGAGATTGTTCGTCGTCGTATTGATGAACTCGGCACCAAAGAGCCTGTCATTCAAAGACAAGGCAGCGATAGAATCGTCGTTCAACTGCCGGGATTGCAAAACCCCGAATATGTTAAAACATTGCTCGGAAAAACCGCAAAACTTTCTTTCCACATGGTTGACAGTCGTTCAAGCGCAATGGATGCCAGAAGAGGAAAGCTCAGCACAAGCTCTCGCTTGATTAAAGGTTCCGAAGGTGAAAGCTATGTTATTAGCCGTAAACCTGTTGTCGGAGGCGAAAATTTGATTGACGCTCAAGCCTCTTTCCAAGACGGAATGCCGGTGGTCAGCTTTAAGTTCAACTCTTTGGGCGGCAAAAAATTCGGTGAAGCAACATCGGATAATGTCGGCGAAAGATTGGCAATTGTTTTGGATAACGAAGTGATTTCCGCTCCGGTTATCAATGGTCCGATTGTAGGCGGAAGCGGTATTATCAGCGGTAACTTTACGGTAAAATCAGCTAACGATTTGGCCTTATTGCTGCGCTCCGGTGCTTTGCCTGCGCCGTTGGAAGTTTTGGAAGAAAGAACGGTTGGTGCCGGTTTGGGTGCAGACTCAATCCGTGAAGGCGTATTTGCCTCAGTCATCGGATTAATCGCCGTTGTTGTCTTTATGATTGCCGCATACGGCTTGTTTGGTTTGTTCACCACAATCACCGTATTTATGAACTTGTTCTTGATGCTCGGTGTGTTAAGCCTTATCGGCGCAACGCTTACCCTACCCGGTATTGCCGGTATTATCCTGACAATTGGTATGGCTGTTGATGCAAACGTTCTTATTTTTGAACGTATGAGAGAAGAAGTTAAACACGGACGCTCAACAAAAGATGCCGCCGAAGCCGGATTTAACGAAGCTTGGTCCACAATCGTTGACTCAAACTTGACAACCTTAGTAGCAGCACTCGTCTTGTTCTACTTCGGTTCCGGTCCGGTTCGCGGATTTGCCGTTACTTTGGCTATCGGTATCGCAACTTCCATGTTTACGTCAGTTACGGTTACAAGATTGATTATCGCATCTTGGATTGCCAAATATAAACCTACCAAACTGCCAATTTAACAGGGGATTTGAAAATGAGACTTTTTAGTTGGGTAACTAAAGATACCAATATTAATTTTATGGGAGCCAGAACTTTTACTTATGTCTTCTCAACAGTATTGTTTTTGCTCGCCATTGCTTGCATGACCTTCAAGGGGTTTAACTACGGAATCGACTTTTCCGGCGGTATTTTGATGGAAGTTAAGAGCTCTCAACAAATTAACCTTGAAGACATCAGAGAAAAGATTAATCAAGTTGATTTGGACGATGTTAACCTGCAAACAATCGGGGAAACAGGTACCGAATTTATGATTAGGGCTCAAGCCAAAGAACTAAACGAAAAAGAACAAATGGCTGCCGTTAACAAAATCAAACAGGTTTTGGGAACCGATACATTTGAATTCCAAAGAGTGGAATTGGTCGGACCGCAAGTCGGTGATGAACTCAAAAAAGTCGGTGTGATTGCATCAATCATTGCCATGGTAGCGATTTCTTTGTACATCTGGTTTCGTTTTGAATGGCAATTTGCCTTGGGCGCATTTTTGGGCTTGGTTCACGACGTGGTGATTACGGTGGGCTTGTTGTCCTTATTTGATATGGATTTCAGCTTAACAACCGTAGCCGCCATTTTGACTCTGGCAGGCTATTCGGTGAACGATACGGTGGTAACCTATGACCGCATCAGAGAAAACTTGAGAAAGTTCAAAAAAATGCAGCAAATTGATTTGTTGAACAAGAGTATTAACGACATCTTTTCAAGAACAATTTTGACTGGTTTGACAACTTTCTTAGCGGCTCTGGCCTTGTTTGTTTTTGGCGGAGATACACTCAGAAGTTTCTCGTTCACAATCGTTTGGGGCGTAATTGTCGGAACATATTCTTCAATCTACGTTTCTACCGTGTTGCTCAATTTCTTTGACTTGAGAGCAACGATTGAAGCTCAGGAACATGTTGCCAACCCGTTTGGTAATGTTGACTAAACAAAAAAAGAGCTCTTGCAAAAGAGCTCTTTTTTTTGCCTTTGTACGCTAGAGCTTAAATTAATTCCTTATTAACCAATTTATGCCATTCTAAATATGAAATACTTTTTTAGTTTATAGGTCTTTTATGGGGCTTGCAAATTAAAAAAACTTATGCTACATAAACGTTACGGAATAAAAATGGATGTTATATCATGATTATTGATGGTAACAATAAAAAGCAGAGAAGTATTTTAACAAATAAATGCTTCTATCAAACGACCGCTCGTATCATGCGCGACTTTGAAGAAAAAGGCTATGCCAATTCCGCCGATGAAACCGCAAAGGTCATTTCGGCCTATCACGATGTGGTTAAAAAACGTACAAAAAACAATTTCAATCCCGATTATAACGCCGCTTTTCAAAGAATTGACAATGCTATTGCCATGCTGGCCAATAAGGTCTTCTATGACTATGACAAGAAAAGCTACGATTATGCGTATAAGTCATTTGAAGAATTTGACCATATTAACGCCATTGTCGGGCGGCAACATATGAAAAAAAATTCCGCTTAAATCTTAGGCTGTGGGCAGATTGCGCTCACTCTTGCAAACTTAGAAAAGTTGCGCTAAACCTTGTTTAGATTAAAATAACTAAACAAGGATTTTGTTATGCAAAAAATTTCATTAATAGGATGTGGTCGTTGGGGTACTTTTTTGGGTTGGTATGCAGGTAATTATTGCGGTTTTGCGCAAGTTGATATGTATGATATTCCGACATCTCCAAACTTTATTGAACTCCTTAATACAAGAAAAAATCCTTATCTTACACTATCCGATAACATGGTTTTGCATGATAAAATCGATGATGTTTTGCAAAATGATATAATTATCGTTTCAATCGGGTGCCAGCATTTCAGAGAACTTTGCAAACAGCTCAATACTTTTAATCTCAAAGGCAAAACTTTCCTTTTGGCCATGAAAGGGTTGGAAACCCCGAGTGCCGAAACAATGTTTTCCATTATGCGCGAAGAAGTTAAACAAGATATTCATATTGCCATTTTGGCCGGTCCGGGACATGTTCAAGATTATATGAAAGGCGTGCCTTCTTGCGCCGTAATTGACTCTGATGAAGAAGAAACTAAAGATAAATTAATTAAAGCTTTGCAAAGTGACTTAATCCGCTTTTACTATGGTTCGGACCTTATTGGTAACCAAGTTGGTGCCGCACTCAAAAATGTTATCGGTTTGGCTGCCGGAATTTTAGATGGATTGGAATGGTACGGGCTTAAAGGCGCTTTAATGGCCAGAGCTCCGATTGAGGTTGGGCGGCTTATTGCTTATTTCGGAGGCAATCCTCGTACCGCCTATGGACTGGCTCACTTAGGCGACTATGAGGCAACTTTGTTTTCACAGCACAGCCACAACCGCATGTTTGGTGAAAAATTTGCAAGAGGTGAGGACTTTGGCAAATTGGCTGAAGGTGTACCGACACTGCAAGCCGTTAAACTCATTGCCGATAGAGAAAATATTGATATGCCGATTTGTCAGGCTCTTTATAAAGCAATTTATGAAAAAGCCGACATCAAAGAAACCATTAAGGCAATGTTTGGTCGCGACCTGAAACAAGAATTTGAACCATTTTAGCTAAATATGTCTCTGGAACAAGTCAAAAAGTTTTTTGAAGATAAAGGCCAGCATGTTATTGAACTGGAGCAATCTTCGGCAACCGTGGAATTGGCGGCTAAAGCCTTAAACGTTGCTCCTGAAAGAATTGCAAAGACGCTTGCTTTTAAGCTCGATGAGGGTGTCGTTTTAATTGTGACCGCCGGCGATATGAAAATTGATAATGCCAAATATAAAAACTATTTTCATACTAAAGCCAAAATGCTTTCCGCTGATGATGTCTTTTTAGCAACGGGGCATAAAATCGGCGGAGTTTGTCCGTTTGCTCTTCCTCAGCCTAAACCCAAAGTTTATTTGGATATTTCTCTCAAAAGATTTGAAAGCGTCTTTCCTGCTTGCGGAAGCGCAAATTCAGCTATTGAACTCTCTCCTAATGAGCTGTTTTATTTTTCTGATGCGTTAGAGTGGATTGATGTCTGCAAGACTTTAATCTAATCCTTTAGTTCTTCTTCGAACCAATGGCCGTCATCGTATGTCAGGCGGAGCAAGGCTCCATTTTCGAGCCGTCCCATTTGTATGCCGAACTGCAACATCAAGCACCGGATTGCCGCGCTATGTGAAGAGATTCCAATTATCTCTTCAGGGGTATTTAACATCTCGGAAATAGCAGTAAACATGCGTTGCATTATCTCATATTTGCTTTCGCCGCCCTCAAAGCGAAAATGGATATATTCGGCATCCAGATTGCGCCAATTTTTATATTCTTCGGTTTGAATGATGTCTTTGTGATATTGACCTTCGTTTACGCCAAAGTTTCCCTCTATTAAGCTCTCTTTTACCTCCACGGGAAGAGATAAAACCTCGCCAATAATCTCTGCTGTTTGCAAGGCGCGTTTTAACGGACTGGAATAAATTTTTTGTAAGCCGTAAGGGCGCAAAGTTTCGGCCAAGATGTGCGCCTGAGCAATGCCTGCCAGATTGAGCTCGGGATTATGTCCAGCTCCTTGCCAGCGGCCTTCTTTGTTAAAATCCGTTTCACCGTGGCGGAAAATATAAAATATCTTTTTACTCATGAGGTTTCCTTCAAAATCTCAAACATCATCTCCTCATAGTCACGGTTTTTAGCTTACAAAATAATCCGTTAAAATCTGTTTAAAATGAACAATCCCTTGCCTAAAGTTTAGGACAAGGGATTTGTTTGGTTACTTTTGGCGCAAGCTCCCCACAAAAAAGGAAATTGCCGCCACCGCAAATAATGCGCATACACCATAAATGCCCCAAGGGGTAAAATCATAACTCATTGTTGCAACAATAAACATCAGCAAAACCACGTAGAGTAAGACGCCACACAAAACGCCCATCACAAAAGTTTTGGCTTTACGTTGTTCTTTCGGCGTGGCTTTAAGCGTTAAAAAATCAGGATTTTTCTTTTTCATCCGGTTCCATACAATTAACGCAAGGATACAGGCGATAATCCCGACGACACTCCAAGACACAAGCACTAATTTTAACTGTTCAAGTCCTTCCATAAAAATATTGTTTTTAGGTTATAAAATAATAAAAATTTGTGTGATGATTATAAAACAAAAAAGGGGGATGTCAACTTAAAATAATTTGCGCGTCTTCATTGGGAAATTTTCATTTAAAAGTATTGGCTTATCCGATATAGTATATGGAGTGTATATTGGAGTTGAGATATGACGACCAAACCTAAATTTACCATCAAAAAGAAACCCTCTTTTACAATAGGAGAAAAAAAGCCTATTTATACCTTTGGCGAAAGAAGGCCTGTATGCACCTTTGGTGAAAAAAGGCCCCCTTTTACCATCAAAACACCCAAAAGAGTAAAAGATGTTCCTGCTTTTCATCAAGGAACAAGTATGCCTATTAACACAAAAGAAGACCTAAAAGAAATTGTTGAAGAGCCATGTCTTAAAGCCTGCCAAGAATTATTTGAAAAAAACATTGAGACAATGGATTCCGGCTGTAACGGCGAAAATTGCCCTGATTGCGCCTATATCATCATTAATTATGACACATTAGATAAAAACAACCAACGTATTGCCGACAATATGGTGGCTAACGGCTCGGCAAAATTTTTCCCGAAAAGCGATATTTGCGTGCGCAACTATTTTAATCAGATATTTATTAAGGTTCCGACTTCGCCCGAAGAACTTGTCAGCAAGGTTGAAAAAAGGTTGTGCAATGCTATTCAAGGCTTTGTTCTGCAAAGACGAATTGTCAAAAAAATGGATCCGCAACAAATTATTGCTATGCATATGCGCGCCCAAAATATGAAGTAAGCTTTATATTTGAACTTTTGCAAAATATTTTTTTAAATCTTGTATTGCTTTAATTACTTGTTGCATATTTTCTTTATCTTTAAGTAAAATTTGAGCTTTTCCCATTAATTCGCCTAAGACTGAATATTTATTTTGTATTTTTACCAAGTCATGGAGAGGAATAATTACAAAATGAATATGTCCATCAGGCTTCTCATAAAACATATAGGTCATTTTATTACAGTTAAAAATTTCCCCAACAGCTTTTTTACAAAGAACCATTAATTTATGCAATTCATTAATCTCGTCATCTGTTAAATCCATATAATTGGAAACATGACGCATAGGAGAAATTACCATCATCCCCGGATAAGCTATTTCAAAATCTTGGCTTAAATCCCATAACTTTGTTTGAAAAATTCGTCCTTCCTTAAATTTATTTGAATCAATAACGACACATCCGGCACAAGGGCTATCTATAGTTTCGCCAAAAATTGTTGTAAATTGCATATTCTTCTCCTTAACTCTCTTTGATAAGTTATAGAGAAAATTATAGATAGTCAACTAATCTTAAGCCACAAAAAAAGCGTCCTTAAAAGCTCTCCCCCTGAATGGATGAGATATGCCTGTTTATTGCCAACAAATCCGGATAGTTTGTCGCGGCCGTTTGAAACTCCGCCAAACCGTTCACAACATCATGGTCGGTTATGACAATAGCCGTCAAACCTATTGGGTGAGTTTTTTATTATCTTTGTCGATGTATCCGTACCATCAGATGCTGTGGACTGGCGGGGCAAATCTATCATCTACCCGTCTCTTTCTCTCATATTGAGGGCAGATTAGCACATCTCTTAAAACTTGCCAACAGAGCAGAGGAAAAATCCGCATAAATTTTTGAAACAGCACAAAATCTTTTACATCTCCCCCAAAAGTCTTAAGCACTTAAATACTTGACAAAGGACATGAAACAATATACACTCCTCTGACAAAACGTTATTTTTGTGTCTATCATCTAAATTTTAATTTTATGAATAAAAAAACAGTACTATTGCTTAGCGGTCTTGCCGCTTGTTTCTGTGCCGCTGCTGCAAAGGCATTAACCCAAGACAGCAGAGAAGCGAATTTGCAGGATATGATACTTCAGTATGGGCGCATTAAGCCCCAATATGAAGGAATGGTTTTTAGTGTGACTTCCAAGGCATTTCAAAATTGGTATGCCGACTTATACGGTTTTAGTTTGGGTGAACTTGTTGCGGCTCTGTTTTATACAAGCTCAGAGCATAAAAAGCTTATTGACAAAGACCCTACGCATACATGGGCTCTTCTAAACACTATGGCTGTAGAGTGGAATGGGAATTATCCGGATTTAGAAACGAGTTTTCTTGTCTATAATGCTGCTGATGCATTATACCGAAGTTGGGCTGATTATAGAAGCGGCTATCAAAAGTATCTCCGAGCACTCCGTGTTATGTATTATAATGAAAATCGGATACAAATTGAAGGAAGTTTGATATCTCGTAATTCAACCTTATTCATATGGGATTATAATCGGAAGCAAGATTTGTGCAATATGGAGGTAGATATTAACAAACCCTCCCTGAGCCAGATAAAAGATTTTGTCCGTAAGCAGGTTGAACAAAATATCCATTGGATTTGGCCGACCTTGCAGAAAGAAGCCCAACGCTGTCAGAAAGAAAACCCCCAGTGGGTAGATTCTGTATATGAGAAGATTGATGAAATTGGTAGCAAACTGTTTGTATCACTATAATACAAGAAGTTCTCTACCTATACGAAAAAGCGTCCGCCTTTGCGAACGCTTTTTTTTAATTGGTGGGAGTGACAAGACTCGAACTTGTGACCTCTACGATGTCAACGTAGCGCTCTAACCACCTGAGCTACACACCCATCGAACTCTTGTTTGATACAATAATTGTTTTTACAAATCAAGCAAAATTTTAGTTTTCTGATAATTTTTTATTGGCGTAAATTATTAAAAAGTTAATCTTTTATCTTTATAATCTTCTTTGCAACGTACACTTTTATCTTTTATTCAAGAGAAAGGAAATATCTTGTCGGATAAAATTATTGATTTTTCAGTCGATTATTCAAAGCTCAAAATCTTTGATGAGTTTAACACCAAAGATATTAAGTTTCCTATGGTTTTATCCGTTCCTCATAAAGGAAGCGTTTTTCCTGAAGAGTTTTTGGCTCACACAAAATATTCTCCCGAAGAACTGAGATGTAATGAAGACTCCTTTGTTGATGAGTTGGTCGTTCCCGCCTCTAATGCCGGTATCCCTATGGTGGCAATGAATATTTCCCGCGTGTTTGTTGATGTGAATCGTGATAAAATCGAACTCGACCCTACTATGTTTTATAACCATCCGCAAGCAGATACAAATGCCGGCGGAAGAAGATGCCGTGTCGGTTTGGGCGTTATTCATAGAATCACCGCTAAAAACCATAACATATATGATGGACTCCTCAACTATGATGAAGTTCAAGAGCGCTTCAAAAATGTCTATGATGTTTATCACAAAAAGCTCCAGCAACTCATTGATAAAGTTATAAAAAAATTTGGATTTTGCATGGTTTTGGACTGCCACTCAATGCCGTCTGAAATTTGCTCTCTAATGCAAGATACCAATAAAATTGATTTTTGCCTCGGTACGTTGTTTGAACAAAGTTGTCCGCCAGATATGCACGCTATATTCAAAGACGCTTTGGTAAAAAAAGGCTATAATGTAGCCGATAACTGCCCTTATTCAGGTGCCTTTATCACTTTTAACTACTGCCAACCCCGAAAAGGAATCTACACCATGCAAATGGAGATTAATCGCGGGCTTTATATGAATGAACGTGTGTATAAAAAAAATGACGCATTTTCAAAGCTTAGTGAAGACATTTCGCAGGCAATTCTTGGCTTAGGCAACTTTTTGCTGGATTTTAAAAAATAATTGTGTTATAACCCCTCTTGACTTCAGCGAATGAGAGGTAATGCCTTTCTTATTTTTATCGCTGTGAATTAGTTATAAGCTATGATTATACTTAAGTTTTTTTGAGAGTATGTCAGGAGTTTGTATTTGAACAACCAACCTCAAAACTTTAAATTTTATCAGGCTTAACACGAACTGAAATTGGCATATTTGTTGCATAGGGATGTTTGTGGCCGTTTTGAGGGAACAGAGGGATGCGAAATTTCGTGTCAAAAATTTTAATGTTTTTTGTTATCTTGCTGATGTTGCTTCAGCCGGTACAGGTGAAAGCGGCTCAACGTTTTGTTGACGATACTTATGTTTGTATGCAAGCCACACAAAAATTTGAAAAACAATATAACATCAAAAAACACCTTCTTACCACTATTTCCAGCGTCGAAACCGGTCGTTGGAATGAAGAAGCTCAGCAATCTCTTGCTTGGCCTTGGACCATTAATGCTCAAGGTAAAGGACAATTTTTTAAGACAAAGGCTGAAGCCGTTCGCGCTATTAAAAAACTTCAGGCTCAAGGCGTAAAAAGCATTGACGTCGGCTGCATGCAAATTAATTTGTCTTATCACGGAAATGCGTTTGACAGCATTGAAGATGCTCTTGATCCGCAGAAAAATGTTGAATATGCCGCACAATATTTAACCAAACTCTATAAAAGAAATAATAAAGATTGGTTACAAGCCGCTATGGCTTATCATTCAACCACTCCTCGTAAAGCCCTGAGATATAAAAAGAAAATCGTTTCTGCTTACGAGATGGTTAAAACCGCTCATCAAGACAGAGAAGATCGTTTGTTTGGTGAACGGATTGAAGCGCAGAAAACTGCTTTGAACGAATCTCGTAAAAACACTAAAGCCATCAGAACGGCTAATGTGAAAACACGTAACGCTCAAAGAGAAATGGCTCGTATTGACGCTAATGCGTGGAGAGAAGCTAAATTAGCTGAGTATAGACGCAACAAAGTCATTGCAAGCAACTAATCATCTTGCTAACTTGGCTTGGAAAGAGCCAAAATGATGATACAATCTATTCATAAGGTCGGTTTATACTGGCAGCCGCTTGGAGGTAATAATATTGACCAAATCAGCGGGCACTGCTATCGGTATACCGACCTTCAGCAACTTAAAAACAATAAATTGGAGCCTACTACCATTATTGTGGATTTAGGCAAGTTTGATAATTTTCAGGCATTCAATGTCAAAAACACAGTAGCAGCCGTGCCTGATATTCGGCATTTACTAGGAAAGACTCCTGATTGCGCAAAGGCTATTTTCCTCACCCATTCTCACCCCGACCATTTGAACGGCATTATCCATTATTTGAAGGCCGGATATACTTTGCCTAATCTCTATGCCGGCAAATATACTTTTATGATTTTGGAGGATTTGTATAATCTCTTTCAAATTCCTAAAACCCGCCGTCCAGCGCAAATTGAAATCAAACCTGGAGATAATGTCAAAATCGGCTCTTTGGAGATAGAAGTCATCAGCTCCAGCCATACTTGTTTTGATAGTTTCGGCTTTATCATCAAGTCAAAAAACGCAGTCGTCTATCATACCGGCGATATGAAAATTGACCAATCAACATTCTTCCGAAAACCAACTGATTTGAAACGGATTAAAGACTTATCAGGAGAAATTAATTATATTGTTGCCGATTTTTATGGTATTTATGACGACGGTTTTGCCATTAAGGAAGTGACGACTTATAAAAAGCTCGTGCAAATTTTGAAAAAGCACAACAAGCCCAAAATCTTTTTGCCTGTATATCCGACACATCCCGAAATGTATATTATTGCATTTTTAGCGGCGCTTAAGCTCAAAAAGAATGTCGTCTTTTTTGGGAATCCTGATTTTTATAGCTATCTTAATTTGATTCAGAAATATGGCATTGATTTTAACAAAATGGCCGCGGGACGCATCAAGGTGATTTATACTCATGAACGAGACGAAATTGCGACCTTGGATAATAATTATGTGGTGATTGGGACGTATAATCACGTTTCTAACGCCTTTGACGCGTCAAGATATAACTGTTTTGGTATCATTACAGCTAAAACTTTTTTTAACCCGCTCAAAGGGCAATTAAATGCCCATAACATTCGATTTATCAGTGTGGATGATGCGCCTGAACTACAAGGGTTCGGGCACGGTTTTTGGGGAGATATGGAATATCTTCATCTGCTTGTGCCGTGGGCAAAATTTATTCCAACCCATACCCCTCAATTCGTAATTAATAATGTACGAGAGTTGGCTGCTTTCAGCCATATGGACATTATTGCCCCTACGCCTCAAAACAACCAAATTTGGCGCTTACAGAAAAAATCTTGTGAATTGATAAGTTCTATGCCGGCAAAATGGCTCCTTGCTCTAGAAAGCGGTGAGAATTATCATTTTACAGAAGTTTTTCAAAAAGCTACTTCGGGGCAAGGTTTTTTGAAGCGAACAATCAGCAATCGGCGGTGTTTGCGGCGCTTTAAGATGTATCTGCATTTGCGCAAAAATCCGCTCAAGCCTAAATTTAAGCACTAAAAAAGGAGCTCTAAAAAGCTCCTTTGTGTTTTTGTGAGATTTGCTTTAGTCTTCGTCTTTTTGGTACTTGGTAGGTATTCTATCATAGACCATATCGCGGACTTTTTCATATTTTTGCCGCATTTGGTCTTGAAGCTCCTCTTCACTTAGAGAGGTTAAAAAGTCGCTGCCCTGCATGTGGTAAATTTCTCTATTCAGACCATCATACAAGTAACACAGCTTGCGCACCGTGTAGCGTTCTAACTCTTTTCTGACCATGTAAGGATTATTTAAATCCTCAACATTGTCCAGAAAATCATCTAACACTTGCCGGCTCTTTTTTACTGACTTTTTGCCTGGGCGCGCGTTATACTCGCCAATCAACCAGAAGATAAAAATCAAGAATACTGGGAAACCAAACCGAAGATCCCAAAGCATCATTAAAATACAAATAACAAAAAAAACTGCCACATAAAGATTTTTTGTTTTCATCTCAAAAAAGTTTTAAGTTTAACAATATAAATATAATAATCACTCTTTGAGAGGCATCATAACCCAAAAATCTTTTTTGTCTAGTGTTTTTATGCAGACAAATGCTCAAACAAAACCTTGCACCCTAAAGCTATTAGGATTATTCCGGCAACAAACTCCATATATTTGGTGGAGAGATTTTTAAAAATTCTACATAAGGCATAACCGATAAACGCACAGCAAAAAGTGGTGATGCCAATAATTACGGAAGAAAACATTATCGGCGTTTTCATAAAAAATATGGTGGCTCCAGTAACAAGAGCATCAATGCTGGTGGCAATACCTATCATCAGCAATACCTTGAATGAGAGCTTGTTTTCGAGTTTTTGCGGCTTATCATTTTGTCCTTTCTCCAGTGCCGAAGAAAGAACATTAATCCCTAGTGCCAAAAATACAAAAAAAGCAATCCAATGGTCTAAAAACTCAATATATTGATTTACACTTTTAGCAGCAACCCAGCCAATCAGAGGCATGGCAAACTGAAAGAAACCTGTTGATGCTCCTAATTTCAGCCCGTTTTCCAATTTGTGCGGGTGTAACACCAATCCATAAGAAAATGAGAGGATAAATGCATCTAAAGACAAGGCCAAGGCTAAGAGAAATATGTCAAACAGGTTCATTGTTTACTCCTTATATTTTGTCTTTCCCTTGATATATGAATATTATTAAAATATCAAGCCTCTAGCTCTTAAAAAATATTGTCATTTGTACAAAAAAGTGATAATATATTAATAATTATTGTCTATAACTTATTCTCAGAAAGAGAAGAGGTGTGCTATGAGAAAGTCGTGGTTGTTTTTGACGATTATGACCCTATTGCTAAGGAGCAATGGGGCTTTGGCGTTAGTAGATATTAGCGGAAAAGATAAGGTTGAGGTTGGCTCATGGGGTGAGCTGAAAACTGCGGTTGCTGATTCGGGTAATGCAGGCAAAGTCATTGTGCTTACGGGAAATATTACCGCCGATGTGAATAATCCAATTGATGCTGTTGGAGGAGCCGGCATAATTATAGATGGCGGTGGGTTTACCATCACTGGACAAGAGGGCTCAAGTGACGGACAATTTATAAATTTTGATGAAAATGATACCACCGATTTGATTGTTCAGAATGTGAACTTTGAAGGGTTTGTGCATAGTGGTTCTAATAACGTCAATGGTGGGGTGATTTATAATGGTGGAGGAACACTTGGGAATATAGCTGGAGATTTTAGCGGTAACTATGTCAAAGGAGGACGAAATGCCCAAGGCGGGGCGATTTATAATAAAGGAACAATAAGTGATATTACGGGAGATTTTACAGAGAATTACGCTCTTGCAGGGTCTTATGGCGACTACCGAGGAACAGGGGGCGCAATTTATAATAGTGGCACTATTGGAGATATTAATGGAACATTTAAAAAGAATTATGCCAGTGGTGGCAGAGGTGATGGAGGAGCCATTTATAACGGATATGGCTCCCCTTATATTCACAATATTACAGGATACTTTGAGGAAAATCATACCAAAAGCTCTGGTGGTGCGATTTATAATGGGGGAGTCATAGATAATATAAATGCTAATTTTAATAAGAATTACGTTTATAATTCTGGAGAGAGTTATTCTTATGGGGCTAGGTATAGTAGTTATGGCGGGGTAATTTATAATAATGGAACGATTGGTACCATTACCGGCGATTTTACGAATAACTATACGAAATCGGATATTAGTTCGTATGATGAATATAAACAATATTCTGTAGCCAATGGTGGTGCAATTTATAATAGTGGCAAAATAAATAAAATTGATGGGGATTTTGTAAGAAACTATGCTTTAGGCTATTCTTCTTATGGGGGCGCAATTTACAATCATAATTATGCTTCAATCGGTGAGATTACTGGAGATTTTACGGAGAACTATGCCCTGGGTGAAAATTATGCCTATGGTGGAGCAATTTATACAGGTAGTCCTTTAACCCTTGTTAATAGTAGTTTTTATAATAATTACGCTCAATCTGACGGAATAGATGCGGAAGGAGGGGCAATTTTTTCTATTGGCGATTTAACCCTTAAAGCAGACGCAGGTGAATCTATTTTCTCCGGAAACAAAATTAAGTGGGGAAATATGGAAGATTCTTCAGCAATATTTATTGTAAACGAAGATCCAACTCACCCGACAACATTAACACTTAATAGTCAGAATCATGGAATTATTCAATTTGATGATAAAATAAAAACGATAAGTGCTCAATATACTGAATTGAAAGCATATTTGAAAAACTATATTTCGGAAGGATTTCGGGTAAATTGTGATGGAAATGGTGGGTACAATATTGTTACAGGTACTGGAAACGTTAATCATATAGAAGCACATAATAATTCTCATCTTTTATTTCAATATCAAACAAGTGTTGATATTCCGGCCGCCGAATTTCAAGAGATTTTAGCACAGGCTGAAGCCATGGGAGCGGAAGTTGTTCAAGAAGGCGATAAATATATTATTAGCATGTATGAAGAAGGAGAAGCGGCTCGTTTTGAAGTAAATCCTAGCGAAAATGGTTACTCTGCAAAACTTTATGAAGGAATTGTTTTAACTCAAGAACAACTTGAAATGGCTCTACAAGAAGCAGAAAGTAAAGGGTGGAAAATTGAAGATGATGGAAATGGTGGTTACAATCTCATAGATGTCATTAAAACTATTTATAACGTCGAAAAGAAAGATAATGCCTTTTATATTCCACAAGGTGAAGAAAATAAAATATCTCAAGAAGTTAAAGATTTTATTGCAGAAAAAGAAAATGCCGGAGCGGTTATCAATCAAGATGGAGAAAATTATAAAATTGTTGCAAATGTAGATGGAAAGACCATCTGCTATGAAATTGTTAAACAAGAAGACGGTTCCTATGTTCTTCGGACTTTTGTAGTGTTGTTACCATCTCATTCTGATAATATAATTGCAATCACGGGAGACAGCTCGAGTAGGGTCGTTTTCAATAATGCGATTGAAAATTTTGGTGCTATTGATATTTCCGGCACCAATGTTGATGCCAATGAGGGTGTTGGCACGATTTTCCGCACGATTACCTCTGACAAGGGTGTGTTAAACATTAACAAAAAC
>CASDYX010000003.1 GCA_949286215.1 uncultured Pseudomonadota bacterium
CCCACTCCCACTCCCACTCCCACTACCTCTACCACTCCCTTTATCACGGCCTCTTTCTCTCCTCATCTTCTCTCCCTAACTCCACCACTACTCCATCATCTCCCAGTCCCTTTCCCATTCCCTTTCCCATTCCCTTTCTTCTTTCTCCTTTCTTACCTTTCCTCTCCTCATATTCCCCTCGTATAAACTCAGAGTTAAATTTAACTTCATTTTCTCCTTTCTTACCTTTCCTCTCCTCATATTCCCCTCGTATAAACTTAGAGTTAAATTTAACTCCATACAAAATTTAAAGCATATTCTCAAAATTCACTCCTGTTATATACACCAACTCTTTCCTCCACCTCTCCCACTGCCTATACCTCAAACCCTCCACTTCCTACCCCTCTCTTACTCCCACTCCTACATTCTCTGTCCTCTCCTTTCACATCCTACCGATACACACAATTTCCTTTTCCATTTTTATACCCCATGTTATAATTTTAGAGTTTGAGTTAACTTCAACTTAATCAAACACCTCTACCCCTACTTCTCACACCTAATCTCTTCGCTCCCTCCATTTCTCCTTCCCACTGCTCTACTTTTCCCATCCTCAATTTTCTATCCCTCAATTTTCTATCCCTCAATTTTCTATCCCTCCACTTCCTTCTTATCTCTTTATCCTCTTTTCCCCTTCTCCCCACATAACCTTAGAGTTTGATTTAACTCAACTTCAATTAAACACCTCTGACTCTATCTCTATCCCCACCTCTCCCTCCTTCTAGCCATTTCTACTTCTACCCATCATCTCCACCTCTCTCTATCTCTCCCCTAACTCCAACTCTGCCTCTAACTTCTACTCCATTCTCTACCACTACCTCTCCTCTTTTCCTTCACTCCTTCCCCTACCTCATTCACCTACCTATTTTCTCTGCACCTCTACCACTAATCCTACCTACCTACCTCGCTCTACCGCTACCCCTTCCTCTCACGCCTACCCTCTTTCTCCCTTTTTTTCCTCTAGACCGTTTTCTTACCTTCCTCTCTCCCAACTCCCTCCACATAACCTTAGAGTTAAATTTAACTCCACACAAAATTTAAAGAAAGAACAACTTACGCCCAAAATTCATTTCTTTTTTTTACACACCAACTCTTTTCCTCCTCACCCTCCACCAACTCATTTCCTATATTTCTTTCCCCTTCTCCCCACATAACCTTAGAGCTTGATTTAACTCAATTTAGAAAAAAACCGCTAACCTATTAAAAGCCCACCTTTTTATAGCTCACATTACTCAAGACTACCTGTTTTGCTCTCGTTTTTGTCAAAATTAACCAAAAACGCCCAACCATTTCAAATGACTATCTTTTTGTTAAAATTAAGATTTTCTAAAAATAATGATAAGTTTTTGTTGTAATTTTTGCAAAACTAATATATACTAAAATTCGACAAAATATACATTATGTCACACTATTACATTAGGTATAATTAGGAAGGTAAAATATTTAAGGGTGAAAACTTAAAAATTTTATTGGTCCGAATCACGATATGTTCTTGAACCGCAAATTCAAGAACCCTTTGCCTTGGTCAGCAAAACCAAGCAAATTTTTCATTTTAAAAAAACAAAAAATAAACAACAAATATTAACAAATTAAATTTCAAACAAAATGAAAAAATTTTTTGAATTTGCAGTTGCGGCTACGATAGTAGCACTCTGCAGTGTGATTCTTTTCGCTTGCTCCGGCAGTGAGATTTACGGAGATGAACCCAATCCGGGCCCAACCGACCCGACAGTTGAGTCAGTTGAAAAAAACAACTGCACAGCTAACGTTGTCAACTCTTACACAGCTGACAACGCGGAGATTAAGACCCGTGCGGTTGCGGTACCTCAGGGCAATTACGAAGCCCTGATTTCGGCTCAATCTGTTCACCAGTTTGTAGCCGATGTGTTTTATACCGACGGCTCGGTGAAGCAGGACTCAGCTTCCTACACCGTAACCAATACGGTTAAAGGCTACGGGCTGAAAAAAACCCGCTATGCCCGCTCCATCAAGGTCTTTGAAAAGTGGTCTGAGCAATCAACTACTCTAGAAGACGGTCGTGTGGTTCGCGCCTACACCTTTAATGGGGAGCAAGGCGGCGAAGTCTTCAAACTTTCCACCATTGATGAGCAGACCATCTCTGATGAATCTGTCACCATCAAAGGACAGAAGTTTGACGAGCTTTGCAAGAACCACTGGACTTCCCGCAAGCTGGTGGAAGTGAAACCCGTGTATTTGGAGCAAGATTCCGCCGAGTTTATGAAGTATCGTATTGATTTCATTTTTAACGATGCTTTGGCCTACGGAACGGACGCCAAAGGTGTTGACAACCGCAAGGTTGAATTCACCATGCATGGCGAAAAGGTATGGGTGGCCAAAGAAGGTGAAAATCCCGATATTCCGGACACACCGGACGAGATAATCGCCTACAACGAGAGAGACAAAGGATTTGAGTTTGTAAAAGACTCAATCTCAACTGAAACCAAGCAAAAGATAACCGTATCTAAGGCTTGGATTCAATTTGAGAAATTGCTCTCCACCGGTGAGGTCAAGCTCGCATACCGTCCGGAAGTATTGCTCTATTGCCGTGTTGACACACCGGCTTATCAGGTTCCGGTTAAAGTCGCTGACTTTAAGATTGAGGACTTAAGTCCGGAAAAATACAGTAATATTGCATACGGTGAGGCAGATCCGCGCGGGTACAACATATCTGTCCGCAAGTACAGCCAAAAGTTCGTCACTCGTACGAACAAGGCGCAGTTCACATTTGATGGTCAGTCAGAGCAGGCAACCGTGGTTGACTCTCTGGGAATTGAACACCAATTTGAAAAGCGCGAATGGTCATTTAATGACCTTGGCTCAAAGGCTACAGATATGGAAGATATTGATGGTCAAGCTCGCAAGCTGTTGACATCAAATATTTCAGCTACCTTTAATTCACGCTCTGACAACTACAAAGGTCAGGCAGAATTATGGAAGATGAAAGACGGTCAGAACAAGACCGGAATTGATGTTATCAACGAGCGACCGGTCATCAAGGGTGACAAGATTATCATCGAGTTCGATAAGGAGACTAAATATAATGATGGTTCAAGAGACACCATCTTTAATTTGGTATTCGACCCGAATTACCGCGTTACGACAGAGACCTCAATCCCGGTGAAGAACCGCGACTATGCTCGCAAGAGCATGGAAGCAGCCATCAAGCTGGTGAAAAAGTCCACGACCGAGTCTGGTAACTTCAAATGGCAGGCTTGCCAATACTCAAACACCTTTGAGTACGTCGGTTTCAATAATGCGCTTCAGGCTTATGTTCCTGAAAGTGTTATTTACACTGACGAGGACGGCTTGTCCGACGAGGTTAAAATCCCGGCTTGGACTCTTAATTGGGTGAAGTTCGCAAAGAGCGATAAGAATGAGGGTGATGATAAGAACCAGATTTATACTGATACAATTCACTATCAGTTTAATTTGGCTGAAACAATCACTCCAATTCAACCAAAGCAGCTTCTCCGCGCCAGCATCAACGGTGACGACCCGCAGGATCCTTCTGCTATTCGCTATGAATACGGCCCCAAAGAATATAAAGTTATTAATACTCAGACCATCTACGTATATCGCCTCAAATATGCGATTTATGATGATGGATCTCGTAAGGAGATTGGCGAAGTAGGACACAACATTTCGTTCTACATCAACACTCCTCAGGATGAAGAAAAAATAGTTTCTTCTCTGAATATTAATAAACTTGAGCCAAGCTACGGCAACAAGGTCAAGACTTCTGAAACTACAGACGGTGCTTACACCGTTTATAGCTATAAGAAAGAAGCCGTTACCCGCAGCTCGCAGTCAACTCACGTATTCACAGGCTATTGGGACGAAATCATCTATACCGACGAGTTCGGTCAAGAGATAGATTTCACCGTATTTGAATGGCAGTTCTCGGAAGTCAGCGGAACATTCTCTGACTTGGCAGAAGAAAATAACTATGAGCGGAAATTGTTCACATCTGTTATGAACGGCAAGTTCATTAACAGCAAAGACTATACCGTCAAAGTTATCTTCAAGATGCAAAAAGAAGAGAAGAAGCTGAAAGATGTTGAATACGGGGCTCACGGTATCACTTACGTTTCAGGCAACACCTGGAACGCATGGCAGGAATATACCAAAATATATTCTGATGGTAGCCGTGAAAATGCTAAGGCAAACGTTGACTTAAATTACATCATTACTCCGGAAGGAGAAAAGGATGCAAAAGTCACAGAAGCCAAAGCTCCGCACACCGGCGTAACCGCAGGTGCAGCCAGCAAATCTACCCGAAGCGGTGGCCAGAACATCACCGTGACCACGACCACACAGCTCTACACTGAGGATTACACAGTCTTCAAAAACAAGCACACTGCCGTTTCTGAAACCGCAGCTTACAGTGCCGTTGAAGATGGTGTAAACATCAAATTCAACTTTGATGCCGTAAACCTCAGCAACATAGCCCATAATTCAGACAACTCCAACAGTCTGACCAAATCAGGAACAAAGAATGTCGGTGGCGTTACTTATGACGTTTACCCACATACAGGTTCCTTAGGTTACACTGTTGACGGAAAGAACTTCGTTTCAACTTGCAAGACCAACTTGTTGGTTGAGCAAGTACTTGACCCGAATGTTCCGTCTGAATGGGGAGCTGTTAAAGGCTTCGGTGGTTGGACACTCGTGTACGACCCCAATGTAGGCACCAGTGGTACATTCCGTGAATGTATCATCATCAACTTTGAAAAAGGTAAGTGGATGATCTTAGACAACAACTGGAGTGATACCTCACACTTCTTTACTTGGGATGTTTGTTACGACAACAACCAAATCAGAAGTGCCGCTAAGTTGGATAACGGGAACTTCTTCCCGGCAACTCTAACCTTGGACGGAACTGGTTGGACCTACATTGCTGAACCGAAAAACGGTGCCGCAAAGGCCGTACCGATGTCGCAAAATCTTGCGCTCCTTGCAGGTATAAAGAACTTTACCGGTGATAGTACCGCTGAAGTAACACCTGAAAGAGGAGGATACGGGACACTGAGTGGCAACAAACTGGCAGTCTATAACAAATCAGGACTGTTAGTCTTCACTGTAGTGTCTAAGAAATAAGTTTAACCCGCTTCCCGTTAATAAACGGCAAGCACAAAAATATTTTACCATGAAACAAAAGGAAAAGGTCGCCCGCATCTGCCGGCGGCCTTTTCTGATTTTTAAAGACAATTTATCCCTTTTTTTCTCTGATTCTCAATTTATCATTTGCAATTGACGCAGTTTTCTAAAATTAGACTAAATATTTTTTTTAGTTTTTCTGTTAATTCGCTGTTAACCCCTTTGTGTTATATAAAAAAATATATATTTTTGTAAATTAATGCTTGCTTTTTAGAAAAAAATAGTGTATGTTTAGACAAAATTTAAGATTTATCTAGTTTTGGAGTTAAAACATGAACAACAAATTTTTAATGGCAGCCTCCGCATTAGCAATCTCTCTATGCCTTGCGAATGAAGCATTTGCCTCTTGCGATGGTCCTTACCTTGCAGTCCGTGGTGGTGTTGCCAACCACACCCTTGGCGATAAGGACGAAAATGTCGCAACTGACGAAAAATTAGACATAGATGATAACTCCACCATGTTTAGTGGTGCCATTGGTTACCGTTGGGGTTACTTCCGTTTTGAGGCGGAATATGTTTACCGTGAAGATACCGAAGATTCGCAAACCAAAGTGACCCAAGGTATTGCCAATGTATTTGTCACCCAACGTGCCGCTGAGTTTTCTTCAGAATCTTACATGGCTAACGTTTATTGGGATTTGTCTCCTTACACAATGTTTACCCCATACGTTTCTGCCGGTCTTGGTTTGACTCGTTTGGAATATACTTTCAAAAACACCGGACTTCCTACTGTGGAATATAAGGAAGACAACTTCACATGGTCTGTCGGTGGTGGTTTATCAGCCCAAGTTACCACACGTTTCAACATTGATGTTGGTTATCGTTACTATGACATGGGCGAAATTGCCGATGGTGATATTCACAATCACGAAGTTTACGGCGGTGTTCGTTACGTTTTCTAACCATCATAAGATTACAAAAAAGGTCTCAGCAGAGACCTTTTTTTTATACGCTTTTTCACTTAAAAGATTGAACGAGTGAACCTGCCAACATATACCATCCATCCACCAACACAAAGAAAATAACCTTAAACGGCAGAGCCAGAACAGTTGGTGGCAACATCATCATACCCATTGACATTAAGATAGAAGCAATCACCATATCAATAATCAAAAACGGAATAAAAATCAAAAATCCGATTTCAAAAGCGCGGCGCAATTCACTAATCATAAAAGCCGGAATTGCCACTTTCAAAGGAGTCTCTTCAATAGATTCTGCGGGTTTTTCTTTTGCCAAATCCGTAAAGAGCAACAAATCCTTTTCTCTGGTATTTTTCACCATAAATTCTTTAATCGGTTGTGCGGCTTTTTCAAGTCCTTCGGTAATTTCCAACTTCTCCTCATACATCGGCTTGATTCCCTCTTCCCAAGCCCTTTCAAAAGTCGGCGCCATCACAAACATCGTCAAAAACAAAGCCAAAGAAAGAAGCACCATATTCGGAGGTGTTGAGTTAGTCGCCAAAGCGCTTCGGGTAATGGAAAACACCACGATAATTCGGGTAAAAGATGTCATCATCACTAGAATACTCGGCGCAATAGAGAGCACCGTAATCATCAAAATAATATTAAAGATTCGCGCCGTAGCCGAACCGGTTGGTTGATCTTGCACATTCAGGCTAATTGTCTGCGCATAAGCCGTTCCCCCGACCGCCAAACAAATAAACAATGCCCAAAGAGCAATACGAAGAACTTTTTTTGACATTACTTACTGACCTTTTTCACATCACTTGTTTCGAGTAAAAGACTTTGATTGGGATTGAGCAATAACAACAACTCTTTATCGTCTTTTTGTACCAAAGCCAGAGAATTACGGCTGTCGATTCTCTTTATTTCCACCACATTAAGCCTCTGCCCGACTTGCAAATTCTTAAACCAACTGCAGTTTTTACCCTTCATCTGACAATATTTCAGCCCCCATACCGAAACCAGCAACAATCCCAGCACAAAAGCCAAAGACAACAAGGCATTCAGAAGCAACATCCAATCCATTATTTTATTCCTACCAAATAATCCCGTGAGCCAAAGTAGCATATTGTATTTTAAATAGCAATATGCTAGCGTCTGCTCATGAACAAGGAAAATATAAATAAAGAACCCGAACGCACCACCGGAGACTTGCAATCTCTGGCCAAAAGTATTTTGCCCTTAGCCAAGGCTGTTCTGGGCAAAAAAGGCTTTGTAGAAACTGATATTCTAACCAATTGGCCGGATATAATCGGTGAAGATTTAGCCAATTTTACCTCGCCCGTAAAAATAGATTTCAAGCCCCAACAACGGCTCAACGGCACTTTACATTTAGAAGTTCCAAGCGGAGCTTTTGCGCTCGAAGTTCAGCACAAAGAAAAAATAATCTTACAAAAAATCAACACTTATTTTGGCTACAATGCCGTATCTGGTATTAGAATAATTCAAAATCCAAACTTTCAAATTTCAACACCCCGACCCCCAAAAAAAGTTGAAAAACTTGTAACTCCCGAAGAGGAAAATTATATACAAGAATTAGCCGAAGAAATAATTCGTCCCGACTTAAAAGAAATATTAATAAAATTAGGGCAAAGTGTATTTACTGATAACAATCAAAAAGAGAAGAAAAAATCATGAGTTTTGAAAATATCATAAAAAAATTAAGCGCATTTGTAGCCGCCTTTATTGTTTTTTTTATAGCTGCCGGTATGTATTTGAGCTGGAAAGGTTTTGTTATGCAGCCTGACGGTAAAATTGTTTTGGTAAAACAAGCCCAAGCCTCAATATTAGACAATAGTGCGGATGAAGACATCTCGACCCCTCTGGCCAAGAACATTGCTTTATCTCTGCCTAAAGGTCCGATTCTGGGGTCAGCCAAAGCTCCTCTGACGCTTTATGAATTTTCTTCTTTTGGCTGTTCGCATTGTGCCGACTTTCACCTCAATACTTTACCGAAACTTGAGCAAGACTACATCAAGCAAGGCAAGCTAAAAGTCATTTTTGTAAACTTTCCCTTAGAGCGTAAATCTATGCAAGGCGCACTAATAGCCAAATGTATTCCAAGCGAACACTATTATGATTTCGTCAAAACCGCATTTAAAAATCAAAGAGAATGGTATTTTTCCTCCAACAGCGAAAAAGTATTCGCCGACTATGCCGCACTTAATGGTTTAAGCCGAGAAAAAGCCGCCGAGTGTTTACGCAATGATGATAATGCCAAAGATATTATAGATATCCGCCAACAAGCGATGGATAAGCTCAAAATCAGCGGAACACCTTCATTCTTGCTGATTTCAAACAATGACCGAGAAGTAATTTACGGTGTTCCGAATTATGAAGCTCTGCAAAAACTCTTGGATAAAAAATTGACACCTACAAAAAATTAATAAGAAAGTAACTTTTGAGGTTTATGTTAAAACCAATGAAAAAGATACCTGAAGATATTAAGCAAATGGATGAACGCATCCGCAAACTTAAAGCCAAGGAAAATCTTGCGCGTAAGGGTCAACAAGAAACGGATTATTCGCGCGCCAGCAAGATAGGCTTTCGCATCGGAACGGAATTAATCTCAGGCGTACTGGTCGGCGGAGCAATCGGCTATCTTTTAGATAAGATTTTTGAAACCCGCCCCATATTGCTGATTATATTTTTGTTTTTAGGCGGTATTGCAGGGTTTCTGAATGTTTATCGCTTTGTAAAGAGCATAGAGAACCAAGAGGAGTAACGATGTCTAACCCGATGGAACAATTTGTCATCAAACCGCTCATTCCGATTGAAGTTGGCGGAATTGACATTTCTTTTACCAATTCATCACTGTTTATGGTTTTAACGGTTGTTATTTCCACTCTTTTGTTTGCTTTATGCTTGAGGAAACGGCGCATAATTCCGACCATGGCGCAATCAATACCTGAAAGCATATATTCCTTCATCTCCTCACTCATAAAAGAAAATATAGGAGTCGAAGGTCTAAAATATTTTTACTTGATTTTCACCATATTTTTATTTGTTGCTTTTGGTAACTTGTTAGGGTTATTCCCTTATGCCTTTACTTTCACGTCTCACGTAGCGGCTGTCGGTGGCTTATCTTTAATTGCGCTAATGTTTAACATAGCCATCGGTATAAGGAAGAAAAAATTAGGCTGGCTCAGAACCTTTATGCCCAAAGGCATACCTTTTGCATTAGCCCCGCTGATTATACCGATTGAAACCATATCCTTTTTATCAAAACCGTTTAGTTTAACAGTACGTTTGGTCGCCAACATGACGGTTGGGCACATTATGTTAAAAATCATTGCCGGTTTTGTAATAGCTTTAGGTGTAGGGGGAATAGTACCTCTGGCCTTTGATGCCTGCATCATAGTCTTTGAAATATTCATTGCCCTGTTGCAAGCATTTATCTATACAGTTCTAAGCTGTATTTATTTAGGTGATGCGTTACACAGTCACTAAATTATAATTATGTAGGACGTAAAACAAAGGAAGTCATAAATGACTTTTAACTAAAGGAGAAAGAAATGGAACCTATGGCATATATTGGCGCCGGTATGTGCGCTTTGTCAATGATGGTAGCAGCTTGGGGTGTGTCTCAAGTATGGACCACAATCATTTCAACAGTCGGACGTAACCCGCAAGTCAAAAAAGATGTAGATATCTATGGCTGGGCAGGATTCGCCGCCGTTGAAGCTATTGCACTTTATGCATTGGTTATTGCACTTGTAATGCTGACCGGACAATAAGAAACAAACCTCTTCAGGCAACGCCAAGCGTTGCCTGAGGTTTGGTTACAAAACAAGGAGTTAAGAGGTATGCCTCAACTGGAAGTCTCAACATTTTCCTCACAAATATTTTGGCTGCTGATATGTTTTTTCAGCATGATGTTTATCATGGCAAAATTTATCATACCCAGAATAGCCGAAGTAATGGAACGCAGACAAAGTAAAATAGACGGTTACCTAAACAAAGCCAACCACTTCAAGCAAGAAGCGGAAGAAACTTTGCAAAAATATCAAGATGCACTGTCCCAAGCAACCCTTTCAGCTAATCAATCTTTAGCCAACACAAAAGAAGAAATGAACCGCTTCATCTCCCAAAAGCAAAGCGAATTAGAAACCACACTTCAAAAAAGAATCAAAGAAGGGGAAGAGACAATTAATTCAGAGAAAGAAAAAGCCCTAAAAGAGGTAAGAGGAATTTCTGAAAAACTCGCCCTGGATGTTATCAAAAAGATAGGAATAACAGGGATTGAGAGCTCTGATATTAAAGCAACCATGAAAGAATTAAAAGACTAAAAGGTAAACCACCATGGATAAAACATCAGCGGGAAAAGAATTAATCGAAGCCACACAAAATGCTGTTATGGAAGCAGCTCAAAATGTTTCCAACATGATAGGGCAGACAACTCATGAAATAGAAGGACATGAAGAAGCCTTTTATATGGGTGCCGAATTTTGGGTAGCCGCAGCTTTTGTTTTGGTCGTCGTTGCTTTAGCCAAACCTATTGGTAAAACGATAGCACTTATGCTCAAAAAAAGAATTTCAAATATCATTAACCGCATAGATGAAGCTTCCCAATTACAAGTTGATGCCCAAAATCTTCTGGCTGAATATCAACGTAAATTTCTCAATGCTCAAGACGAAGCCAATGAAATCTTAAAAAAAGCACAAAAAGAAGTTGAATACTTCAAAACTGAAAGCCTAAGCAAACTTGAACAAGAGATGAAAGTAAAGACCAACGAGGCTGACGAAAGACTAAATTCAGCCAAAGAAAAAGCCTCTCAAGAAATCACTTCTCTGACAAGTGAATTAACTATTGAGGCTGTAAGAAAAACAATTTACAAAAAACTCGGTAAAAGCGAAAAATCAAAATTGATTGACGATTCAATTGCTTTACTCGGAAAAATAAAAGTATAAGCTAAAAAAGTATAAGCTAAAAAAAACACCGCCAAGCGGTGTTTTTTTATTTCTACATTCTGTCTCTTGCCGAAGAATAAGTTCCCAAAACATGCACATAATCTGAAAAGAACTTTAATTCTTCAAAAGCGTTTTTATAAGCTTTCGTGTCCGGATGCGCCTCAATTTCGGCATAAAATTGCGCCGATACAAACTTACCATCCAACAAATAGCTCTCTAACTTAGTCATATTAATTCCATTGGTAGCAAATCCACCCAGAGCCTTATAAAGGGCTGCCGGAATATTTTTCAACTTAAAAATAAACGAGGTAATAAACTTTCCGCCATCATTTTCGGGAATAGTTTCTTCACGAGACATAATCAAAAAGCGGGTTGTATTGTTAGAAGCATTCTCAATATTTGAGGCCAAAATTTGCAAACCATAAATTTCTGCCGCTAATTTTGAAGCAATCGCAGCCTTTGTTTTATCTTGCCAAGCCACAACATCCTCACAAGATTTTGCGGTATCGATACGCGCCAAAGGTTTAATATTATGATTTTTCAAAAACTCAGAACATTGAGCCAAAGCTTGCGGATGAGAGGAAGCTGCCACAATTTCCTCTAATTTAGCCCCTTTCAGGCCTAAGAGTTGGTGTTCAATTCGTAAAAAATATTCTCCTACAATATGCAAACCTGTTTTAGGCAACAAAAAGTGCACATCAGACACCCGCCCCGCATTAGAATTTTCAACTGGAATCATGGCAATATCAACTTCTGCTTTTGCCACTTTATTCATTGCCTCTTCAAAAGTCTCGCAAGGCACATATTCTTGGTTTGGAAATACTTGCATTGAAGCAATATGGGAATAAGCACCGGCCACTCCCTGATAAGCAATTTTCATCTTCATAATTTCTCCGCAAAATTTGAGGCGAATGCCTTTAGTTTTTTTGAAATATTATTTGCAATTGGGCACTTTATAAACTATAACAACAAAAAAATAAAGCACAAATTGGGAAAAAGACAATGAAAGTAGATATTTTTGATTTTGACTTAGACCGGAGTTTAATTGCCAATCAACCATCCGAACCGCGAGATGCGTGCAAACTGCTGGACTTAAGCGAGGAAGATAAAATTAAAGACCGCATATTCACGGAACTTCCCGATTTACTGGAAGAAGGCGATGTTTTGGTATTTAACGACACCAAGGTTATTCCCGCACGCCTTTACGCTAAACGAGGTCTGGCTGAAGTTGAAGTCACGCTCTATCACCCGATTGATGGAATTCGCTGGATGTCGTTTATCAAAAACGCCAAACGCCTCCACGAAGGAGATATAATCACTTTTTACACCGAAGAAATTTCGGCTGAAGCTTCCCAATTCAGTGCTCAGGTCATCAGCAAACAAGGCGAAGAAGGTGTTGAAATTTCATTCAACTGCGCCCCGCAAGATTTAGCCCATTTTCTGGAACAATACGGCTCCATGCCCTTACCGCCTTACATTAAACGCGACAAACCCGATGCCGCAAACAAAGAAAACTTATGGAACCGCTATTCCGATAAAGAGAACTACCAAACCATTTATGCCAAATATGAAGGCGCAGTAGCTGCTCCAACCGCAGGCTTGCACTTTACTGACCGCGTTTTTAAAGCCTTGGAAGAAAAAGGCATCAAAAAAGTATTTTTAACTTTGCACGTTGGCGCCGGAACATTTCTTCCGGTTAAGGTTGAAGACACCAAAGACCATAAAATGCACGCCGAATATGGCATTATCCACCAAGACGCTTGTGACGCCATTAATGCCGCCAAAAAACAAGGTAAAAAGATTGTAGCCGTCGGCACAACATCACTCCGCTTACTTGAAACAGCCGCTGATGACAAGGGAATTTTACACCCCTTCACCGGTGAAACGGATATATTTATTACCCCCGGCTATAAGTTTAAGATAATTGATGACATCATCACCAACTTCCACTTACCAAAATCAACTCTGTTTATGTTGATATGCGCCATTGCCGGAACCGAAAGAATGAAAACAGCCTATCAACACGCCATGCAAAATGGTTATCGGTTTTATTCGTATGGGGACAGTTGTTTTATCAAATGCGTAAATAAAATTTAAACCCTTATCTCTTACAATAATCCCAATTATTGGAAAGGATAAGCCGTGCGTAAATTTATACATAATCTCCAACAAATTTTGCCCCAAGTGCATAATTCTCACTTTCCGGCACTCATTTTTGGGTTAGCCTTATTAGGCTTTTATTTTTACGGCGATATTTCACTTTCCACCATGAATAGCTTTCACGCTATGTTTTTTATCCTTAATGTCGTCAGCACCGGAATATTGATTTATTTTAACCAGCGTAAACCCATTTTTTACCTCTTAAATATTTCGCTGGCTTATATTCTCATCAATAGTTTTAAGAATTTATATAGTCTGGATTATTTAAGCTCACCGGCTTATATCAATTTATGTTTCTTTATGCCGATAAATTTATGCTTTTGCTATTTTTGCCCTGATAAAAAACTTCTCACCCGCCATAGTGTTTACTGGCTGTTGGTATTGTTTGCGGAATACACAATTGGGGAAAAGCTAACGCACTTATCCATCTCTTTGGCTCTCAGTCTTCCAACCGATACCATCAATCTCACCTCATCCAGCATGTTGCTGTTTAGCTTATGCACTATTGCTTGCTTTATCCGAATGATATACAGCGGCTCGATTATGGATAGCTCTCTGTTTTATGCCGGACTGAATATTTTTGCCGGATTCTATTATTCCTCAAGCCCGACTGCGCTAACCATTTTCTTTTCGGCTGCAGCCCTAACTATTCTCCATTGCATTGGCAAAGACATTTACTATCATACCTACACCGACGCTCAAACCGGATTATCCAGCCGTAACGCCTACCTCAAACAATCCGAAAAATTCCCCCTCAAATACAGTTTAGGCATTGTCTGTATTGACAATTATGAGCACTTAAAACAAGTCTTTGGCCGCCGCGGTATTTATGCCCTCACCCGTATGATAACCATGCGCATGCAAGAGCTTGAAACCGAAGCTCTTATCTATCGTTATTCCGAAGATGAGTTTGTACTGATTTTTAAGAACTGCGACAAAAAAGAAAGCTACGAACGACTTGAAAAAATCAGACGAGGCATTGCCTCAGCCGAATTTATGTTAGGCAACCGCAAAAAGGGATTAAAGTTGACTGTTTCTTGCTGCATATCCGAAAAGAAACGCAGTGACGACAATTCTTTGGAAGTATTAAAGCGCACGCAAAAAGCACTCCAAAAAGCCTACCAATTTACGCAGAACGTGACATCCAAGGCTTAAACACCTTCACCCACAAAACCCACAAGCCGGCAATCAACAACGGACAAGAGAGCATTTGTCCCATTGTAACCCCGCCAAAGAAGAAACCGAGTTGCGCATCGGGCTGGCGAAACTGCTCCATTGACATTCGAAATGTGGCATAAAGAATAGCAAACAAAGCCGAGGTAACACCCATTTTTTCACGCACACATTTATAACGCCACAAAAAATTCAAGACCAAGAACATCAATACACCTTCCGTGAGAGCCTCATAAATTTGCGAAGGATGTCTGGGAACATATCCGCCGCTGGGAAACTTAACCGCCCAAGCCACATCGGTCGGTCTTCCCCATAATTCATCATTAACAAAGTTGGCCAAGCGTCCTAAAAAGATACCGATTGGCGCATAAAGCACCACTAAATCTGTTAAGCCTAAGAACGGATAATGAATTTTGCGCGAGAAATACCAAATAGCAAGAATAACCCCGATAATTCCGCCGTGAAATGACATACCGCCATGCCAAATTGCCAAAATTTGTAACGGATTATGCCAATAAACATCTTGCCCATAAAACAAGACATATCCCAAACGTCCGCCTAAAATAATTCCCAAAGTAACATAAAAGACAAGGTCTTCAATATTAGCCTCGCTCAAAGCCAAATTATTTTTTTTCACATTACATTTGAGCATCACCCATCCAAAAATAATTCCCAGCAAATAAGCCATCGAATACCAACGAACAGCCACGGGTCCGAGCGTAAACATAACAGGTGAAATATCAGGAAAATCAAATCCGTTCATACCAAAAAATCCTCATCAAAAACTAATTTGTAAACATTATATTAACGCAAAAAAATATATCCACACCTAAAACCGAACAAAAAAATTATAAAAAATTAAGACATTGTTTTTGCATAACAAAAAATTAAAAATAAAAATCTCCCCTGTGAATTAAGTGGAAAACTTATTGAAAGAGTTGCACTTCACGACTCGCTAATGCAATCTAGTTCTAAACACGCTCGTACTCGTTTTTTTGATAATTGGAGATACTTATGAATCTGGCAAAGAATTATGCCCTGAATTATAATCCGATTGACACTGTCGAGAACCTGTTCAGTGCTCAATCTTACGAACTTGACCGCCGTGGTTCCAACGAAGTAGTGGTCGAGGTTCAAGGCAAATGGAACAATATGCTTTTGTTTTTTGCCTGGGAAGAAAATATGCATTGCCTGCACCTTTCTTGCCTAATGGACATCAAAAGCCAGATAGAAGACCGCAGCAAAATTTTTGAACTTTTAGCTCTTGCCAATGAAGAACTCTGGGTTGGCCACTTTTCTTATTGGACCGAACAAAATATGCCAGTCTTCAAACACGCCGTCATTATTAACGACCAAGAAAGCAATATTGAGAGCAAAATCTCCCAAATTATTGACATTGCCATCAAAGAATGTGAGCGGATGTACCCGATATTCAACGTTGTTTTGACCAAAGGCATGCCGCCGCGTCAAGCCATGTACCCAATGATGATGGAAACCATCGGCCAAGCCTAAAACATATTTTATCACATACCAGAAAAAAATCCCCGAACTTTAAGTTCGAGGATTTTTATTTTATTTCTTTTTCCATTTACGAACATTACGATTATGTTCATTCAAACTCTTAGCAAAATTATGTCCACCCTCACCATCTGCCACAAAATATAAATAATCCGTTTTATCTGGATGAGCAGCAGCTTCCATAGCCTCCACCCCTGGGTTACAAATCGGATGAGGAGGAAGTCCATAATTGCGATAAGTATTATATGGACTATCAATATTTAAGTCATTTTTGCGCAACGGACGTTTTAATTCAAATTCTCCTTCGGTCAGAGCATAAATCACGCTTGGATCTGTCTGCAAACGCATTCTTTTATGCAAGCGATTCACAAATACCGATGCCACAACGGCACGCTCATCAGGAACGGCGGTCTCTTTTTCAATAATCGAGGCCATCGTCATCATGTCATTAATATTTTTATACGGCAGCCCCTCTTCACGATTATCCCAAATCACCTGTTTAATTTTATCCATTGCATTTTGGGCTTGCAAAATAATGCTATCACGCGGAGCATCAAGCTCAAAACTATAAGTCTCAGGCAAGAGTTCACCTTCTTTAACATCTAAACTAATTTCTCCGCTCAATCCCGGATAATTTGAAATCAGATACATAATCTGTCCGACAGTCAGCCCTTCCGGAATAGTAATTTTACGATAATAAACTTCACCTCTGGCAATTTTTTCCATCACTTGCAAGACGGAAACTTTGGGCATAAATTGATATTCGCCGGCTTTCAAATTTTTATCGGCGCTATTTAATCTTGTAACCAAGCGAAACAGTAATTCGGAGTCAATAACACCTGATTTTTTGAGTTCTTGTGCGACGATTTTTGTATTTGCACCTTTAGGGATTACGACATTCACCACTTCTTGTAATGGTCCTTCTGCCACAATCAGATTTTTAACCTGCCACCACACGACTGATGCCAGAACAATCAAAACCGGAAAAATATATTTAAGAGAACGCATAATACTCAACCACAACACATTACTAAAAAAGGCAGAACAAATAAGAATTTCTTCTATTCATTCTGCCTTTTTTTACATTTACATCAAGAACCTAATCTTCATATTTTTTGAAAACGATTGAAGAGTTTGTACCGCCGAACCCAAACGAGTTAGACATAGCAGCCTTAATCTCACGTTTTTTCGGTTTCAGAGGAACTAAATCCATATCGCTGATAGAATCTTCAACATTTTCCAAATTAAGTGTCGGCGGGCAAGTTTGGTCTTGAATAGCCATAATCGTCAACACAGCTTCAACCGCACCGGCAGCACCCAACAAGTGACCGATAGCAGATTTTGTAGAAGACATAGAAACTTTAGTAGCATATTCACCAAAAGCTCTCTTAACGGCTTCAGCCTCACCAACGTCACCTGCAGGAGTTGAAGTTCCGTGAGCATTGATGTAGTTGATATCTTTCAATTCAACACCATGCTTTTTAGCATGTTCAATAGCCATTTTCATTGCACGATAAGCACCATCACCTGAAGGAGCTGTAATATGGTAAGCATCACCGCTCATACCATAACCAACAACTTCAGCATAGATTTTAGCACCACGCTTTTTAGCATGTTCCAACTCTTCCAACACAACGGCACCGGAACCTTCACCCATAACGAAACCGCTACGATTCTTATCCCAAGGTCTTGATGCTTTTTCAGGAGTATCGTTAAAGTCGGAAGTAATAGCTTTCATTCTTGCAAAACCGGCCATAGCCAAGCAGTTAACTGCAGATTCGGCACCACCGGCCACCATAACATCAGCATCGCCTCTGGCAATAATGTTAGCAGCATCACCGATAGCATGAGTACCGGTAGAACAAGCTGTAACGCAAGCATGGTTTGGACCTTTGTAACCATATTTAATAGACAAGTTACCAGAAACCATATTAATCAAGCAAGACGGAATAAAGAAAGGCGAAATTTTCTTAATACCATGCTCATTAAAAGCGATGGAGTTTTCATAAATATTTTGCAAACCGCCGATTCCTGAACCCATCATAACGCCTGAACGGAATTGACCTTCATCATCTTGAGGTTTCCAACCGGAATCTTCAATAGCATCGCTACCGGAAGCCAAACCGTATAAAATAAATTTATCAACTTTTTTCTGGTCTTTAGGAGCCATAACCGTATCGGGATTAAAGTCGTGTTCGCCTTCACCGAAAGGAACCTGACCGGCAATAGCAACAGGAATATCTTTCAAATCAACATCTTCAACTTTACGAATACCTGACTTACCGTCTAAAATACATTTCCAGTTATAATCGACACCGCGCCCGAAGGGAGAAACCATGCCAAGTCCGGTAACAACAACTCTTCTCATTCAATTACCTCATAATGTTATCACATACGCCCATACACGATGGGGGCTTATCCGTTTTTATATGAAAAAACTCGCTTAGTCAAGCGAGTTCATTCAATTCACAAAGACTTTACGACTTAAGCGTTTTTAGACAAGTAGTCGATAGCGTCTTTAACTGTGAGAATTTTTTCAGCAGCTTCATCAGGAATTTCGCAACCGAATTCTTCTTCGAAAGCCATAACCAGTTCAACAGTATCCAAGCTGTCAGCGCCCAGATCATCAATGAAACTAGCTGTATCTGTTACTTTTGATTCTTCAACGCCAAGATGTTCTGCAACGATTTTCTTAACGCGGTTAGCTACATCAGTCATATGATAAACCTCAAAAAATTATTAAAACAAATTTTCGGGCTTTCGAACACTCCGGCCCGTGATTGAGTAGTTAGCACAATTTTATATAATTTGACAAGCATTATTTTAAAAAACCGCACTCAAAAACACGCCACATTGCAAAAAACGTTTATTTTCTAAGGACTTAGCGCAAAGAAACTGGTGGATAAAATCGCATTTTTATATGTATATTTGCAAAAATCCACATCAAAAGTATATATTCTTAATTGTAAAAAAAGTTCCGCACAATTAAGTTGACAAGCCAATTCTAATAATTGACAAGCCCCTAATCTCGTAATAATCTCATAGCAACAGACAAAACATAATTATAAGGATATGTCAGAATGAAAAAATTGTTCTATATTGTATTGGTAATTGTTGCGTTAATGGTCATCAGCCGCTTTGTTAAAGAAAACGGACGCATTGCTTCCACCACTCCGGCAGTTGAAACATCTGACCCTGTAACAGCCACTTTACCGGATCCTAATTGCATCTGTGATTCAGTTCCGGCATGCGACCCTGCTGATGAAAATTGCAACTCTGATGCAACCAAAAGCATCTGCAAATGCACCCAAGCAAACGGTGAAACCATCACCATAGAACAAGACGTTGAAGAAGTTATTGAAACCAATCCTTCTGAAACTTCCGATGAAGATGAAACCTTTGTTGAAGAAACTGTTGTTTCAGAGACAAAGACGGCAGAAGAAGCTTCAACCCCAGCAGCTAAACCGGTTGAAGAAAACAAGTAACAATAAGAAAAAAAATGTTATTAAAAGCTGTTCGATTGAACAGCTTTTTTTATTGTTTTATAAAAAAAACACCTTATATATAGAAAAGAAAATAAAAGAACATAATATTAACGACTATTGCCGGCGAACTACCGGCCAAAGGAGAAAAAGATGAAAGTAGGAATTATCGGAGCCGGTTCAGTCGGCAGCACCACCGCCTTTGCCTTAATCATGAAAGGCGTTGCTCGTAAAGTAGTTTTAATTGATGCCAACCAAGCCAAAGCCGAAGCCGAGGCTTCTGACTTGGCTCACGCCACCCCTTTTGCTTATGCCAATAAGGTAAAAGCCGGCACTTATGAGGATTTGAAAGGTTGCGAAATTGTAATTGTAACCGCCGGTGCAAACCAAAAACCTGGCGAAACCCGCATTGACTTACTGGGACGTAATGTCAAAATTTTTGAAAGCATCATTCCGCAAATCGCCAAAGCTGCTCCGGACACAACCTTAATCATCACGGCTAATCCGGCAGACATTATGACTGAAGTTGCTCTCAAATTGTCAGGTTTCCCAAAAGAAAGAGTTATCGGTTCTGGCACTGTTTTGGATACTGCTCGTTTCCGTACGCTTTTAGGCTACCACTTAGGTGTTTCTCCGCAATCTATCCACGCCAACGTAATCGGTGAACATGGCGACAGCGAAGTTTTGGTTTGGTCTGCAGGTGATGCCGGTACCGTATCTTTGGATAAATTGGCTGAAGAATTCGGCAAACCTTTCACTCCGGAAGTAAAAGCTCAAATTGATGACGGCGTTCGCAATGCCGCTTACAAAATCATTGATGGCAAAGGTGCTACTTTCTACGGTATTGCCGGAGCTTTGTGCCGTATTTGCAGTGCCATTTCTAACAATGAATATGCGATTCTCAACGTTTCTACCCACCATGAAGACGTTGAAGGCGTAAAGAATGTTTGCTTGTCTTTGCCTACTGTTTTGGGCAAACGTGGCGTTCACAATGTTGTTTATCCGGTCTTAAATGACGAAGAACGCAGCAAATTAGCTTCCAGCGCTAAAGTAATGAAAGAATTTTCCGACAAAGCTTTGGAAATGATTTCACAAAACTAAATTTTGTGCACGCAAAATATTTGCAAATCCCTTTCTTTTTACTTATATTAGGCAAGAAGAAAGGGATTTTTTAATATTAAATTTTAGAACAGGAAAAAAATGGTAGAAGTCATCACCCTAGGTTGCCGTATTAACAGCTACGAGTCCGAGGTGTTTAAGGAAAAATTTCGTGATAGAGACAATCTCATCATTGTCAACACTTGCGCCGTTACCGGAGAAGCCGAGCGTCAGTGCCGTCAAACGATTCGCAAACTGCGCAAACTTCATCCCGATGCCCAAATTGTGGTAACGGGTTGTGCCGCCCAAATTGCCCCCGAAAAATTTGCCGCCATGGAAGAAGTTGACCTGATTTTAGGCAACAAAGAGAAAACCGAAATCGAAAAATATCTCACCCAAGAAATCACCGAAAAAACCATAGTCGGCGATATTTTTTCTTATGACCAATGCGATTCTTATATGATTACGGGTTTTGAAGGGCGCCATAAAGCCTTTGTGCAAATTCAACAAGGCTGCAACCACCGCTGTTCTTACTGCATTATTCCTTATGCCAGAGGGCACAATCGTTCTGTTCCCCTGCCCGATATTTTGGCTCAGATTCGCGAGCTTATAAAGCAAGGCTTCCAAGAAATTTGCTTAACCGGTGTTGATATCTGTTCTTATAAAATTTCACCCGACACAAGAGGCTCATCTTTCAGCATTTTGGTTCAAACCATATTAGAAGAGATTCCAGAACTTCCCTCTCTGCAGTTTGGCTCACTTGATCCTGCCGCGGTTGATGGCAAACTCATTGCGCTCATTGGACAATATAAAAATATTTATCCTCATTTTCACTTATCAATCCAATCGGGAGACAATGAAGTCTTGCGCCAAATGCGCCGTCGTCACACCCGAGAAGATGTCATTAATTTATGTCAAAAAATACGTTCCGTTCGCAAAGATGCCACTTTCGGGGCTGACTTTATTTGCGGTTTTCCGACCGAAACCGATGAGCAATTTAAAAATACCCTCAAATTAGTAACCGAGGCACAAATCAACAAATTGCATGTTTTCCCTTATTCGGAACGCCCCGGAACACCGGCGGCAGCCCTTAAACAAGTCCCGGTAGAAATTCGCAAAGAACGTGCCCGCCTTTTAAGAGAACTAGGAGAAAGTGATGAGTAATTGGTTTCAAAAATTAGGCTTTGGATTAAAAAAGACTTCCACCCAACTCACCTCAGGCATAACCGATATTTTCACCAAACGCAAAGTTGATTTGCAAACTTTGGAAGACCTGGAGGATTTGCTGATTACATCTGACTTAGGCGTTAAGGCCTCACAAAAAATCATTTCTTCTTTTGCCTCCCGCCGTCTCAATAAAGACGCCGACGAGCAAGAAATCAAAACCGAATTAGCCAACGATATTGAGGCGATTCTCAAGCCTTGCGAACAACCCTTTCTCATTGAAAAAAAGAAACCTTTTGTCATTTTAATGGTTGGCGTCAACGGAGCCGGCAAAACCACCACCATCGGCAAGCTCTCCGCCAAGCTCAAAGCAAAGCACCAAATTTCTTACATTGCCGCTGATACTTTCCGCGCCGCTGCCGTCGAGCAACTCCAAGTCTGGGGAGATAGGAACAATATTAGAGTCTATAAAGGCCCCAACGGTTGCGATGCGGCCGCTCTTTGCTTTGACGGCCTAAAAGAAGCTCTCACTCAAGGGGATGATATTGTGTTTATTGATACGGCCGGCCGTCTGCAAAACAAAACCGGACTAATGGATGAGTTAAGCAAAATCGTCCGCGTCATCAAAAAAGTCATTCCCGATGCTCCACATGCAACCTTACTCACCATTGATGCCACCACCGGACAAAACGCTCTCAACCAAGTCAAAACTTTTAAGGATATGGTCAATGTCAACGGATTGATTGTCACCAAACTAGACGGCACGGCCAAAGGCGGCATAATCGTTGCCGTTGCCGAAGAAACTCAAATTCCGATTTATTACATCGGCATTGGCGAAAGCATTGAAGACTTAGACCACTTTAAGGCCCATGACTTTGCCCGCCAGATTTTGAACTTAGAATAAAAAATAAATACCCCCATACCCATTCGATTTTTGAAAGACTACTTAAAACAAAATAATCTCAAACAATCTCTTCAATGGCTACTCCAGAAATACTTCTTATTAGCTTTTAAAAGTACACTTCAAATAAGCAATAATAGCGTAATTTGGGACACGTCAGCGATATCGGGTAATCTCTATACAAAATGTATACCTTTTTATTCATCATCAACTAACTTAGCAATTTTCTACATGGCTTTAATAGATATCCCCCAGTAAACTGGGGGTTCTATAGTAGTTACAAACCTAACGGTTTGACCACGCTCGTTGGCGTGGAACGGTATCTAACGATACCTTGGCATTCAGCCCCGAGTAAACTCGGGGTTTTCTGTAAAGCATGTAATAAAAAAAGAGGCTAAATTAATTAGCCTCTTTTTTGTTTTGCAAAAGATTCTTTAGAATCCTTCAGTATCTAAGCGTTTCCGCAACTGTTTGCGAGCTCTGCGAACAGCCTCTGCTTGACGTCTTGCTTTCTTTTCAGAATTTTTTTCGTGACAACGTCTGAGTTTCATTTCACGGAAAATACCTTCTCTTTGCATTTTCTTTTTCAAAACTTTCAGAGATTGAGCAACGTCATTACCGATAACAGTAACTTGAACCACTTAAATCACCCCTTTTCAATTTATCTAAAGGTTACACATTAAAACAAAAGTTATTTAACATAACGATTAAATATTTGCAAGCAAAATCTCTCTATCAAAAGAGGCTCTTCCCAACCAAGAGCCTCTCACAAACTTTATTTCCTCACAAGATTAAGCAATAATATTGGGCATAATCTTAGCTTCAACCCGCTCAATCTTTTTCTTAACGCCTGTTCGTAAAGAGTTCAACTGTTTTGCCTGAAAGAAATCAATAGTTTTATTCCGAGAGACCAAATGGCGAATATCTGAACAAACACGACGTTCCTCTAATTTCAACTCACAAAGTTGATGTTGCAGTTTATTCAAATTGTCATTATTTAACATAAATCTGAGCCCCTATAAAATATGTTGAGAAAAAAACTATGATAACAAAAAAATTTTACTGGAAATCTTCCCATAAAATTTGTAATAGATTATACAGCAAAATTGATAAAGAATCAATAGTAAATGAATAAAAATAGGAGTTTTTCAATGAATAATACTAAAAAGATTGGTGTTTTAACCAGTGGTGGCGACTGTTCAGGTCTGAATGCGACCATTCGCGCCGTAGTCAATGCGGCCACACAGAAGGGTTGGGAAGTTTACGGTATCATAAACGGCACTGACGGCTTAACCGAAACTCCTATTCAATATGAAATTTTGACCGAACACAGTTTCTCAGATTCTCCATGGCCGAGATTAAGCGGCTCTTACCTTGGCTCCTTAAACAAAGGTGTTAAGATGGAATCTTTGGAAGAAATGTCTGCCAAATTTGGTCGTGGCGTTAAAGAATTAGGCTTAGATGCAATTGTTGTTATCGGTGGCGACGGCAGCATGAACATCTGCGGTAACTACTGCAAAGGTGCTGGCATCAAAATGGTTGGTATTCCTAAAACCATTGATAATGACACCCCGATTACCGAATTCTCAGTTGGTTTTAACTCTGCTGTTCAAGTCTGCATGGACGCTGTTGATAGCCTGAATTTAACTGCTCGTTCACACCACCGCGCTTTGATTCTGGAAGTTATGGGTCGTGACGCTGGTCACTTGGCAATGCATGCTGCCCTGGCAGGTCAAGCTGACGTTTGTTTGGTTCCGGAGATTCCTTACAAAATCGATTCTATTATCGAAAAATTAAAACAAGTTAAGGCCTCTGGTCGCAATCATGCCGTAATCGTTGTTTCTGAAGGTATCAAAAACGAAAACGGCGAGCACATCGTTGGCGCTAAAAACTTGATTGGCGAAAAAGTTTATGGCGGTATTGGCGATTATCTGAGTGCAGAAATTAACAAACGCTACACCGAATTTCAAACCCGTGTTACTCGTTTAGGTCACGTTCAACGTGCCGGCGCACCGACCGCTTTTGACCGCACTTTAGCCGCTGTATTTGGTGCTAAAGCCATCGAATTGTTGGATAAAGGTGAAACCAACCGCATGGTAATTTGGAAAGATGGTAAAGTATCTTCTGCCACAATAGAAGAAGTATTAAAAGAAGGTACCACTCTCTTAAATCCGCACAGTGATTATGTTAAAGCTGCTGTTGCTACCGGTATGTATGTTGGTGAAGTAAAATAAACCATTAAACAACCACAAAAATCCCCGCACAAGCGGGGATTTTTTTATAGCTATAACCCAGAAAATTACTCTAGGATATCTATACCTAAACCAACATGGTATGCAAAAGTTCTGAAGCATAAGCCCTCAAATCCGGATCTTGCATAAGGCTTAATTTTAGATTTGAGCGCTCTAGTTCTTTAGATGTTCCGCAATCAAAACGTAAGGTATCACACAAAACACCTGTAAGTTTCATTCCACGTTGTGCAGCCAACTCCATAGCATCTGTCAGATTAATTTCACCGTTAGCCCCTTTTCTAACCTCAGGCAAAATTTTCATAATTTCGTTTGGTAAAATATATGGCCCCATACTGGCATAATTAGATGGAACATTTTCCAGAGCCGGTTTTTCAACCAAACCTTTTGCTCGTACCACACGACCATCACGAACGGCTCCAACCAAAGCCCCGTAACGTACCATTTCTTCTCTGGGGAATTCCATGATATTTTCTACCATGCCGCCTTCTGTCTCATAGACATCAACCAATTGCTTAAGAATTCCGTCGCCATGCAAATTGACATACACATCATCAGGCCACATCACAATAAAATCTCTGTCACCGACAATATCTTGCGCCATCAAAATAGCATGTCCGTTACCTTTGGGCTCTTTTTGTTCAGCAAAAGAAAACTTCATTCCTGCGGGAATAATATCTCTGACCTTTTGCAATAAATCTAATTTATTATGAGATGCTAAATGTTCCTCAAGCCAGGGATAAGGAGAAAAATAAGTCTCGAACAACTCTTTCGAAGACTGACTACTGTAAATAAAAACAATTTCTTTAATTCCGATTTCTGCACAAGCATTAACCGAATATTGAATAATCGGAATACCATGTAAAGTCAAAAAACCTTTATGTAAAGCCTTTGTTGCCGGCAAATTTCTGGTTGAAAGCCCCGCCACAGGCAGAATACAAACTTCTGGCTTTTTATTCATGATAACTCTCCCGAAAACAGCATATAACCATATACTTAAATTGTATCATAAAAAAAAGATTCGACAAGAAGAGTATATCAAAATTTAACAACTGTTAGTGTTATTGCTGCTTAACGATTACTCCACTTGCTTTAGAGATAGTTCCTGTTGTTTTTTTTATCAACCCCAAAGTTTCCTCATTCTTTTCTGGCGTTTTGTTTTTTATCTCTTTCGGGGCTTTTGCTGGTTTTGCAACCACTTCTGCGTCCTTAGAGAAATCAAGAACTCTAACGGGTTGTTCATTCAACACCTTTTCAGATTTTTCAATATCTTCAATATCACGAACAATCGTTTTATTTTTACCTGCCGAATTAGAAATCTTACCAATATTTTCTTGAACTTTTTTGGCCTGTTCGGCAGCCTTTACACGAGCTTTGTAAGCTGTTTCTTCCAAACTTACAGACTCTGATGCATATTCCAGCAAACGCTTAATATTCTCCTCTAAAATATTGAGCTCTTTTTCTATCTTTTCCAAAGTTGCTTTTTCATCATCTAAAAAGCTTTTTAACTTTTCGGCATCTTTATCATCTTGTTTGGTTAAGTATTCTTTTCCTATTTTCGAATTAGCCTCATCAATAAATAACAAATTATTTTCAATATCTTGTTTCAACTGATTAACAAGCTTATCCGTATCCAAATTATACTCAGTTTTTATTTTTGCCAAACGTTGAGGGAATTCAGCAAAAGCATCTCTGTAAGCATTGGATTTTTCTTTTGAGAGATTATAAGTATCTCTAATCTTGTTATAAGCATCATTAATCTGAAACTTCAAATCATCGACATAGATTTGAACAATTTGCTTTTTCAAACTACCAACTTCCGTATCATAAATATCATTTCTCTTTGATAAGGCTTGAGGCAATGTTTCATCAAACTCTTGAGTTAATCCGAGAGTAAAGATTTCATCAATACCGCTTGAAGTTTTATCTATTTCCCCTTTCAAGGTCTGGTATTGATTTTTTGCCTGTTCACTGACAGCCGCAGGGCTCAACTTATCAAATTCAGCCACAACCTCCAAATCCAAAATATTTTTAATTCCTTTGGCTCGCTGTTGTTGCAGTTCCATCAATTCTTTCAAATGATCGATTCGAGCTTGCTCCGCCGCTTTTTTATCTGCCTCAACCTTAGCCCATTTTGCATCATACGTATCCGTAATTGGTTTAACATCAACTTTCAATTCCGGATTAGCCATATTACCGCTCAATCCAAAACTAAATTGAGGAATTTTTGTTAATTCAGGTAAAGAGACCTTAAAATCAGCTGACATATCCCAAGTTTCCAAATTGCTTTCATCAGACATATCAATGCTTACATTAGGAGCTTCAAATTTTGCTCCGTCTAATACGACTTTTCCCTGATTAAAATTCATACTTGTCTGAAAACGATCAAATACCGTTTCACCTGTTTGCAAATTATTTGTTGCCAAATTAACCAATCCTTCAGAACGATCTCTGGTTTTCAAATCTTCTTGAATTTTTGCCAAATTCCATCCTTTTATCACCGGACGTTGTACTGAAAGATTAACAATTCCCTTAGTCCCCATAAACATCTCTTCCAATGAAGATGCCGGCATTACAAGCCCTCCGTCCAAATTCATTCGACCTGATGTCAAACCATACTTCTCACCTCTCCAGTAAGTATCAATATTTTGGTCTGCAATTTTAAAATTCAGGTTAAGTTCAGGCTTTTGAGCCAAAACAAGACTTGCATTACCTTCAACTTTTCCATCATTAAGCAGGGCACTAAAATTACTAATATCCAACTTATCATCTTTCAGGTTGACTGAAAATTGAGCATTCTTGAAAGTATATTTATCATGAATCAAATCATCGATTGCAAACTTACCCGACAGATTAAATGTCTTGTAAAAATCATAATTCAATCTGGTCTTATCAAACGTTGGTTTGCTCAAGAATTGAACTTGTTTATCACTATCCGAGCGCATTGCCATAACAGGACTATCTTTTTTAGAATTATTTCCGGCATTATAGAAAAACCGACTTGGCTCAAAACGAGAAATCTTTAAATCCGTCACAATATTTGGCTTATCGCTGTTTTTATCCACCCAAATCATACCTTTAATATTATTGGCGCCAATAAAGGCATCAGTATCACTTAGTTTAAAGATACCGCCATTTTTAGCCAACTTAGCATTCAAACTAAAGAGCCCCAAGGCATAACTTTTAGGTTGATAATTAAAATTAAGCGCATTTACAAATTTCACAAAATCGGGCGCCTTAAATTGAATATTACCATCTAAGAAAGCCCCCTTATCATTTTGGCTGACCTGTCCGGTATAAGTTACATCCCAGTTACCCAATTTTGAAACCGTCTTCATTGCGGCACGCTCAAAACTTCCCGTTACAATACCCTGAGAAGTAAAGTTTTGCAGTTCTTTCAAATTGACATCCGGTTTGGGCAAATCAAACTTCGTCAAAAATGCTTCAAAGTTTTGTGTGCTGACGTCATACTTCAAATTTTCGACTTTAGGAGCTTTACCAAAACCAGAAACTTCTCCCTCAAAAGAAAGTTTGGCATTTCCGACATTACCGATTGTCAATTGATTAATTTTCATCACACCTTGCGAGAGCTTGAAATTAAACATTGTGTTTTCAAAAGGAACATTTTCATAAATTCCCAAATCCAAACCACCTCTAAAATCGACATCCCAATTATTTAAGTCTGCTAACTTCGAAAAACGATATGTCATCTTCTCTTTAGCGGACTTTTCAAGATACTCTTCAGGCAAACCTTTAATATAATTATCAAAATTAATACTATCGGAATTAAGAGCCATATAAACCTGCGGACGCTCCCCGCGAATAATTCCCACCTCACCGGATACAACGGTTTTATCAAGTGTCAGCTCCAAAGGAGAAATTTTAATATTTTTCAAATTTCCGGCCACACTGGTTTTTACTTCAGCCCTACGATAAGTAGAAGGAGCCACGGGTTGAATATCATACCCCAACCATGAGGCAAATTTTTGCAAATCATTAGCTGAAAGCTCTGTCTTCAAGTTGTATGTGAGCTTTTCTTCAGATGAAAAGACATCACCGCTCAACTTAAATTTTGTTTCACCGGGCAAAACCCCGCTCAACTCGCGAATATCAAAACTATTATCAACAAAATCGGCACTCAAAACAAAATCTTTGATATTTTGTCCGTTATAAGTGGTTTTAATTGATTTCAAATCAGCCAAGACATCAAAATCAAACATTGGCTGATACAAGCTCTCTTCTTGACTTTGGTTTTTCAACTCTTTTTTCAGTAAAGCGACCCAAGGTGTCAAATCCAAATCTGTCATATTAAATGCGGTTTCGATTTCTCGGCGTTCGACAGGTCGATTCTCATCAATAATAAATTCGTCTTCAAACAACGGAATTAAAATATTTCCAGCGCCAGCAGACTGCCCAAACTTCACCACAATATTAGACATACTGATACGAGCCTTATTGGTATCAAGCTCTAAAGACAAAGCCAAAGGATAATCCAAATTTTCATCTAACACTTGATTTGGCAGAGTTGAATCAAAAAATTCTTTAAACTTTTGAGATTCGATAATTAAATTACCATTCACGGCACTATTTTTAAGCAAGACCGTACCATCAAACCGCAAATAAGATTGCGATGCCGGCTGATTCAATACAAAATTCACCGAAGTAGCAAAACTCTCAGAAAATTGCCCTAAAGAAATAGCAAACCCTTCAGGATTTTTACCCTTAACATAGCTCCCTTCAATACGATACGGACCAAACACACTCTCGGCAATCACCTCTCCGTTCAAATTATCCAAATGTGTATCAATACCATGCTTAGTATCCGTAAAATTGACTTTTGCTTTTTCTATCAATACGCTGTCTAAAGAAATTTTAATATCTTCCAAACTTTGTTTTTGAGTTTCAGTTAAAGGAGTTTGCCAGTTAAGTTTTCCATCAGCCTCAACATTGAACCACATTTCCGGTTCAATCAAAGACATCATAACCACTTCAAAATCGCCGCTCAACAACGGGCGCAAAGACAAATTTGCCTCCAAACTTTTAATAGTTGCTAAAGGCTTGTCTTTAACAGTTTGATTTTGATTAAACACTTTAATATCTGTAGCCGTCAGTTTCGGAGAGGGCAATAGTTTAAAACTGACCGGACCGGCAAAAACAACCTTTTTTCCGGTAATATCGTTAAATTGTTCAGCTATTTTATCTTTATGCTGATTCCAGTCGATTGTAGAAATATATACAGATACTCCGCCCAAGGCTACAATAATGACGGCTCCAAGAATCAACCAAATTTTCTTCACGTTTATTCCCCTCGAAAAATGTGAACAGATAAAATAATCTTTGCTAAATTTTTATAATATTTGCTATTATACGCACATAATCATTAATAAAACTTTTAAGGATTGATTGCAAGATGGAAGCGCTCAAAGATTTATACCACCAAGCACGAGAAACCAGAGAACGCGCCTACGCCCCATATTCCGGGTTCAAAGTCGGCGCCGCAATTTTAAGCTCAAGCGGAAAAATTTACGCCGGTTGCAATGTCGAAAACATCTCCTATCCCTGTGGCACCTGTGCCGAAGCCGGAGCCATTGCCGCCATGCTTGCCGGAGGAGACACAAAAATACAAGAAATTTTGGTCATTGCCGATAGCTCCCCGCTCATTTTGCCTTGCGGTGCCTGTCTACAAAGAATAGCTGAATTTGCCACACCTGACACGCTCATCCATTTAGCAGATATGGAAGGCGTAAAACAAACTCTTCCATTATCAAAAATTTTCCCAGCCACTTTCACAGCCAAGGAGCTTTTGAAATGATGCATCAAATAGCCGCTCAAATTCGCACACGCATAGGCAACTTCCATCCGCAAATAGCTCTGATTTTAGGCTCAGGCTTAGGCTCACTTGCAGATTCGATTCAAGATGCCGTCTCAATTAATTACACCGACATTAACGGCTTTCCACGCAGCACCGTCCAAGGTCACGGCGGCCGTCTTATTGTCGGACGTCTTGCCGGACAAGAAGTTTTGTGCATGCAAGGCCGCTTTCACTTATATGAAGGCTACTCCCCCCAACTCATTAATACCATTATTAAAGCCTTTCAGCTGTTGGGAATAAAAAGTTTAATTGTCACCAACGCCGCCGGCTCTTTAAGAAAAAAAATCGCTCCCGGAGATTTGATGCTAATCACCGATCACATCAACTTAAGCGGCACCAATCCATTAATAGGTCCCAATGATGAGCGTTTTGGTCCTCGTTTTCCGGGAATGGCCGATGCCTACACGCTTGAATATCAAAAAAAGGCTTTGTCTCTTGCCAAATCCCTAAAAATCAAACTCAAACAAGGTGTTTATTTGTGGACATTAGGTCCCACCTTTGAAACCAAAGCCGAGATTAAAATGTTTCAAACATTAGGTGCCGACGCTGTTGGAATGTCCACCGTTCCTGAAGTAATATGCGCCGTGCATTCGGGAATGAAAGTATTGGGTGTTTCTGTCATCACCAATTACGGAACCGGTCTGCAAAAAATCTCACCCAGCCATGAAGAAACACTGGCCGAAGGAGAAAAAGCCGCCCAAAATTTAAGCCGCCTAATAACTACCTTCATCAAGGAGATGAATAATGGATGATGTTACCGCTGCCAAAATTTTAATCAGTTGTCTGGATTTAACCTCTCTTGGCGACCATGACAGCGAATATCAAGTAGAGACCCTCTGTGAAAAAGCAGATACCCCTTACGGAGCCGTAGCTGCCGTTTGTATTTGGCCTAAGTTTATTTCTTTAGCCAAACAAAAGCTCAAAGATTCCCCTGTCAAAATTGCCACTGTGGTTAACTTTCCACAAGGCTCATCTGATTTCAAAAAACTTAAAAACGAAATCACTCAAGCCCTAAAAAACGGAGCAGATGAAATAGACGCTGTTTTTCCCTATAATGATTTTTTACAAGGCAATCTTAAAAACTGCGACGAATTTCTCAAAATCACGACAGACTTATGTGGGGAACACACCTCTAAAATCATTTTAGAAACGGGCGCTCTCAAAACCGCCTCAAAAATTTCACAAGCAACTGAGCTTTGCCTTGAACACGGCGTTGGCTTCATCAAAACCTCCACCGGTAAAACTGAAATTTCAGCCACTCCTGAGGCTGCCAATGCTATTTTAGAAACGATAGCCACCTCTCGCCGCAAAGCCGGTTTTAAAGCCAGTGGCGGCATCAAAACCATAGAAGATGCAAAAAAATATCTGGTTTTAACCCAAACCATTTTAGGCAATCCGTGGATTAATCCCGAAAGATTTCGCATTGGCGCCAGCTCTTTACTGGATAATTTAATTCAAACCATCAAACAAGGATACTAACATGCTCCCACAAGAAATCATCCGCCAAAAACGCGATGGCAAAAAGCTCTCTCAATCTGAAATTTCCGAATTCATCAAAGGTATAACCGACGGCTCGGTTATGGATGCCCAAACTGCAACTCTCACCATGGCCATATTTTTAAAAGGCATGGATGCAGAAGAAACCGCAGCTCTCACACTTGCCATGAGAGATTCGGGAGATGTTATGCAATGGCATGGGTTTAATAAACCAATTGTAGATAAGCATTCTTCAGGTGGTGTCGGCGATAAGGTCAGCCTAATGTTAGCCCCTTTACTTGCTTGTTGTGATGTTTATGTCCCGATGATTTCCGGTCGTGGCTTGGGTCACACCGGTGGCACATTAGATAAATTTGATTCTATTCCGGGCTACCAAACTTCTCCCTCAAATGAAAAATTTCGCCAAACCGTCAAAGAAGTAGGCTGTGCCATCATCGGCCAAACCAGCAATCTGGCACCGGCAGATAAAAAAATCTATGCCATCCGCGATGTTTGCGGCACGGTTGAATCTGTTGAACTGATAACCGCTTCGATTCTCTCCAAAAAATTAGCCGCCGGATTAGAATATCTGGTAATGGACTTAAAATGCGGCAACGGCGCTTTTATGAGTAATCTTGAAGATGCGAGAAAATTAGCCCGCTCAATCGTTTTGGTTGCCAATACCTCCGGCACCAAGACCTCTGCACTTCTAACCGATATGAATCAAGTTTTGGGTCACACGGTCGGTAATGCCCTGGAAGTTAAAGAAGCTGTTGAATTTTTACAAAACAAAAATCCTGACCCGAGATTAGCAGAAATCACTTTAGCACTTTGTGCCGAATTATTGGTCAATGCCAAACAGGCTCAAGACATTTCCTCCGCCCGAACCAAACTTGAAAAAGCATGGCTTTCCGGCGCTGCACTTGAAAAATTTGCCCAAATGGTATCTTCTCTCGGTGGTCCCAAAGACTTCTGCGACAAATACGATTCTTATCTGCCACAAGCCGCCATCATCAAACCGGTATTTGCCCAAACTACCGGCTATGTTGCTTCAATGCATACCCGTGATATTGGCCTGAGCTTAATCAAACTCAAAGGCGGACGTACCCGTAGCGACCAAAAGCTAGACTTTGCAACCGGCTTTAGCAATTTCTGCCAAATTGGTGATAAAATAGAAAAAGACACACCTCTGGCTTATATTCATGCTCAAACCCAAGCCGAGTGGGAGCAAGCTGCCGCAGACATCCTCCAAGCAATTCAAATAGAAGCGAGCAAACCTCACCACACACCAGAAATCATAGAAAGAATTTCATAATTTACATCTCGAAAGTCCGGCAACAACCGGACTTTTTATTAATTTTAAACAAAATATATACAAACACCAATAAATAGTATTTACAAACAGCTTTATTTATTATAGGTTGCCAAATTATTTTAACTATCAACTAAAAACGGTATTAGGAAATGTTTAAGACGCTAAACTTCTCTTCCACCACCCGCTACTGGCTTGTCCTTTTTGTATATTTGGCTCTTCCGCTATTTTTTAACTTATATCTGACTGAACACACACATCTGATAAAACGAAGCATTTATCTGGGAATTTGCACTTTTGGCTTAATGCTCCCTTGGTTTATCTGTCCACGTTTATCCAGATTATGGATATTATTTAGCATACCTTTATACATCATTTATTGGGCTGGATGTTGCCATGCTTTAATCTTCCACGTTCCGTTAAACTCAAGTTCCGTTTTAGTTATTTTAGATTCCAATCCCGAGGAAGCCAAAGAATTTTACAACACCTTTGTCAAACCCTCCATCATTATCACCAGTTTAGTCCTCTTATTGGGTGGAGTTTTCGGATTTTTATATTTGGTAATAGCTCAGCCAGAAAAAGCCTTAAATAAAAAGCTCATCATTTTAGGAATAATTGCTTGCATCTTTGCTTGGAACAAGCAATTTCACAGCACTATTTTTCACCGCTATCAACTTTTGCCTTATCGTGTTGCCCAAGGTCTCAAAGAATATAATTTAATAAAAAACGAAATTTTAAAACTCAAACAAACCCATACCATACCTAAATTTCCCTCAATTAAATCAAAATATGCCGCAACCTACCCGCAAACATATATCATTGTTATTGGGGAATCAGCCAATAAAGACCACTTATCATGGTATGGCTATGAAAGAGACACAACTCCTTACACACAAAAATTTCCCAAACCATACATTTTTCAGAATATTCACTCACCTCACGCCCTAACCATGCCTTCTTTACGCAAAGTTCTGACTTTTGCGCATGATGACCAAGTAATGGAAGGACTTCGCAAAGGCTCAATCATTAACATATTCAATGCTGCAGGTTTCAAAACCTTTTGGATTTCCAACCAACTATCGCAAAGTAAATTTGACAATCTTGTCGGCATGTTGGGCAAAGATGCCAAAGAAGCCATTTTCATCAACGATTATAATGATTACCTAACAACCATCACCAAAGGTAATACCGTAGATGAAAAACTACTGCCACATATTCAGAAAGCTTTGGAAGATAAAGCACCGCGCAAGGTAATTTTTGTTCACCTTATGGGCAGCCACAGTCCTTATGATTGGCGTCTTCCTCAGGGAGCTCAACATTTTTCGCTCAACTCGCCCACCCCGGCACAAAAATTCGTCGATGTTTATGATGACACCATCCGTTACACAGACAAAGTTATTGCAGACATTTTAGCCAAGATGCTAAAGCTTAAAGAAGATTCTTACCTTCTCTATTTCAGCGACCACGGAGAAGACATAACCACTTCTCCAGATAGTTGCCGTTGTCATATTGGGGATGAATCAGCTACTCCGCCAATGTATGATATTCCACTCATGCTTTGGACCAATAAAGCATATAAAAAGAGCAATCCAGGCTTAATATCGCGTCTTCCGCAATATTTAGACCGCCCATTTAACACCCAACACCTCATTCACTCGATTCCTTACCTTTCTGGAATAAGTCTGGATGAAATGGAGCCACAACACAACCTCTTTTCACCTTCCTTTGTTCCAGAAAAAGAGTGAGGCTTGACATCCTCCGTCCAATCTTTATGATAAATAATTATCAAGGAGGAAACAATGACCAGAGCTTTTATATTTATGATGGATTCGTTTGGGATAGGCGGCGCCCCTGATGCCAAATCTTTTGGCGATGAGGGAGCTAACACCTTTGGTCACATTGCACAAGCTGTTCCCAATTTAAATATTCCAAACTTACTCTCGCTTGGGCTAGATAAAGCCGCCTTTTTAGCCTCTGGGCTCAAAACGGAGCTCAAACCATCATCTTCGGCCAAGCTCAATCTTCCTTCTGCTTATGGTCACATGAAAGAAATCAGCAAGGATAAAGACACCGTTTCCGGCCATTGGGAATTAGCCGGTCTGCCCAATCTGCAAGGTTGGGGGCATTTCAAGCCGGACTATCCGTCTTTTCCGCAAGCCCTGATTGACAACATCTGTCGTGAGGCAAAATTAAGTGGAATTTTAGGTAACATTGCTGCCTCCGGAACGGTCATTATTCAAGAGCTGGGCGAAGAACACATCCGTTCAAATCAACCGATATGCTACACCTCGGCTGACAGTTGTTTTCAAATTGCCGCCCATGAAAAATATTTTGGGCTTAAAAGATTATATCAAGTTTGTGAGATTGCCTATAAATATGTGCAAGAATATCGCATCGGCCGTGTCATCGCGCGCCCATTTATTGGCGAAAAATCTGGTGAATTCACCCGCACCACCAACCGTAAAGACTATGCAGCCCAACCTTTCGGGAAAACTTTGCTTGATTACCTCAAACAGCAGGGACGACACGTCTATGCCATTGGCGCCATTAATGACATTTTTGCCCACCGCGGCATAACCAACCCCATTCATGCGGCTGAACTGCCAAACCTATGGGATGCCACCATCAAAGCCATGCAGGAAGCACCGGACAACAGCCTTATTTTCACCAATTTTGAAGACTTTGACATGCTCTACGGACACCGCCGTAATCCTCAAGGCTACGCTCAAGCATTGGAATATTTTGACTCACGCCTGCCCGATATTTTGCCTCATTTAAGGGAAGATGACGTATGTTTCATCACCGCCGACCATGGCAACGACCCGACTTTTAAGGGAACGGACCACACGCGAGAACAAGTACCCATCTTGTGCTTTGGCAAAAACATTACACCGCAAGATTTAGGACAAAGAGAAACTTATGCCGACTTAGGACAAACCATTGCAGACTATTTGCAAATTGCACCGCTTAACTTTGGAACAAGTTTCAAATGAGTTACTTTGCACCCAATATTCCCGCAAATAAGCACTGCTTTTTTGACCGTTTAGGTGGAATTTCGCAAGGTCTTTATGCCAGCCGCAACACAGCCTTTGCCAGTCAGGATAACAAGCAAAACATTATCTCTAACTTAACGCTCAGCGCCCAACAGTTTGGTCTTGATTATGACAACATTGCCCTGTTTCATGAAGGCATAAGCAATAAAGTTGTTTTTATCGACCACCCAACTATTTATCAAACCGATGCCGATGGCATGGTAACCAATAGACCTGGGATTTTGTTGAGTCTCTACACGGCAGATTGCTGTCCGGTTTTGTTTTATGATAAAACCAATCAAGTCATCGGCGCGGCTCACGCCGGTTGGCGCGGAGCTTTGAGCGGAATTTTGGAAAACACATTAGATTTAATGCTTCGATATGGCGCACAAAAATCTACCCTTGCCGCTGCACTTGGTCCTTGCCTGCAAACCAAGTCTTTCGAGTGCCGAAAAGACATGTACTTGCAGTTTATCAGACTCAATCAAACCTATGCCTCATTTTTCACCCCTCAATCAGATAATGAGCATTTTCAGTTTGATATCGAGGGTTTTATCATCTCTCGCCTTAAAAATTATGGGCTCACAAATATCACTGCTTCTCACATTGATACTTATAGCAATGGTGACTATTTCAGCTATCGACGTAACTGCCATCAAAACTTAATTCACACCCCGAAAGACTATCCAGCGCAGTTATCAACCATAACCCTATAATCTCTTTCTTTTTTGGCAAAAATCGAATAAATTAAGCAAAGGTATAACAACAGAGCAAAATACATGACCCCTCTTGGCAAACTGACATTAGCAATTATCGGGCTTCGCCTTTTCGGAGCTTTAGGCTTTTTGTGGGGAATGTTTTTGGGGCATGTTTTAATTGACCGCACCTTAGTCAAAACCTACCTCAAACAAAAACTCAATCAAATAGATGACAACATCCGCTTAATGTTGCCCTTTCATCTCTATCGTTACTATAACTATTTGATAGACCAAGTCTTAGGCAAACTCTGGGGAGCAGTTTTAGGTGGCCTCACCTTTGGCTGGATAGGCGTTGCCGTTTTAGGAGTTATCGGACACTTTTTATTTGACTGTAAACGCTGCAAAAATTGTAAAGAACTCCGCTATGCCTTTGAGGACTTTTGGAACAAAAACTTAGGCAAAATCGCCGGTGGTCTAATTGGTTTTACTCTCAAAAATAAAGTCCTGTTGTTTATCGGTGTTATTTTAGGCTTTTTCTTCGATTCGTTTCGACTGGAAGGCGGTTTGAGAAGTAAGTTAAAACTTGGCTCAATTCTCAACTTCTGGTCCAAAGTCAACCCAATCAAACTAGCCCTTCGCTCACAAGAAGCCAAAGACGTTGCCTTTGTTCAATCCATGGCCGGTTTAGCCGCCAAAATCTCCAAAGCTGACGGCATTGTCAGTGAAAACGAAATCCGCACCTTCAAAAAACTTTTTGCCACTGACCGCAATCCCAAAATCGCCCGCATTTTCAATGATGCCAAGCAAAGTACTCAAGGTTATCAAGCCTACGCCAAGCAATTAAAAATGCTTTCTCATGACAATCTGGATATGAAAGAAAGCATCATTGAAAACCTGTTCAAAATTGCCATTGTCGATGGCGAGATTTTACCTGATGAATTAGACATCTTAGAAGACATTGCCAACATCATAGAACTTCCGCAAGGCAACTACATCATCATCAAAGACCGTTTTATTTTCAAACCCAGCAATGACACCATTCAAGATTATTATGAGGTTTTAGGTGTCTTTTACAATGCCAGCGATAAAGAAATTAAACGCCGTTGGAAAGAACTCATCTATCAATATCACCCTGACCGAGCTCAAGCGCGCGGTGCCTCTCCGCAAGAAATTGAGAACTGCACTTTGAAAATGGCAGAAATCAATAACGCCTACGAACATATTATGAAAAGCCGTCAGGTAGGATAAAAACATGTCGCAAACATCGCCTAAAATTGTTCTCTCCACGATTAATGCCCGCTATTCCCATACCTCTTTTGGGTTAAGATACCTCAAAGCCAACCTACATGAATTTGAAGACTGTTGCGAGATTTGCGAATTTAGCAAAGATTCAACCGTACCAGAGATTGCCGAAGCTCTCCTCAACCAACAAGCCAATATCATTGGCTTGAGTTGTTATATTTGGAATATTGAAGACCAGCTCCGCGTTGCCGAAATCATCAAAGCCATTAGCCCGCAAACCATTTTGTTTTTAGGCGGTCCTGAAGTCTCTTATGAATATGATGAATTTTTAAACTATTGCGATTATCTCATCAAAGGCGAAGGAGAATACGCGCTCTACCATTTTGTAAAGAATTGGCAACAAGGGATTTTACCATCACAAAAGGTTTTAGAAGAGCCAATCTGCGACCTCAACACACTCAAAATGCCCTATTATCTCTATTCCGATGAAGATATTGCCCACCGCCTGATATATGTTGAGGCCACGCGTGGCTGCCCCTTCACCTGTGAGTTTTGCCTTTCCTCACTCTCTAAAGGTGTCAGAGAATTTAATCTGGATAATTTCTTAAAAGAGATGGATACGCTCATCACCCGCGGGGTTAAACAGTTTAAGTTTGTTGACCGCACATTCAACCTCAAATTTGCCAATGTTAAACGCATTCTTGAATTTTTCAAATCTCGTTGGCAAGAAGGCATGATGTTGCACTTTGAGATTTTTCCCGACAAGTTAAGCCCGGCCATGTTGGAAGAAATAAAAAACTTTCCCGCACACGGCCTGCATTTGGAAGCCGGCGTTCAAAGTTTTTATGAACCCTCACTCAAGGCCATTTCTCGCCGCCAAGATGAAAAGAAAACTTTAGAAAATTTGCAATTCATCAGCGAACAAACCGGTGCCGCCGTCCACTCTGATTTGGTAGCCGGCTTACCTTTTTCAACCTTTGCCACTTTTGCGCAAGATTTTGATAAACTCTTTGCCTCTCACCCTGAGGAATTACAAATCGGCATTCTCAAACGCCTAAGAGGCGCACCCATTGACAGGCATTCCCAAACCTCAAAGATGATATATTCCAAATATCCGCCCTATGAGGTAATGCAAACCGCCACCATGAGCTATAATGAATTGCAACAAATCAAGCGCCTAGCCCGTTATTTTGATATTTTTTATAATGCCGGCAATTTCCGTGAAGAAACCAAAACACTCAAAACTTTTGCCGATTGGCTTGATTTCAGCAATTACATCTGGACAAACTATCATCAAACGCATAAAATATCCCTAAAACGTCAAACCGAAATTCTTAAGGAGTATCTCAATGCTCGAAGAACCACTGCCGCACTATAATGACCGCAAAACCCCGATTGATATGCTGATGTTTCATTGCTCGGCACTCAAGGGGGAAGATATTCTGCAAATATTGGATAAATCGGAACTAAGTTGCCACTATATCATCAATGAAAAAGGCGAACTCATCCAAGTGGTTGAAGAAGACAAACGCGCCTACCACGCAGGTGTTGGCTTTTGGAAGGACATAGATACTGACCTCAACTCCCACTCTATCGGCATTGAAATCTCCAATTTGAGTATGGGGCAAGAAGACTACAAAGCCAAACAAATCAAAACTTTAGTTGCTCTTTCTAAAGAATTAATTACTAAATACAACATTCGCCAAGACATGATTGTCGGACATTCGGACACGGCGCCCAATCGCAAACCCGACCCTGGCAAAGCCTTCCCCTGGAAAGACTTATCCGCCCAAGGAATTGGCCTATGGTTTAAGCCATCCCAAGCCAAATTGGTTGAAAATGATGATATTGGCGAACTCTTAGCCTCAATCGGTTATGACACCCGCACCCCTGAAATGGTTTATTGCTCGGCTTATGCTTTTTGCCGTCGTTTTGCCCCGCAATATGTCAAAATCGATGAGGATATCGCGCACTTAGTTGACCATGTTTTGCCTGATAAATTTGACTTTATGGATAAAGAAAAATTCATACAAACTCTCAAAGCGGTATCTTATAGTTATCAAACCTACCGCCAAGAGCAAAATTTGACGGATTAAATACGGCTCAACGCATCCAAACAACCCTGAAGAATATAGGCTGCAGCACCGGCATCAAGTGTTTTTTTGCGCTTAGCCCGTGACAAATCCGCCTCTTTAATCATCACGCTTTCCACGGCCGCAGAAGAGAGCCTTTCATCCCAAAAATAATAAGGCAGAGTAATTTCTTGCGCCAAGCGTTGCGCAAATTTTCGAACCTCTTGCGCGGTTTGCCCTTCTTCCCCATTCATCTGTAACGGCAAGCCATAGACGATTCCGCCAACTTCTTTTTCTTGAATAATTTTCTTAATCTCAGCTAAATCGGCCTCAATATTTCGGCGTTGAATAATCTTATAGGGCGTCGCACTCATCAAGAGCAAATCAGACACCGCCACACCCAACCGTTTTGAGCCATAGTCAAAGCCAATCAAGGCCTTATATTTGGGCAATTTTTCCTTAAATTCTCTTAAATCCACTTATCTCATCTCCCTTAGTTCCGATTAAGTAAGTTTATACAATCAATTATTACAAAAAACTTAACTCCCCGATAAGAGATTATTAACTCTCTTATACTATTATGAAAAGCAAAATATTTCCCCTTATAAGACGGTGATTAAAAATGAAAATAAAATACTTATTTGCTTTTATATTAAGCCTCATAGCTCTTCCGGCACGTGCCGAATTACAAATTGACGTCAACGGCGCCATGCGCGACCCATTACCGATTGCTTTCCCTGAAATGATTCATGAAGGATTCTTCTTAGGCCAAACCGGCAACAAGATAAGAGACGTCGTTATTGCCGACTTGGAGCGCTCCGGCTTATTCAGAATTATCCCTGAAAACAGTTACATCCAAGAGCTGACCTCTATTAATGAGCAACCCAATTTTGTAGATTGGAAAGCCATTAACGCTCACGCTCTTGTACAAAGTGCCATTACCGAGATTGATAGCAATCATCTTCGTATTGAATTTCGTTTATGGGATATCTATGCCCAAAATCAAATGAAAGGACAATCCTTCACCACCACCAAAGACAACTGGAGAAGAGTTGCTCACGTCATAGCCGATGCGATTTATGAACGCCTCACCGGTGAACAAGGCTACTTTGATACTCGCATTGTTTATGTTTCAGAAACCGGTCCTAAGACCAAACGCACCAAACGTCTGGCCATTATGGACCAAGACGGAGAAAACCATAAATTTTTAACCTCGGGTGCATCTATGGTTTTGACCCCTCGTTTTTCTCCAAACTTGCAAAAGGTAGCATATATGTCCTATGCCGGCGACACTCCGCGTGTTTATATTTTGGACATTGAAACCGGCCGTCAAGAACTGCTTGGCAACTTCCCGGGCATGACCTTTGCACCGCGCTTTTCACCCGATAGCAAAAAGGTTATCTTGAGCTATGCTTCTCGCGGTAAGAGTGATATTTATGAAATGGATTTGGCAACCCGTACCAGCAAACAATTAACCTCCGGCGGTGCGATTAACACCTCTCCGAGTTATTCTCCGGACGGCTCACAAATCGTCTTCAACTCTGACCGTGGCGGTAATCAACAACTTTATATCATGAATGCCGACGGAAGTGATGTCCACCGTATCAGCTTTGGCTCCGGCCGCTATGCAACACCGGTTTGGTCTCCGCGTGGCGACTACATTGCTTTTACCAAAATGGCAGGCGGACAATTCTACATCGGCGTTATGTATCCGGACGGCACCGGCGAACGCTTGCTGGCCAGCGGCTTCTTGGTTGAAGGTCCGACCTGGTCACCGAACGGCCGTGTCTTAATGTACTTCCGTCAGGATAACAGCACCGCTTCTCCGGTCAGATTATATTCAATCGACCTCACCGGTTACAACGAGCGGATGATAGTCACCCCTGGCGAAGGCTCCGACCCAGCATGGTCGCCGCTCCTGCCTTAAGCAAAACAAAAAACCTTCCCCTCATCGGGAAGGTTTTTTATTGCCTTACAATTAAAAAACTTTTTTCGCAAATTTTGTATAGACATCCTCGCAAAAAAGTGCTATTATCCCTACCATAAAACTTATAGATATTAAAATTATTAACAAACTAAAAACTTAAAGCGTATGATACACACTTTACAAGACGGAGCCGAGTACTCCGATGAAACATTAAGACAATACTATGATATGAGAGAAGAGCAAGAAGCCAGAAAACAAAAAAGAAGAAAGTTTCTGAAAATCTTCCTGCTCTGTGCAGCAGTGATAGGCGTAATTAGTCTCATTGCCTATCAATGGGGCAATATTATGAGCACCATCATCCAGAACCAAGAAACCATTGCCAGCTACACCGTACTGGGAACATTTTTTTTAATCGTGTTCTTCACCGGTTATGTAACAGGCAAGGCACAAAAGAAGCTAAAACAAAGAATAACGTTTCTTTTGTGTACAGTGATAGGCGGAATAATTGGTCTCATTGCCTATCATTGGAACTGTATTGTCGGAAACACGGAGGTTATTGCCAGCCTTATATTGCTGGCGGTAATGTGTTTCCTTGTATTCTATGCCGGATATACGAGAGGCATGGAAAAAAGGAAACAAAAAAAATAATCTCTTTCACTAAACAAAAAACCTTCCCCTCATCGGGAAGGTTTTTTTATTGCCAATCAGGCGTTTCTTTGTTAGCCTGAAAAAAAGGAGTAAAGATGAACAAAATCAAATATTGTATCTGGGACGTTGGCAATGTCATTTACCAATACAGCCTTGAGCCTCTTCACCAATGGTGCAAAACTCACACCCAAGACCAAACCCTTTTTGAGGCTAATAAAGGAAAATTTAATTACAATGACTATATGAAAGGCCTCGTACCTTTCGAGCAACTATGCCAACAGCTTTGCGACTTTTATGGCATTTTGTATGATAAAAAATATTTCCCCGAAATCAATAAAGCCTTTCACCAAGGCATTATTGAATATTTCTCAGAAACCAGACAAGCACAAAATTTTCTCTCCTCTCAAGGAATTGAAAACTGCATTTTATCAAACGCCCTCCCCGTTTTGGGCGAAGATGAAAAAATCAATCAAATCATCAAACCCCAACATCGTTTTTGCTCTTTTGAGCTAGGGCTTCTAAAACCGGACCCCAAAATCTACCACACCGTAAAAGACAAATTAGATTGCGAATTTAATGAATTGATTTTTGTTGACGATAAAGCAAAAAACACCTCTGCCGCCGCAATGCTAGGCATCCATACCATCACCTATAAAAAAGAAAGTATCCTAAAAGATATAAAAAATATCCTCCCACCTTTTTCTCCTCACACTTTAGGCAAAGGCAGATAAACACATTATAAAATTGCAATAAAAAAAGCCCCAAATCCGAGGACTTAGGGGCTCCCTTTACTTTAGCCGAACCTTTATTGGTCGCCGATACGCAAGGCTTCAATAAACGCCGATTGCGGTACTTCAACCTTACCGAACTGACGCATACGTTGTTTACCTTTTTTCTGCTTATCCAAAAGCTTACGTTTACGGGTTACGTCACCACCATAACATTTTGCCGTCACGTCTTTACGCAAGGCCGAAATCGTCTCTCTGGCAACGACACGTCCACCAATGGCTGCTTGGATTGGAATTTTGAACAAATGTCTCGGAATAAGGTCTTTAAGACGTTCACAAATTTGTCGCCCACGAGATTCGGCTTCGCTTCTGTGGCAAAGGAAAGCTAAGGCATCAACCGCTTCTTCATTAATCAAGATTTGAACCTTCACCAAATCAGATGCCTGATAACCGATAATCTCATAGTCAAAGCTGGCATATCCGCTGGTAATAGATTTTAAGCGGTCATAAAAATCAAACACAATTTCATTCAAAGGAATTTTATAAACCACCATTGCCCGATTGCCAACATAAGTTAAGTCTTCTTGCTCGCCTCTTCTTTCGGTGCAAAGTTTCAAAACCGAGCCCAAATATTCATCCGGCACCAAAATTGTGGCTTTAACCCAAGGTTCTTCAATACTGGCAATAGTTGATGGGTCAGGCATATCAGCAGGATTATGGAGCGTAATTTGGTTACCGTTGCTCAAGTTGATTTTATAGGCAACTGAAGGTGCGGTTGTAATCAAATCCAAATCAAACTCTCGGCCCAAACGCTCTTGGATAATTTCCATATGCAACAGCCCTAAGAACCCGCAACGAAAACCAAGCCCAAGTGCGGCAGAATTTTCATTTTGGTAATCAATACTAGCATCATTGAGTTTGAGCTTTGCCAAAGCATCTTTTAGGTTATCATATTGACTGCTATCCACCGGAAAGATAGAGCAGAACACGACAGGAATTGAAGGCTTAAAACCTTTCAACGGTTCCGCACAAGGCAGTTTATTATCAGTAATAGTATCACCGATGTGGCAATCGCTGACACTTTTAATGCTCGCGGTAATAAAACCGACTTCACCTGGGTAAAGTGCATCAACATCTTGCATTTTAGGGGTAAAGATACCAACCTTATCAATCGAATAAACCGCATTATTAGACATCATTCGGATTTGTTGTTTTTTGCGAATAACGCCATCTTTAATCCGCACCAAAATGATAACACCCAAATAAGAGTCATACCAACTATCAATCAACAACGCCTTAAGAGGTTGAGTTTCATCACCTTGCGGAGCTGGCAGATAATTCACAATTCCTTCCAAAACATCTTCCACACCAAGACCGGTTTTACCCGATGCTTCCACCGCATGAGACGTATCCAAACCAATCACATCTTCAATTTGTTGTTTAACTTTTTCCGGGTCTGCAGAAGGCAAATCAACTTTATTTAAGACCGGCAAAATCTCATGATTATTATCAATCGCCATATAGACGTTAGCCAAAGTTTGCGCCTCAACGCCTTGGGTCGCATCCACCACTAAAACAGAACCCTCGCAAGACGAAAGCGAGCGAGACACCTCATAAGAAAAGTCAACGTGTCCCGGAGTATCAATCAAATTGAGCTGATAAGTCTTCCCGTCATGAGCCTTATAGTTCAGACGTACGGTTTGCGCTTTAATGGTAATACCGCGTTCGCGCTCAATATCCATCGAGTCGAGAACCTGTTCTTGCATTTCTCTTTTTTGCAAGCCGCCGCAAAATTCAATAATTCTGTCGGCCAGAGTTGACTTTCCGTGGTCAATATGAGCGATGATGGCAAAATTTCTGATTAAATCCAAATTTGTTGTCATTATTCTTCTTAATCCGTCAAAAACATTACAATTACTACATAGATAGAGGATAATTTAATATTACGCAATATAATATTGATTAAATCATAAAAAATGCATATACTAAAAACAGATAAACAGCGGGAGGTTGCCATGAGAAAGATGATAGACATAGACTTTGGATCTTCACGTTATGACGAGTTGGTTGAACTCCGCTACAAGATATTGCTTGAACCGTTAGGCCTCAAATTTTTAGATCACTACCGCGCCAAAGAGGCCAATTATCTTCACATCGGCTGTATTGAAAACTTAGATGACAAGCTCATTGGTGGGTTAATCCTAGCCCCTGTCAATGATGAAGAAATTCGCTTAATGCAAGTCGCTGTTGATACCAAATATCAAGGCGAAGGCATCGGTCGCGAATTGGTAAAATACGCCGAAAAACGCGCCAAAGAAGCCGGTTACAGTAAAATTATCATGCATGCCATGCTATCCGTAGTTCACTTTTATGAAAAAATGGGCTACCAACAAGCCGGCGACATTTTTGAAGAAAACGGCATAACTTTCGCCCGTATGGAAAAATCACTCTAAACCTCATCGCTCTGTTTTGTCCATTTTGCGAAAATATATTTACATTTCGCATTTTTCTGCTATACTTCAAGCAATAAATAACTTTATTGAAGAATGACTATGGCAAACAAGAGCCCTTCAAAGCAACAAATTTTCTCACAAGTAAAACAACTTTGCCTCAAAGGAAAGTTTAAGGACTCACGGTATTTGATATGCCAAGCATCAGGTTTGGAAATTAAAGAACCGATGCAAATTTCAAGAGACACCCTCCGCAAAATGACCAAAGACAAAATCATCCATCAAATGCTGGATGTTGAGCAAGCTTTTGTTGCTGTTGCCAAAACCTTCAATCAAGAAACCCCGGAAGAGCACCATGCCGCAGTAACAGCCCAAGAGCTCAAAAAGATTCTTCCACTATTGACACGCACCGAAAAGCTCACAGCTTTTTATTGGATAAACAATTGCCATTCATATATGTCAGATGTCGCCCCTCAAGAGCGATTAGAGACTTTACGAAACATTATCTCATTGACACCCGACAAAACACAAGCTGACCTCATCTATAGCTGCGCCAACCAAGCCATTGACCTTGATGTTTCATCATCTGACAAATACCACACCATAAAAAAGGCCTATCAAAAAACCGATAAAAAGTCTCACACCATTCCACACTTAAAAGATATGCTCGGCAAAAGTGCCCAAAAATATTTTCAAACACTGCAAAAGCGTTTAGACAATCCGCAACTAGATTATGAGCAACGCCAACAAGCCGCACTTGAAGCCGTACACATTGCCAACGATTTTAAGGCTTCTGTTTCGCGCAAATGTTATCTCAAAATTGATACCTTAAAAAAACTGCACCACCTGCAAATTCAACACCAAGACAAAGAAGGTATCCGCCACACCACAACCTTGTTGTGCAAATATTCTCAACAAATAGAAAACATCAAAAACCTAATGGGCACCAACCAAGCTCAAAAAGATTGGTATCGCTAAGCCAAATAACATTTGACATTTTTGTCCAAATACTCTATATCTTAGCCATAACTTTTAATTATTTAGATTATGGATATAAGAAGAGAAAAGCAGATAATTTCTGCTATTGCAAAAGCGTTTACTCAGCAAAACAACACATTAAAAATCTCCGTTCCCAAAGACGAGATTGAACAAACCGCCATTGACTTGGCCGAGAGTGTATCACTCAGATTATTGCTCCAAAGCGGAAACAATAATGAAGCCGCCTATCTGGGCCGCCGAAAAATTTGTTTAGCACTCCAAAAAGAGCTGGGGGGCTGTATCAAACGCCGCGGTGTTTATACAATCTGGATTGGTCCCAACCTATCCGGTCGTGCATTTGAAATTGTCAATCAGCATCTTCAGGCCGAAATCGACACTCAAAAGAAAAAAACAACTCAAAAAAAACACCGCCCATAACGACGGTGTTTTTTAGTATAAAGAGACTAACCTACAGGTTCACATCCTGATTGATAAGCTGAATTACAACACTGATAAAATTGTTTATTGCACTTATCACACCACCTAACATAAGAATGATATCTTCCATCAGATCCTCTAAATTTCGGACATTCTCTTTCTATACTCTGGCTAATATGCTTAAACATACCCACTCCACACCCAAAAGCAAATGAACTACCATAAAGACAAACATAACCATTAGAAGAAACAATTTCACTGCGGTTACCCAGTGTATAAATATAATGTAACTGACTTATACTAACATCTGTCAATGAAGAAGTTTCACCATAATTAATAATAGCCAAAGTATTTCTTAATGTATCAACAGTACTTACACCATCAGAAAGACTAAAAGCAAAATAATTTTTTTCATCATTTAAAGTAGAGCTAGCCAACGCTCCTGATGGAAGATGGCTCAAACCTTCTAAACCTACAATTTCCTCTATGTTATGAAAAATATCTTGCAGTTCTTTAAGACTGGGAAGAAACCAATGCCCATAACCATACCAAGACGCTGCCCAAGACGCTGGTACATTTAAGGGCTGAAATAATAAATTCTTATAGGAGGAATTTTGTGATGGCACAGGTATGCCGCCAAAACTCTTAACGTTAAAAGCTGTACCACTCTCATCGGCTTCCAAATATATTTTTAGCTTTTTAGAATTTTCTTTACCATCTGTTCCACAATCCACCAAAGCTCTTTCGGAAGAACAATATTGCATATTATCTTTAGATAGTCTGCCAGATACAAAGAATGGTGTTTCCAAATCAATATAACCATTTGAATCTGTAGCATAAACGGCTAACTTTTTAACCGGATCAAAAACTATGCCTACCATTACCTTATTAATATCTCTGGTTTTTGAACAGCTTTGATCGGTATATAAATAAGAACCAACGGTACAGCCATCAACTTCTACTATTTTCTTGCAATAATATTTGCTAGTGTCAAACGGACATTTGATTGAGGGTTTCGAGGCACATTCCGCCTCGGTTTGTGTATAGCCCAAGCTGGCACAATCTGGCGCTTGTGTACAGGTCATATCAGCCTGTGCCCAATGATATAAGTGTTGTTCTCCTAAACATGGTCTTTCTCCTTAATCTTTATCACAAAAAACGGCTGCTTCGTTATATGGACATTTCACATAACTATAATAGCCACATTCACTCACGCTATTCACATAACCCAATTTGGCACAATCGGTTTCAGGTATCGTACACCAATAGGCATAGCCACTGAGACAAGCATTCGCGCAATACTTTTGCGAACAATCTTCATACTCACACGAAACATTTTGAGGACAGCTCGAAAGTGAACATTTATTTTCACAAGTTTTGCAATTATTGTAATATTTAATCCCGTTCATTAGGCAGTAATCACTTGGGGTTACCGGTCCTAATTCCGTACAGGTCATATTGTAGCCGCTCTTACATTGGCATGAGGTATAATAGGTCACGCCGTTTTGCGTACACCCCTCTCCGACACCTTCTTGATTTTGCCCATCACATTTTTGATTATAATTGCTGGGACAAACACATTTGCTGTAATAAGTTACGCCCTCTTCGGTGCAACCCGTTCCTTCCGGAACTTGCGGTGAGCTACACCCCGTTAAAGGATACAAATTTCTGTCGCAATAACACATAAATTTACCGCCACAACTGTCGCCACTGACGGTATTAGGATATGAGCACGCACTCTTATCATATTTGTAGCGTGCATCACAACATTTATCAAAATAAGTTGAATTGTATGGACATTTTAAACCGGGCAACAAGCCGACATCACAACTCGTCAGGCTATAGCCTTCTTTTTTGCATTGTTCAATTGTTGGGTCGCCAAAATCCATATTCCCAAAATCAAGATTTTTCTTTCCTGTAATAAATTGAACAGATGCTGTCTGAAAACTTTTATAATTGGGCAAGCCCAATTCAAGGCTTGCCCTTGATAAAGGTTCAAAGGTTTGGTTTTGACAAGTTCTTACGAAGTGTATGTATGTTGAGGCCACATTTTGCTGATAGCCATTAACACTAAAGTCTCTCACCCCTCCCAATCCGGTCAGAGCAAGAAAGGATAATCCTATCACAAGCTGCTTTCTCATAATATACCTCATTATAACTGAACCTTATCATGTTATAATTTAGCATACTCTTTTGATAGTGTCAAATAATTTTAAAAGAGAAATTTTATTTTGGCTAAAGACATTAAAACAAAAGCCTCTCTAATGAGGGGCTTTTTCATAATCTAATACAAATAATTCCCGCTATCTCTGAGCTTGCGAATATACTCGGCGCGTTCTTGCTCATCGACAAAGCCGTCATTATTTTTATCCATTTCTTTGAATTGCTCTTCAGGTGTTTTGTACGTGCCGTTCTTTTTGTTACGGCGAATATTGCGCCTGTCTTCTCTGGTCAAATTTTCAAAACGGCTTTCATATTCTTCCAAAGACAATTGCCCATCATCATTTTTATCATATTCTCGCATTTGATAAGCAGCAATTTCTTCCGAACGACTTTTTACATTCACTCCTTCAGGAAAAGTATATTTTCCCCAAGCCTGCCCCGATAACAACAACACACCTGCCAACACCATCCAACTTTTCATACATTCCTCGCTTAATAAAAATTGCTCCCCTCTATCGGCACAAAAGCTTCCAATCGCTTATCGACCAATTTACCCTCTTCTAAAGAAACTTTTCTATCCATTCTATCAGCCAACTCAAAGTTATGTGTGGCAATCAAAGCCGACAAGCCGGTTTCTTTCACAATTGCCAACAATTCGGCAAACACGATTTCAGCGGTTTTAGGATCAAGGTTTCCGGTTGGCTCATCCGCCAACAACAACTTCGGAGCATTAGCCAAAGCCCGCGCAATAGCCACACGCTGCTGTTCACCACCCGACAATTCCGCCGGACGATGCGAATATCTTTTCTCCAACTTCAAACGCGACAACAACCATCTGGCTTTTTCTCTTGCCTCTTTATATTTCACACCGGCAATCAATTGCGGCAACATCACATTTTCAGTCGCATCAAAATCAGGCAAAAGATTGTGATATTGGTACACAAAGCCCAAATAGTCACGTCTTAAGGAAGTGCGCATTCCATCACCCAATTTGCTGCACTTTTGCCCATTGAGGTAGATTTCACCTTTTGAAGGCCTATCAAGCAAACCTGCAATTTGCAACATGGTTGATTTTCCGGAACCTGACGGTCCGATAAGAGCCACAACTTCTCCCGGCATAATTTCCAAATCAACCCCGCGCAAAACATCCAAGTTTTGACCACCTTGCTTAAAGGTTTTCACAACTTTTCTTAATTCCAAAGTAGGCACAACATTTTTATTCATATCTCAAAGCCTCCACCGGATCAAATTTAGCGGCACGATATGCCGGATATATGGTTGCCAAGAAAGACAACAATAAAGAAATCACCACAACGACACCGACTTCCATAGCATCGACTTTAGCCGGTAATTTTGATAAGAAATAAATCTCAGCCGAGAACAAATCTTGCCCCAACAAAGATTGCAATCCCTGACGAATAGCCTCAATATTATCACAAAACAGCAATCCTAAAACTAAACCCAATGCCGTGCCGACCACACCTATTCCGGCACCATCCATAAAGAAAATGCGCATAATCATTCCCTTGGTTGCCCCCATGGTACGCAAAACTGCCACATCGCGTCCCTTGTCTTTCACGAGCATAATCAAACCTGTAATAATATTAAAGGCCGCCACGATAATGATGAGCGTGAGAATAATAAACATCACATTTCTTTCAACTTCAATAGCATTAAAGAAAGCAGAATTACTTTGTTTCCAATCATACACATAAGCCCCTGCTCCGACACTTTCTTCAATAGCTTGACGCACGGGTTTGAGCATTTTTTCATCATCCAAAGTCACATCAATATTACTCACAGCCCCCGGCAACCCAAAATAAACCTGAGCACTTTCCAAAGGCATAAAGATAAAGCTGGAGTCATACTCAAACATTCCCACTTCAAAAGTTCCCAAAATTGTATAAGACTTCATCCGCGGTACCGTACCAAAAGCCGTAATTTTGCCGTTTGGAGAAATAAGAGTGATTTCATCTCCCTCAATCAGCCCCATTTTATTGGCCAAACGAGATCCGATAATCACATTGTTTCCCTTAAAGCGCGACATATCAATATTTTTAAGGCTGTTTCTCAAAATATCTTTTTTTAAGATATCCTCTTTTGTAATACCGCGCACCATAGCGCCTTCGGCGACTTTTCCAGAAGAAACCAAGAGCTGATTTTCAATCATCGGAATAACGGTTTTTACATTTTCAAATTCTGCAATTTCTTTCACAGCCTGCTGATAATTATTAAACGGCAACCCGATTGTTGAGACAATACCGATATGCCCGTTAATACCCAAAATACGAGCAAGCAATTCCTCGCGAAAACCATTCATCACCGACATCACAATAATCAAGGTAGCCACACCGAGAGCGATTCCTGTAAAAGCAAAACCGGTAATAACCGAAATAAAACCTTCTTTACGCTTGGCATGAATATAACGTCTGGCTACCAAACGTTCAAATTTTGAAAAAATCATTTTCAATTCTCCTGTTTCTTCATAAAAATTTATAAAGCGGGGAGCCCTCTTTGGCAACCTTACATTTACGATTATGTGCATAAAAAAAGCACCGATTTCTCGGTGCTTAACAATCATATTTCAAATTAAGCCGGACGTTTAGACATCAAACCTTCAGAAATTTGCAGATTCGTCATAATCATACTGTCCAAAGCTTTGTGATTAAGGGAATCAACATTTTTACCGACTTCCAAAGTTCTGCAAGAAACATAATCAGCCAACTTAATCAAATTGCCTTTAGTTTCTCTCGGCAAAGGATTGTTTTCATCAGAGGCCAGAGTTTTGATATATACCCACAATTTCATATTATTATCCAAAGCACTAACCAAATCGGCAGTACTGTTATTTTCTCTGGCATTAGACAAGTCAACGGCACATTTCAACAAAGAAAAAGCCTCTTCTCTGGCCAAATTATTCTTAACGGCTTCAACCAAGCCCTCAGAAATTTGCATATTAATATTAACCAGACAATCAAAATCAGTTTTAGTCATTTTCAAGCCCTTAGAAAGAATCATTCTTTCTACGAACTTAGAGAGTTTCATCAAATTAGCTTTAATATCTTCGGGAAGCAAATTCTTTGCGTTCTTTAATGAAGTTTCTATTTCGACCCAAAGCTTCAAATTGCTGTCCAAAGCCTGAATGATTTCATGTTGATTATTGCTGGTTGAAGCTTTAGCCAACAACATCGCATGATTAAGCAAAACAACTGCTTCGTTTTCAGCATTTTTCACTTGGTTATTCGTATTCATTTTTACTTCCTCAAAAGTTAATAGTTCATACACAATATAAATTTTAGACTAATTTATTTAAATCATAATTAACAGACATCCACAACTTATATCCTAGGCCTGTCCAAAATGGGGAGAAAGACAGGCCTTCGGACATATTAGAGAGAAACACCTCGCAATAAAGTTTTCTCTCAAAACGCATCGAAACAAATGGGGGAGAATTCCGATGCGAAAGGCTTTTACATTGGCTAGAAAGGAGACAGAATATCAATCAACTGACGACCATATCTCGGTTCTTGCATATCAGAAACCGTACCTCTGCCGCCGTAAGATACTCTGAGTTCGGCAATTTTACTCGATTCGATAGAATTATCTGATTTAATATCCGCACGTCTGATAATACCACGAACGGTAAGTTGGCGCAGTTCATAGTTAACACGAATTTCCTGAGTTCCTTCAATTACCAGGTTATCATTTGGCAAAACTTGGGTAACAACAGCCGCCATCGTCATGCTGATATCTTCGGAACGATTAATCTTACCTTCGCCTTGAACATCGTGATTCGACATAACATTAAACAGATTCGTTACATCAACACCTTCCGGCAAATAGTCATGAGCATATTTTTCATATCCGGCCAAAGCATTAATATTAACCGTATCTTCGTTATCATCACGATATTGTTCGGTTTTGTTTTTCATAGATGCATTATCCGACGCCACGATATTAACTGTAATAATATCACCGACTTTAGCGGCTCTCTGATCTTGGAAAAAGCCTGACGAGCCTCTTTTCCATAATGAGTTTGCACCGGCATATTGTTCTGGCTTAGCAGGCATTGGCATAGAAACCGCTTGATATCCCGGAGCTTCAACCGGATTTTGAATCGGAGCCAACTCCGGTTCCTTACCGATACTAGACAATCTTGACCAGGTATTGCACCCGCTCAAAGCCGTTGCCATCATCAGCACTGCGGCTAATTTACAAAATTTTTGTTTTGAGTTATTCATAATCCAATCTCCCCTTTATTGGACATCAACTTTAACCGTATCGGCATCAATCACTTCACCGACAAGGATTTTTTTGCTTTTTGTATTTTCAACTTCAATTTTATCGCCTTTGGCACCATCTTGACGAGCTTGCCCGCGAGCGGTAATTTGCATTTTTTTGGTTTGGTACACCACCGTAATCAAATCATTTTTGTGAATAAGGATTTTCTCACCGATATCACGATCCGTAATAATTTTTCCGGCCTTAAGGTATTTTTTTGCTTCTTTGTTTACGAGTTTATCCAAATCCACCACAAACATAGGTTTAATTCTATTCATACGCACTTGAATGGTCTTGAGCATATCAGGCGTAATCACTTCGCCCTTATCAATATTTTTTGCCGGCACATAAATATCACCCAAAACATAAAACTTACCGCTAACGGTTGTTTTGGCAAAAGGTTGCCCATCGGCAAAAATTTCCACATTGCATGAAAACTTGTTTTGCAGCTCATTGGCTTCTAATTGTTCAACCAAAATTTTAGCGCGTTGAGCATTTTCGATTTGAAAGACAGTTTGCCCACCGAAAAATTCCAAATCAATTCTCTCCAAGTGTCCCTGCTCCACAAACTCTTTTTTAATTGCCGCTGATACTTCATCTTCGCTCACCATCAACAGATTACCTGTTGCCTCTGCCGCCTTCAAATTTCCGGCGGTTAAGATTAAAAATAACAAACTGCAAATCAATCTAATTTTCATGAATAGCCCTTTACCACGCTTATCTCAGTTGCGTAATTGTACTCAACATCTGATCTGAGGTTTGAATAATTTTAGAGTTCATTTCATAAGCACGTTGAGCCGAAACCAACTCAGTAATTTCCGAAACCGCATTCACATTAGATGTTTCAAGATATCCTTGCAGGATTGAACCAAACCCTTCGGCATCCGGATTATCAAGTACCGGAGCGCCTGATGCTTGAGTTTCCAAGAACAAGTTTTGTCCCATGGCTTCCAAACCGGCCTCGTTTACAAAGGTTGCGAGTTCCAGTTGGCCGATATTAATTTCATCGGTTTCGCCATCTTGTTTCACCCAAACTTCACCTGAGTTATTGATATAAACTTCGGTTGCATCTTCAGGGATGGTAATTTCGGGTTGAACGACATAACCGTCATGAGTAACAATCACGCCGTCACCGTTTCTTTGGAAAGCACCGTCACGCGTATAAGCCGTTCCTTTGCCTTCCGGAAGTTCGATTTGAAAATATCCTCTGCCTTGAATAGCCAAATCCAGAGAGTTATTGGTATTGGTCAAACCCGTACCACCGGTAATACGATAAACTGCCGCGGTTCTGACACCAAGACCGAGTTGAACACCGGACGGAACGATTGTTTCACCGGCTGAAGACGCAGCTCCCGGACGAACAATATTTTGATAGAGCAAATCATTAAATTCAGCTCTGCGTTTGGTATAAGCCGTGGTGTTCATATTGGCAATATTGTTGGAAATAACGTCAACATTGGTTTGTTGAGCCAGCATTCCCGTTGCACCGATAGCTAAAGATCTCATTTTCTCTCCCCTCTAAATTAAGCCAGCTGAGAATAAGCTGTAATAGTGTTAGACAAACGTTCATGTTCTTCATCAATCATACTTTGCACAATTTCGTATGAACGTTGCAGTTTAATCATTCTTGTCATTTCGCTGATTGAATCGACATTGGATTTTTCCAACGCACCTTGAACAATTTGTACATCTGGTGCGCCGACAATCATGTCATTGCCGTCGATATTGGCAAACAAGGTATCGCCGATTTTTTCCAATTTTTGATTATCGGCAAATTTTACCGCCTTAATACGACCAATCGGACCATTTTCGGTCAAAACATCACCGCTTTCGCTGATGGTAATATCTCTTTCTCCCGGAGCAAAAAAGAACGGCTCATTATTTTCCGACATAACGGCATAACCTTCGCTCGTAACCAATTGTCCGTCAGCATTCAAAGTAAAGTTACCTTTTTTGGTGTACATTTCACCTTGCGGGGTTTCTACAGCAAAGAAATTATCGCCCCGAACCGCCAAATCAAAAACATTTCCGGTTTCCACAATAGCCCCTTCGCTAAAGTCATGATATTGCCCGTAATCCATTGTAAAATAGACCGGAACTTTACCAAAACCTTGCGCTTGAGGCGTCTGTGTCAAATAAGATGTGAAAATTGCACCATCTTGCTTGTAACCTGAGGTGTTCATATTCGCCATATTATTGGAAACAATATCCATTTGTTTCCATAAGGCCATTTGGCGTGAAAGTGCAATATATTTGGTATTATCCATTAATTTATTCTCCCCAATAAAAATCGGATAATTTTCTTTGCTTATGAGTAATGCAAATTGCGTGCCAAATTTTAAGAAAGTTTTAACAGATTATTTTTTATTTTGAAAATTCAGTAACTTAAACAAAAAAAAGAGAGAGGGTGGAAGTTCCTCTCTCTCGTCCTCCTTACGGAGGTAGGTTATTTACGGAAATAGTTAATGACCATAATGATGCTCTTCACATCATCATAAGTCATTTTTTTGTTTCTTGGAGAACCACCGATTCCGACGTGTCCGCCGAAACCGGTACCTTCTTCCAGTCCATACAGCTCATTGAGCTTCGCATAAACCTTTTTAAGGCCGTTTTCTCCAAATAACTCCTCCGCAACTTCGGCGCAAGGGGTACCGATTAAAATGTTACCTTCATCATATAAGGCAACAACAACCGGATTTTCCCATGCCGCTACAGTGCGGACATTTCCTTCTCTTTTTTGATACCAAGTGTCAAAGCCAAATACGGAAGCTCCACGAATCACAAGGATTCCACTTTCCTTGTGTCCGCGCTCTACCATATCGGCCTCTGCCTTGGATATCAGTCTTTCCTGCTCCTGTACGGCAGCGGCATAAAATGGAGCCAACATCTCCTCTTCGGAGAACATTAGCTTTCGCCAGCCGTGCACCGCCAACTCGGCATTTGACCCGAAGCCGGAATAAAATGCATGCCATAAAGACAGCATTTTACCGAACGGTAAAGCCATTCGGTCCAACCCAACCGGGTCTGTGTCTAATAGGGCGATGGTCTTAGCCAGAGCCATGAAATCGCGGCTCATGACTTCTGCCACCTTCCCTTTCAAGAACTTGCTGTTCTTATTAAAAGGAGATGGCAAATATCCCGCCAATGCCGCGATTGCAAAGGTGCAATCCGCATCAATGTGCGAGATTACGAACCGGGGGTCTTGTCTTCTCTTGCCATAGCAATCGCGATAAGCACGAATAGCTACGGATTCAAGTTTTGATAAATCACGACCGTCTGGCGTTATCCCATGATGGTCCATCAACAGACCATCAACGATTGACCGGCCCCCGTAGGAGCATTCTACCGGGCAATAGCCCTGCTCAACAAATTTTTGCGCCTCTGCCGCAGTCTTGGCAAAGACGAGTTCTAAACTTTTCATATTATATAGGATTAAAAATTTGCATTTGAAATTGAGGCATGCAAACAAACGGCCTCGATATATAAAAAAAATACCTAAGCCGTCTCCATATTTATATGAAACGTAGGGTATAATAATAGAAATAGTCTTAGTGAATAGACTTTAATAATACCATATCTCCACCCTACTGTCTAGACAAAAAAACGCCCTATTTTTGGAAATAAAAAAGAATTTGAAAAACAAACTTAACCCGCCGTAAGTTTTTTTACGACGTGTACAATTAGCCTCGCGAAAAAAATTTACAAGCAGTCCACCGTTATACAAGCTTTCCCAAAACCCGTTATATGAGATTGATAATAAGATTTAAGAGAGCTGCCACCGCAACAAACCAAAAAAGCTTGGAGAACGAGCTTAATACGCCGTAAGTTTTTTACGACGTGTACAACGAGCTACACGAGTAAAAAATTTACAAGTAGAAAGCCGTTATACAAGCTTTTATTAAGAGTTGAAGTCAAGATTCCACGCACTATACCTTGCCGGATCATCAATCCAGTTGGCGCGTACTTTCACAAATAAAAACAGATGAACACGCTCTTCGAGCTCTCGTTCAATCTCGCAACGCGCCGATTGACCGATTTTTTTAATCATCTCACCGCCACGACCTAAAATAATGGTCTTTTGGTTATCTTTTTTGACATAGATAGTCATCTCGGCACGCACCGATCCATCTTCACGCCGTTCCCATAATTCGGGCTCAACAGTGAGCTCATAAGGAATTTCTTGTCGCAAATATAAAAAGAGCTTCTCACGCACAATTTCAGCTGCCAAAAGTTTCAGCGGCATATCAGACATCTGCTCTTCGGGATAATACCATGGAGATTCCGGTAAGTTGTCAGCCAAATATTTGTAGAAGTCATCAATATTTTGTCCGGTAAGAGCGGAAATCATAAACGTTTCTTTGAAATTTCCGGCCTCATTCAACGCAGCACTTAAAGCCAAAAGCTTGGTCTTGTCAATAATATCAACTTTGTTCAAAACCAAAATGGCAGAGAGTTTGTTTTTGTTGAGCTGGTCAATAATGGCTCGGGTTTCATCATCAAACCCACGTTTGGCATCAACCACCAAAACGACAATATCGGCATCTTTCACTCCGCTCCAGGCCGAAGACACCATAGCCCTGTCCAAACGTCTTTTGGGACGAAAGATACCCGGCGTATCAATAAAAATGATTTGCGTATTTTCATACACCCCGATACCTCTGACCATGGTACGCGTGGTTTGCACTTTCGGCGAAACGATGGAGACTTTTGACCCGACAAAATTATTGGTAATGGTTGATTTTCCGGCATTCGGCGCACCGATTAATGCCACAAATCCACATCTTAAAACCTGAGTATCATTTGTGTCCATGCGGATATCCCAAAAAATCAAGCATTTTAGCGGCCGCTTCTTGCTCGGCTAATTTTTTATTACGTCCGGCGCCGACTTGTGGTTCACCCCCATTGAGAGCAACCGACATATAAAACGTCGGCTCATGTTCACTCCCTTCTCTACCTTTCAGCTCATAAATCGGATTTCCCAAACCTTTGCTGTGAGCAACTTCTTGCAACAAGGTTTTGTTATCTTTTGGAGGAGCAACATTTTTATCAATCAGTTCTTTCCAATGTTGATTTACAAAATTGACTGCTTCTTCACAACCGGCATCCATAAAAATAGCTCCGATTACAGCCTCGCAAACATCGCACAACACATTTTCATTATGGCGAATTTCTTCATCCGCCACAATCATAAACTTATCAAGTTTAAGAGTTAAAGCCACTTCGGAAACTGTTTCTTTGCAAACCAAACCGGTATGGCGTTGCGACAAACTCCCTTCGGGTTCATTAGGAAACATTCGATACAACAGACTGGCAATAGCCACTCCCAAAACTCTGTCTCCCAAAAACTCCAAACGCTCATAATTATCACACAAGCGCGCCGAATGACTGCTATGCGTCAAGGCTTGTTGCAACAAGTGTTGATTATGAAATTTATAATGAAGAATATTTTCCAAATCCTCAAGCATGATAAACTCTTTTTTTAGTAATGATATAAAACAAATACTTGTCCAACTCTTAATTTTGAGAGTTATTTAATTTTGTTAAACAAACGTTCCCAACGAATCATTTTCGGCCAAGTCCAAGGCTTATACCAAGCCCCGTCATCGCTGTTAGAAAAGAACAAGAAACGTGCTTTACCAACCAAATTTTCAAAAGGAACAAAGCCGACATTAACGCGACTATCATCAGAGCGGTCACGATTATCCCCCATAACAAACAAACTACCTTCCGGAACGGTCAACTCTGGTAAATTATCTTCGTTTTCAAAATCGGAAACTTCCAAGATTTTGTGTTTTTTACCCCCCGGCAAGGTTTCCATATATTGGTGATAGCGTTCGGCGTTGCCTTGGCTGTCGCGAATAACAAAATCCTGCATTTCCTCGCGTTCAACCAATTCACCGTTCACAAACAAGCGCCCGTTTTCCATTTTGATTTTATCACCGGGCAAACCAATAACACGTTTGATATAATCGGTTTTGTTATCTTGCGGAAACTTAAAAACCACCACATCGCCGCGTTTGGGTTCATCTGCCCAAACTCTTCCCTCAAACAAAGGAATGCTAAACGGCAAAGAATGTTTGGAATAACCATAAGTATATTTAGAGACAAACAAATAGTCCCCGACATAAAGGGTCGGATACATAGACCCTGAAGGAATTTTAAAAGGCTCAAACAAGAACGTTCTAATCAGAATGGCGATAACGATTGCATAAAACAACGTTTTCACCGTATCCATTAAGCTTTCATCTTCTTCCATTTTAATCTCTTTTATAAAAAACAATAACTTCTAGTCATTATTTTTGAAAAAAGCATGAACGCGTGCATTTTTCAAAAACAATCAATTTTTTTGCATACTAACCGCATATTTTACGGATAGCAACAACAAAATCAAATTAATTCAATAATTACAAAAGCTTGCGCCCAAGGATAATCATCACTCATAGACACTTGCAGATTATACTCTTTTCCTTTGCTTAATTTTTGCAAATGTTTCAACGCACCGCCATAAATTTTGAGCTGAGGCTTGCCTGATTTTTGGTGCACGATTGCAATATCTTTCATGAACACTCCTTCACGAAAGCCCGTTCCCAAAGCTTTTGCAAAAGCCTCTTTAGCGGCAAAGCGTTTTGCTAAAGTGCAAGCATATTCCTTTGGCGAAATAGCCTGACGTTTTTTAATTTCGGCAAACTCAACCGGAGCAAAAGAGCGTTTCAAAAATCTCTCACCGAAGATGCTGATTGTTTCTTCAATACGGCTGATATTAGCCAAATCACTACCGACACCCAAAATCATAAAAATAACCCTTTTCTAACCTTTTGATACGACACAAACATTTGATATATAGTATAAAAAATTCTCCCTCGCAACCCAGATTTAAGAAAAAACTCAAATTGTGGATTGTCTGCTTATTGATTGGCTCTTGCCACATAAGACACCACTTTACTGGCTTTAAGAGCGGCAATAATATCGGTTAAATGTTTGAGGTCTTTAACATCAATATCAATCAATAATTCAAAATAGCTGATTGTTCGATAAACGATATTCAAGTTAGAGATATTACCGTTATTTCTGGCCACCAGATTTGACAATTCAGCCAGCGAACCGGGTTCATTGGCAAGCATAACTTTAAGACGTCCGGTATGCATTTCATTTTCGGCTTCTTCCCCCCAAGCAATATCGAGCCAACGTTCGGGCTCATCGGCATATTTCTCCAAGGCTTTACAATCAATTGTATGAACAGCAACCCCTTTACCTGTGGTAACAATACCGACAATTCTGTCGCCAGGCAGAGGGTGACAACACCCTGCAAAATGCACGGCCATTCCCGGAATAAGCCCTTTAATTTTAAGAGGCTCACCTTTTTTCTCTTTTTTGATAACTTTCTTAAAGCTCGGAACTTTAATGGATTTAACCACTTTTTCCAGTTTAGACTGCTTATAAGCCGGATAAACCGCCTTCAAGACATCCCAACCAGTCACTAACCCCTCACCGACTTTAGCATAAACATCTTCTATCGATTCGGCCTCAAAATTCTGCAAAACGTTTACCAAGGCTTTTTCTGAAAATTCCAAATTTTCACCCTTAAATAAGCGTTCCAAAATCTCTTGTCCCAGAGTAATGAATTGGTCGCGTTTATTTGCACGCACATAACGTCTGATGGCTGCTTTTGCTTTTCCGGTGACAACAAAGCGCTCCCATTCGGTTGATGGATGTTGAGCTTTAGAGGTCAAGATTTCAACTTGGTCACCATTTTGCAATACGGTTCGCAGAGGTCTGATTTCGCCGTTAATTTTGGCACCGACACAAGTATCGCCCACCGAAGAGTGAACGGCATAAGCAAAATCCACCGGTGTTGAATTAACCGGCAAACCGATTAAATCACCTTTTGGTGTAAAGCAAAATACCTGATCGTTATACATTTCGAGTTTGGTATTTTCTAAAAATTCTTCAGGATTGGAGGCTTGCTCCAAAATTTCCAACAACTCTCTAATCCAGCGATAATGCTTACCTTCGGCTTTTTGTCCTTGCTTATAGGCCCAGTGAGCGGCCACACCTTTTTCACCGATTTCATGCATTTCGTGCGTACGAATTTGAATTTCAATACGGGTATTTTCAGGACCAATCACACCGGTATGTATGGATTGATAGCCGTTAGGTTTCGGGGTGGAAATATAGTCCTTAAAGCGTCTTGGCACCATATGGTATTTGCTATGAACCACGCCCAAAGCCTGATAACAGGTTGCCACATCATCAACAATGATACGAAACGCCATAATATCGGAGAGCTGCTCAAATGAGGCATTTTTTTGCTGCATTTTGCGCCAAATGGAATAAGGCGTCTTTTCTCTTCCTGATACAGAAGCCTTAATGCCGTTTTCTTCCATATCTTTTTCAAGCTGTTGAATAATTTTCGGAACAATATTGCTTCCTTGCTCGCGCAAAAAGTTCAAACGCGCAACAATTGAATCATGAGCATCTTTATGCAGTTCGGCAAAAGCAATTTCCTCCAACTCGCTTTTGACTTCTTGCATACCGATACGTTCGGCTAACGGCGCATAAATATCCAACGTTTCACGAGCAATTCTGGCACGTTTTTCAGGCTTTTTCACAAAATGCAATGTCCGCATATTATGCAGTCTATCCGCCAATTTAATCAGCAAGACGCGGATATCTTCAGACATTGCCAGCAAGAGTTTACGGAAATTTTCGGCTTGTTTGTTATTAGCCGATTTCTGTTCAATCATCGCCAACTTGGTCAAACCATCCACCAACTGCGCTACTTGGTCACCGAAAAGGGCGCGAATTTCTTCTACTGTAGTATCGGTATCTTCCACCGTGTCATGCAGAAGACCTGCAATAATCGAGGCTGAATCCAACTTAAACTTGGTCAAAATACCGGCAACTTCTACCGGATGCGAATAATACGGGTCACCGGATTCACGAAGTTGAGCTCCGTGTTTTTTCATGGCGAACACATAAGCGCGGTTGAGTGCATCTTCATCGGCATCAGGGTCATAAGATTTTACTAAATCGACTAATTCATACTGTCTTAACATTTTTACCCATAAACAAAAAGTTATCCGTAGCAATTGATTTAATACTACACCATTTATGTTAGAACCTACAACACAAAAATTAAAATTTGCTTTAAAACCCCCTTATTTTCAGCCTTCTTTGTACGAAAAGCATAAAAAAAACGGAGCCATTTCGGCTCCGTCTAAGAATTTTTAGAGTAATGACTATTCTTCATCATCAAAATTATCACCTAAGTCATCGCCCAGGTCAAAATTATCGTCCATTCCGTCTTCATCACCTAAAGACAAGTCATCACCTTCTGCATCAGCGGCATCCAAATCCAAAACATCGTCATCTTCACCGTGAACTTGCATACCATCAGACATTTCATTATCAAGCAAAACACCGGAGAATTGGTCATCCAAATCAGCCAATTCTTTTTCAGCGGCCATAATTTCCATTTCTTCTTCTTCAGGCTCTTCAACTTCAACATATTTTTGAAGTCCCAAAACCAAAGATTTTTGCAATTCTTCAATACTAACGGTTTCTTCGGCAATTTCACGCAAAGCGACAACCGAGTTTTTATCATTATCGCGAGCAACCGTAAGCGGAGCTCCGGCAGCAATATCTTTAGCGCGCTGAGCCGCAACCATTAACAATTCATAACGGTTAGGAATTTTATCTACGCAATCTTCAACAGTTACACGAGCCATTTTCTCTCATCCTCAAAAATTAAACAGAGTTTTCTTAGCTTTATACAAACTAAAAAACACAAATGCAATAACAAAATGCAAAAAAATTTTCAAATTACATTAAAACGACAATACTTGCCCCAAAATTCGGTATTTTCCGGCTTCAAATTCCTTTTTTAAGAGTTGCCGATTTTTCCGCACTTCCAAAATATCATTCATCGGAGCCTTATACATTTCCACCATAGCCTGCATGGATGCAAATTGCAATTCAAGTTGTTTTGGGCGCAAAGTCTCGTGCAAATAAGCATCATACGCACCTCTTTGAAAAGCTTTCAGGCTAGCCAAGGTCGAACTATTCATCAGCCCCATTCGGTAGGCTTTAATTGTTTTATCGCAAGTATAAGCCCATTCTTCAGGAGAAAATCCCTCTCCTCCGACAGCCATACGCAGTTCGGTCTCCAAACCGGCCACACGCAGTTTTTGCACCAACCTTTGGCACGGATTAACCAAATCTTTCACGCCATTCATCGGCAAACCGATTTTATTTTCAATTTCCCAAATATCAAGAAGCGAACCGGCACTATAAATTTTTCCCTGCACCCGAATATCCGCACCTATTTTATAAACATTAGGCAAAGTTCGGGCAAAAGCCTTCACATCAGCACTTGTAAGCGGACTATTAATATCAGGATTAATGGTCCGCAAATCGCTAGCTCCAACCTTTACCTCAGGTTTAGCCCCGGGCACAAATTCATCTTCGGGAACAAGCTCTTTTATTTTTTGATATAATTTTTCATCATACTCTACTTTGGGCGATGCTTTTTTGATAACGGGTCTTTCTTGAGGTGTACGATTTTCGGGCCACATTTCAGGCATCAAAAGGTAATAGAGATAAGGTGACAAAAATTCCAAATCTTCAATTCCGGCCAATTGCGGTGCGATTCGGTTTGGAAATTTATTTTTAGTTTCTTTAATCCCCGGCATATTAAGCACTTTTTCGGGCATATTGGGTACCGTATGCAAATAAGGCCCGATGTATTGATAATATTCCTTAGGCATTAAAGCGAGCATATCAAGCAAATCTTGCTCATGTTCGTTACGAATGCGCTTTTCTGTTGAGCCATAATCGGTTATGGTCAAACGAAATAAATCATCAAAAAGATTGCCGATATCCCAATGGAAATCATAACGCCGATTATAGCGCCGTCTGCCGACAATATATTTTTGTTCCAACTCTTCATACTTCGGCAAGGGCATATCCATGTCCACTTTAAAATACTTGGCAAAATCAGCCGCACCAGCACACACATTATGCGCCGCCAACAAAAATCCGCCACACAGACACGAACAAACAAATATTTTAGTTTTGGTTAAGAGCACTGCTTAATCTGACCTTATAAGAAAGAGTTGTTTTACCATTAGCCGGAACACTGACAAGCCACTCAGCCTTTTCGGCAGTTTTATCTTTTGCTGGAATATTTTCTTCCAACACTTTCCAAAGGGACCCAAAGCTCTGAACAAAGCTAACCGATTCGTTTTTATCCGATGCATTGCTAAAAGTGACCTCAATCAAAGCTTCAACCGTATTTGACGCAACCTTTTGTACATTAACAACTTTTCCTTCAGCCATCAAATTAAAGGCTTTACCGAGTTTGAGTTCTGATTTTTCCCCGACCGCCAATTGAGCAAACACATTTTCACCCAAGAAGGCTAAATTTTGCGATTGTTGCTTATCATAAAAACGAATAATACCTTGAGGCAACACTTCACCTAAGCCTGAATTTTTATCATTGTTAAGTTGAACAATCACATCAGGTGTTTGTTTTTCAAAACTTCCCCCGGTTACACCGTTCCACAAATAAAGGGGCGACACAATTTTATACTCTTTTTGATAAGTTACGTCTTTCTTTTCCAGCAAAGCCAATTGCTTTGACTGATTATTCAATACATCTGTTTTGAAAGGCAAAGTATAAAGATAGTAATTTCCAAGCGCCTGAGGTACTTGGTTAAGAGCCGTAGTTTTTTCCATTACGGCCATATCGGCATTTTGAGCTTTTGCCGACAACATCATCGCCCGCGGTTGAATACCGCTGTTGCTATTAACCTGATTAACTTCTCCTGCCACAAATTGTAATGAGGCATTTTTATAATCCGTTCCGGATTCATTATTCAGAGTAATCCACCCCAACAAATTTAGTTTATTATCACTCAACATTTCTGCCGTATAATCAACTTTCCAAGAAATCCCTTTAGTTAAATAAGATAAGCTTAAGGGTTGCTCTCCGCTCTTTTGAGTTATAACTTGCGTGGACAAGGTTGGAACCGAAACCAAACCATCTGGCAATTTATCAAAAATCAAACGCCCCGGAAAATTAATTTCGATACCATAGTCAAATTGCAAAACCGGTCGTCCATAACGACTATCAATTATCTTTGCCTCATCAAAAATTGTTTTTCCAGTTGCCTCATCAATAAGTGCTGTCTTCACGGTTTTGCCGATAGATGCATCGATAATATTCATCGGAGTTTGCAAATTATAGTTATAATTTTGCTCAATAACTTGAATATCCGCTCCTTTCACAAAAGCAGTCTCTGGCAACATTTTTTCGGCAACATCATTAAAGACGATTGAATTTTCGCCATTTTGCAGAGTAAAATTGCGTACATCTTTTACCAAAGCCACGCCGCCGTTATAGATATTCAAAGCCACATCTGAGGATGAGCTTTCTGCCCAGCAAGGCAAAGCCAAGCTCAAAGAAATCAAACTAACGGCACTCAAAACAGCAAAATTTCGCATAATCAAATCCTCCTAAATCAAATTTATTACCAATATAATCGATAAAAAAACAAAAAAAAAGTGATAAAATGTGAATATTGCTAGACTCGTGGATATTATTGCCTTAATATCAAAACTAATTTAGTATTGCTCAAGAGAGGAGATTAGGATATGGCATGGACCGAGCAAATGATTGAAGACTTAAAACGGATGTGGGATGAAGGCCTGTCAACTGGGGAAATCGGCAAACGCTTAGGCGTAACCAAAAACTCCATTATTGGTAAAGTACACCGTTTGCAATTAACGGCTCGCCCCTCTCCCATAAAGAAGAAAGAAGACGGTGCATCTTCCGCCCCAAAAGCCAAAGAAGCCAAAGCAACCAAGCCGGCACCCTCAAGCAAACAGGCTTCTGCCCCTAAGGCCTCTGCCCCAAGCACACCTAAAGCGACCCCTCAAGAGGCTCCCAAAGCTCCTAAGGAAGAACCAGAAGTTGCTCAAATTCCGGCAAAAGAAGAAATTGAGGAAATTTCTCCTAAGTTGGATCGTATTGAAACCATACGTAACTCTGTTCACGTTGACCACCCCAAAGGCAAGCATAAGACAATGTTAACAGATTTGGACAATCACACTTGCCGTTGGCCGATAGGTGACCCCAAAGACGAAAACTTCCATTTTTGCGGCCGCAAAGTCAAAATCGGACAAACCTACTGCGAAGAACACGCTGCCATAGCCTATGTTAAGGCCAACTCAAAAAAATAAACTTTGCAAATTATTAACGAATTTGTGCTAAGTTTATAATAAACAAGTATTTATAAGGATTTAAGCAAATGTCTATTGGAAGCCTTTTAGCCTTTTTGGCAGGTTGTGCAGTTGTAATTGGATCAATTTTGGCCGCCACGGATCGTCCAATGGCGTTTATCGATATTCCAAGTGTCATTATCGTTGTGGGTGGAACTTTTGCCGCTTCCTTTATTTCTTATGAAGCAAAGACAGCCTTAAGCGGACTTAAACTTGGTTTAAGCACCTTCAAAAAGCACAAAGATTCGGAAAATTCCCTCAAAGATGAAGTTGGCCGCATTGTTCGCTGGGCCTACATCATTCAAAAAAATGGTCTGCAAGGCTTAGAAAATGAAATTACCGATGATTTGCGCGAAAGCAACGCCTTTTTAGCTTACGGCGCCGATTTGGTCGTTACGGGGTACACCGGAGCCGAAATCAAACAAATTCTGGAACATATGTTGGAATCTCAGGCTGAGCGCAACAAACGCACCAGTGATGTTTTGATGAAATTGGGCGGCGATGCGCCGGCATTTGGTATGCTTGGTACCTTAATTGGTCTAATCATCATGCTGGGCAGCATGGGTGGCGACCCTTCAGCCATTGGTCCGAGTATGGCCGTCGCTTTGGTAACCACTTTTTATGGTATTATTCTTGCCCGTATCATTTTCATTCCGTTAGCAACCAAAGCCAACTCCCGTAATGATGTCACTTTATTTAAAAACACCTTACAAATGGAAGGATTGGTCTTGTTAGCTGAACGTAAAAGCCCGCGCTACATTCAAGACAAAATCAACTCCTTTGTTGATACCAAAGAACAATTCCTGATTGATAGAGATATGAACAATACCTCAGCTCAATAATTCAAGGAAACGAGCATGAAAAAGAAACAAGCCGAAAAGATTGATGAAGATTGGATGTCCACCTATGGTGACATGGTGACATTGTTGCTATGTTTCTTTGTCATGATGTTAGCCGCCTCCACCCCCGATGCTGCCAAGTTTGAACAAATTCAAGCCGGATTAAACGAAGGCGTCGGCAAGCAAGAACCCCAACCTCGCCCAATAGAAATGATGATGGTTGAGTTAAGCGATGACATTCAGTCCATGGATGTTGAAGATAAGGTAGCCCTTGGCACAGACTCTCAAGGTATTGTGTTAGAATTTGAAGGAGACACCTTATTTGACTATGGTTCAGCAGTCATCAAAAAAGAGATGATACCGGCCCTCAAACGCATTGCCGCCACTCTTCAGTCTGAAAGATACAACAAATTCATATTCAGCATTGAGGGTCATACCAGCGATGAAAAATTCTCAAGCGCACAATATCCATCAAATTGGGAATTGTCATCAGCACGCGCCGGCGCTGTTGCCCGTTTTTTTGAAGAAAGAGGCATTGACCGCGTCAGATTACGCACTTCCGGGTTATATGATGTTTCGCCCAAATACCCAAACAAAGATCCGTTTGGTGAACCAATTCCGCAAAACCGCATCAAAAATCGCCGTGTAGTTATTCACGTTGAACCATCCTATAACTAAGTCTTAAAAAAGATTTCCTTCCATCTGCCAAGAAGAGCCGTTCCACACCAACAAAAAGGCGGCACAATTAGGAATTTTATCAAAAGAGAAATTCAGTTTATTGAGCATAGCTGCCATTGTTCCGCCATGAATTGCAATCCCCATTTTCTGATAGGGTAAATTTTTCAATTCATCTAACACGGTCCATACACGATTTAGCGCTACATCTTTTCGCTCTCCGTTAGCAAAAGCAATATTCATATATTGCGGCTTACTCCAGTTATTAACGATTTCAGGACAAGAGTGTTGCAAATCCGCAATCAACTGCCCTTCGGCATCACCATAAAAACACTCCCGCAAATCATCTTTAATCACAACCGGCAAATGGAGCGCATCACCTAACACTTGCGCCGTATGTTTTGCCCGCACCAAAGGCGAGGAAAAGATAATTTCCAAATTTTTATCCTTCAGCTTTTCAATCAGCCCTTGCGCTTGGCGAACACCTGTTTCATTTAAATCATAATCCATACCGGAACCTTGCCAACGCTTTTGCAAATTCAAATCGGTTTCACCATGTCTAAAAACATAAAACTCTTTTCTCATCACTCTATTCCTTATTGTTTAGATTGTAATAAATATAAAAAATCACAAAATCTCACCCAACGCACGAAAAAAACACATTTTGTTACCTATCCTATCTATAAATTAAAAAAATTGTTATAAAAATGACAAGACCTAAAAAAATATTTTCTTGATTACTAAACAAATATTGCTAGTATATACCTAGGTTGTATTTATAAAAGAATAATTTACTTAAAGTTTTAATATAAAATATACTAAAAAAACACAAGCGATTAGACTTTGCAATACAGTCTCTTGAAACAAAGTATATCCAACCACTTTCAAAGGAACTTAATCTCATGAAAAAAATTCTATTAACCTTGATATTTTGCTTAGGTCTATCAGCATGCGCTATAACCAATACACCTGTTATTCATACTATTGAATTAAAAGACATGGATTATTCAAATATCGAAAACATAAAAGAAGGAGAAAGCTGTTCTTTTTCTATTTTAGGCTTAATAGGTCCGTTTGGTGATGTTAAATTAACAGAAGCAATTAAAAACGGTCATATTACAAAACTAGCCAACTATGACGTAAACGCAAGAAATTATATTTTAATACAACGCTACTGCATTCGTGTATATGGCTATTAAGTAAAAAAAATAGCCCATAAAAAAAGCACCTTCATGGTGCTTTTTTTTCAAAATGGAGCGGGCAACGGGAATCGAACCCGCATTATAAGCTTGGGAAGCTCACGTTCTACCATTGAACTATGCCCGCAACAGCTTCTTATAAATAAAACATTCTTTGCTACTTCGCAAGTCCTACTTACACAAAAGCCACAAAAAACTTCAAGCTACTTCAAACTTGTGCCCACATTCTGCGTCAACAAAGCGGTTGCATTACGATATGCGGTATTTTGTAAAAAATCATCTCTGATTTTGAGTTTTTCTAAACAAGTTTCTGCCACCTTGCGAACAGTTGCCTCGTTACCATACATCGCAACAGTTCCGTCTTGCAGAGCCGAATTCACCTCATCACGCAAACAAACATTGAGTTGCCCCAACGGCGTTAACGGGGTTTTATTTCCCTGCCCCCAAAGAGCACAACCACTCATAAGCACACAAGCCAATATGAGAATTTTATTTTTAGACATTTTGCCCTCACTTATCTATCTTTTATCAAGATAACCTAAAATTTATTAAAAAGCGCTAAATTCGCGGAATAATAAGCACAAAACCAAAAATTTTGCAACAATTTTCCACAACGCCCCATGAAACGAGCAACCCCTTGCTCCGATTCGCTTTGAGTCATATTTTATTGGCTAGAATATGCATTTTTTAATAGATTTTTGAGAAATAACGTGCTATAAAACCGCCCATATAGATGGAAAGATTCTATATTCCAGTTAACCAAGCCGGAGGATTAGGCATAAAACTGTCTATTTTGAAGGCTCTTTTTGTGTTTTTTAACACCAACCATATAAGGAAATATATATGTCAGATGTAAAGATGAAAATGATGGATGGTAACGAAGCCGCTGCTTCTGTTGCCCACCGCATGAATGAAGTCTGCGTTATTTACCCGATTACCCCGTCTTCACCGATGGGCGAATGGGCAGATGCGTGGTCTGCCGCCAAACAGAAAAACCTGTGGGGCGTTGTTCCTGAAGTTCAAGAAATGCAATCCGAAGCTGGTGCTGCCGGTGCTTGCCACGGTTCAATCCAAGCAGGTGCTTTAACCACCACCTTTACGGCTTCTCAAGGCTTACTCTTGATGATTCCGAACATGTACAAAATTGCCGGTGAACTTTCTCCGTTTGTAATGCACGTTGCCGCACGTTCTTTGGCATATCATGCTTTGTCAATTTTCGGTGACCACACTGACGTAATGGGCTGCCGTCAAACCGGTTTTGCAATGCTTTGCTCAAACTCTGTACAAGAAGCTCACGATATGGCCGCCATTGCACAAACCTCTACCTTGCGTAGCCGCGTACCGTTTATGCACTTCTTTGACGGTTTCCGTACTTCTCACGAAATCAAAAAAATCAAATTGCTCTCTGATGACGATTTACGCGCTATGTTAGAAGGCGTTGATTATGCATTCAATGCCAAACATGCTCTTCGTCCGGAATCTCCGGTTATCCGCGGTACAGCTCAAAACCCGGATGTATTCTTCCAAGGACGTGAGGCTTCTAATCCTTACTACAATAAGGTTGAAGGCATTGTTCAAGAAGAAATGGATAAATTTGCCAAAATCAGCGGCCGCCAATACCATGTTGTTGACTATGTTGGTGCTCCTGATGCCGAACAAGTTATCGTAATTATGGGTTCTGGTGCTGAAACCGTTGAAGAAACCATCAATTACCTCAACGCTCAAGGCGCAAAATTAGGTGTAATGAAAGTACACCTCTATCGTCCTTTCCCAGAAAAATCTTTCCTCAAAGCTTTGCCGAAATCTGTTAAAGTTGTATCTGTTTTGGATAGAACCAAAGAATCAGGCTCAACCGGTGAACCTTTGTACTTAGACGTAGTTGCCACCTTGAACCAAGCATTTGCCAACGGCGAAATTGCTTCTATGCCGAAAATCTACGGCGGTCGTTATGGCTTGTCTTCAAAAGAATTCACCCCGGGCATGGTTAAAGCTGTTTATGACAATGGCTTTGCCGCTCACCCGATTAACGGCTTCTCTGTTGGTATTAATGATGATGTCAACAAGACCTCTTTGCCGTTTGATGATTCGATTGACACCGAACCTAAAGATGTTGTTCGTGCCGTATTCTATGGCTTGGGCGCAGATGGTACGGTTGGTGCCAACAAGAACTCCATTAAAATTATTGCTGAAGATGCCGGCAAATACGGACAAGGTTATTTCGTATATGACTCACGTAAATCCGGTTCTATGACCACTTCACACTTACGTTTCTCGGACAATCCGATTAAATCGGCTTATTTGATTAACAAAGCAGACTTTGTTGCCTGCCACCAATTCCCGTTCATGCGTAAGGTTGACATTTTAAAAATTGCCAAACCGGGCGCAACCTTCTTGTTAAACGCACCTTACAGTGCTGAAGAAGTATGGGATCATCTTCCGATTGAAGTTCAAGAAGAAATCATCAATAAGAAATTGAAATTCTACACCATTAACGCTGTAGAAGTTGCTCGTGCAACCGGAATGGGTCAACGCATTAACACCGTAATGCAGACCTGCTTCTTTGCAATTTCTAACATTTTGCCGAAAGATGAAGCAATTGCACAAATCAAAAATGCAATTAAGAAAACTTACAGCAAAAAAGGTGATGCAATCGTTCAAAAGAACTTCCAAGCTGTTGATGCTTCTTTGGAACACCTGCATGAAGTTAACTATCCAGACCATGTAACTTCCAACTTCCACCGTTCATTGCCTGTTCCGGCTGATGCTCCTGAGTTTGTTAAAAAGCTCACAGGTGAAATCATTGCTGACCGTGGTAATGAATTACCGGTTTCTGCTTTCAGCGAAGTTGTTGATGGTACATGGCCGACCGGAACCACCAAATTTGAAAAACGTTGCATTGCAACCGAAATTCCGGTTTGGGATCCTGATACATGTATTCAATGCGGTAAATGCTCACTCGTTTGCCCGCACGGCGTAATTCGTATGAAAGTTGCCTCTGAAGAAGAGCTCAAAAACGCTCCTCAAGGCTTCAAATCTGCCGCTTACAAAGGTAAAGAATTCGCTGGTAAACAATTCATCTGGCAAATGTCTCCGGAAGACTGCACAGGTTGCGGTATCTGCGTCAGCGCTTGCCCGGCTAAAAACAAAGCTGATCCTTCTAAGAAAGCCATCAATATGGATCATATTGAAAACCACTTGGAAGAACAAGTTGCTTGCTGGAAGTTCTTTGAAACTCTGCCTTACGTAAAACGTACCGAAGTTGTTAAGAACTTGCCGAAGACCACCCAATTAATTCAACCTTTGTTTGAATTCTCTGGTGCTTGCGCCGGCTGTGGTGAAACGCCTTATGTTAAATTGTTGACCCAATTGTTTGGTGACAGAATGGTTGTTGCCAATGCAACCGGATGCTCTTCAATTTACTCTGGTAACTTACCGACCACACCTTATGCAAAAGACGAAAAAGGACATGGTCCGGCTTGGGCAAACTCTTTGTTTGAAGACAACGCCGAATTTGGTTTGGGTATGAGATTTTCTATCGACCAACAAACCCACTTTGCACAAACCTTGCTTGAAGGTCTGAAAGACAAAGTCGGTGCTGAATTGGTTGAAAAGATTACTTCTAACCCGCAAAAGACCGATGCTGAAATTGATGCTCAACGCGACCTCGTCAAAGCCTTGAGAGAAAAATTAGCCTCTATCAACACTGAAGAAGCTAAACACCTCGACAAATTGGCTGACTACCTGATTAAGAAATCTGTATGGATTTTAGGTGGTGACGGTTGGGCTTATGATATTGGCTTCGGCGGTCTTGACCATGCAATTGCCTCTGGCAAAAACATCAACATCTTGGTAATGGATACAGGTGTATATTCTAACACCGGTGGTCAACAATCCAAGGCTACCCCGATGGGTGCAAGTGCCAAATTTGCAACTGCCGGCAAGTCCTTACCGAAGAAAGATTTGGGTATGATTGCCATGTCTTATGGTAATGTTTACGTTGCTCAAGTTGCCTTTGGTGCTAACGATACTCAAGTAATCAAAGCTTTGAACGAAGCAGAAGCTTATGATGGACCGTCTTTGGTTATCTGCTACTCACACTGTATTGCTCAAGGCTTCAACTTGGCTGATGGTTTACAACACCAAAAAGACGCCGTTGAAACTGGTTCTTGGCCTTTGTATCGTTACAATCCGGACAACATTGCTCAAGGCAAAGCTCCTCTGACTTTGGACTCCAAAGCTCCGAGCAAACCTTTGTCTGACTATATGTCCAACGAGACCCGCTTCCAAATCGTTAACAAGATGAATCCTGAACGTTATGAAACCTTGTTGAATAAGGCTCAGGAGAACGTTAAAGAAAAACGGTCTTTGTATGAACACATGGCTGAATTTGCAATCAAAGAAGGTGCTGAATAGTCCTTCCCGCAAATGAAAAATACCCCGAAGCAATTCGGGGTATTTTTTTTGCACAAAAAAACAGGTTGCTCCTCAAATAGCAACCTGTTTCGTTAGAATTAATAATAAATACATCCCTTACAAAGGCAGAGCTTTCCGAGCCGAACGCCATGTTTGAGCTTGGTTTTCAAAGCCTTTCCGCCAACAATCGGAAACGTATCCACCTTTTGATTAGGATTCAAATTAAGCCATTTGTGCACATTGCACCACAAACCGTTATGATTAGGTGTCAACACATCAACCAATCCATGAGGCGATGGCACCAAAACACGGTAAATCACATCATCTATTGGGGCCATTTTTTGAATTTCACCAAAAGAATAATTACTTTCTGCGAAGTGAATATGTTCTAAAATATTGTCTTCTTTAGTGTAAAATTGCTCTGGTTTAAAATAAATTTTACCAAGCGTCTCATCAAATTTTACCAAAGGAACAAACACTTCACCAATATTCTTTCGTTCAATAATCTCCCGATAGAAAAACCTCCCCAAATAATCCTGATAAACATCCACCTCTAACATTCTGTTTCCAAAATGAAGTTGCCAAATATCCAAAGGAACATTTTTAAGAAGTTTTTTGTGGCTAGCTTTACAAATTTTTTTCATAAAAATAAAAAAACAGAACTCCCCAGCCACTATCAGCCAGGGAGTCCAACAGTAAAACAATTATTTTCTTCGAGCCTCAAAGACTGTTAGAATATGCCCGATTGCGGCATATCTGGTCTTTTCGGAATGTGTCATTTGAGCTTTTCCGCCAAGAGTTTTCCACTCTTTACGGAAATTCTCAAGCTGTTTTTCGTTTTTTGGCAGCAAATCCTTAAATCCTCGCAACACTGCATCGGTTTGAGAATATGTTTTTTTCGCATAGAAGCGGCGTGACTTCATCAAAGGCGGTTCTTCCACCTTGATAACTTCTTCTTCAAACACTTCTTCTTCCGTTTCAGGCATATCGTCCTCTGGTTCATCACTTACGGGAAAATCCTCATCTTTTAATTCTGACTTCCGAGAGCGAATTTGATATACCCCAAAAATTACCAATACGACAATGCAGATGAGCAATAAAGCATATGCCCATTCATGCAAAAAAGAATAAATTGTTTCCATTTTTTTTAGATTTTTATAGTTAAACAATGAGATTTTTTAGACTGGTAACTTTCCTAATTTCATCCATTCATCAAGAATGTTTTCCACCATTGCCCCCAGCTGATGATATAATTCAGGCACTGAGCTAGATTTCCATCCCTCACCTACTTTTTTACCATCGATATCAAAGCCGGTAATTTCGACTTTGCGTTGATTAACCAAAGGCAAAGCCTCAGCGGCTGGAATACCCAACATTTCCCACATTTCTTTATAAGGCATATAGAAGGTATAGCCTTTGAGAAAATATTTCTTTATCGTCTTAAGTAATCCTGCAGGGTTTGGCTCTGATGTCAATTTAGGGAAAAGAGCAATTTTTTCATCCGACAACGGAAGACGTTCCCTATCCCAGTTCATCATTGTCCGCAATGCGCAACCAATAATGACGTCAACAGCATAGCCATTGACAATTGATTCCACATCGAACGAACGATCGCATAACAGCGTCAAAGGTGTTTCATAGAAATAAAACTCCACCTCAGGCATCAACAGACCAAACTGCTGAGCCGCGGTCAATGAATAACCTGCATGTGTTACCATTCCGATTCGTGGACAATCAATTTGCGAAAGAGCCGGCGAATTTTGAATAATCTGACGCAATTCCGCCACATTACCAACCGTATCCGTTGCAAATGTCTGAATCAGGTTCTTGCGTACCCTCTTGGAATCAAAACCGAGTTGTTCCAGTAAAGATGCATAAATCTGCGCTTCAGATCCTGGAGTATCCTGCCCTTTGTTAGGCTTATACCCAAGCATGGCAATCTCCACTTCGGTGTCTAAATAGAGATGATCATGCTTCATCCATACCTCACCTAAGTGTTTGACCAATCTTGGATATCCCCCGAAAACAACCAATAAATCCAACTCAGGCACATTATTCAACGAGAATGAATGTACCGTCATCGGAGCTCCGGTAATTGACGATGAATAACACAACGGGTACTCCTGGCTATAGGTTCCCCATTTCTGGATTGCAAGAACTTCTTGCACCTCTGTGTTTGTCAGAGGTTTTACTGTCTTTTCCATAAAAAAAATAAATTAAAGTAAAACAATAAACGGGTACAAGAAAATATCTCAAAGTTAAACTTTGAAAAAATTTTAATAATACCCATCATAATTAATCACTAAGCAAGAGTCCTACCACAAAAAAAGCAACTTATCAAGACAAAATTTAGACAAATGATATTTACAGACACCTATTTTTCTGCTATACTAAATTTATAACAACAATAAAGGCATATTATTTTATTTCATTTCATAAAATATCAATTTTTGAATCAGGCAAAAGATTTTAAATAAATAGCGGTTATCAAGACAAGATTTTTTCCAGATTCGCAATAAGCATAAATTTCTTGTGGATTAATTTAAATTTTATGTGAAAAATTTTCTTTAAAGATGAAAATAGACACATTAAATATACAAAATTAGGAAAAAAAGATGACAGAACAAAAATCTCAATCAAATATTCCAGCTGAAGACATTAACAATTTGGAATATTTCAAAAATTTACCCAATCAAAAATACTTAAGAACAGCTGAACAAAGCAGCAAAAAATTTCGCTCTCATGATGGTGCCGCCAAACGTGCCATTATGGAAAAAGCAATGATTCACACCGAAGCCTACAAGTTTTCAAAACGCGGTCAAGCCGAAACCAAAGACATGTCTGCCGAAGAAAAAGACGCCCGCATGGCTTTTGTCTTCCAAAAGTTTTGCACTTTCTATGCTTACAGCGATGAATCCTTAAAATATCGTCGCGGTATTCGTGATATTATGAATGAGCACAAAGCCTTCTACAGCACCTATACCTCTGAAGAATCCCGCGCGATTGCCCGTCAAATTAAGGTTCGCAACCTTGCCAACCAAATTGATTCTGGCGATTACCGCGGCTATGCCATTACCAGATTTTACAAACAACACGAAGGTCAAAGTTTGTAATTATCTGCAAAAATTTACCCCAAGGGAGGTTTTTACCTCCCTTTTTTTATTGCACTTTTTCCAAACTGTATTTATGCTGAAAATAAATTGATATTAATTTAGTAATTATTCACTTAAAAATATACGTCTTATGAAAAAGATGAGCTTTTTAGAGACAACCATTCCGGTAGGTGCGGAATGTTTGTACCCAAGCAGGCAAGACGCCCAAAACTTTTTTGATGAGCAACTCCTCTCCGGAGAATTATTGTTTGGTGTCGGCTTTACCAACCACATGGAAAAAGACTTACTCTGGCTCTTAAAAACACCTAAAGGGGCTTTTGTTCCACTTTGGGCCTTTGAGAGAAAACAACCCATAACAGGAGAGTTAATCTTCTTCCACCAAGAGGTATGCGGCAACTACATCCACCGCCACCAGCATAATTATCTGTTGTGTCAAGATGATATCTTGGGACTAAGTATCAGAGAACTGGCTGTTTTTGCAGACGAAACTGACATAAAAGCCTTATTAAATATCATGCATGAGCCGTTTGAAGAAATTGCTTTGATTAATGTCTATACTTCAAATTTTGACCTCACACCGGCTTTTACCAGTTGGATTGTCACCAAACCCGACAACACCGCCAGCATACGCCCGACTTTTCTCGAAGATGTGCTGATACACAGAGGTTTTGACCCACAACAAGCCTCATGGGATTTTTTAGGAGTAGGAGATACTTTTTATCATTTTAATGACAAATACCGTGTCGATTTTGATTCCCAAACCGGTTGGTATTTTTCAAAAGTATTTCACAATCCTTACATGAAGATTTACACCAAAAATGCCATCTAAAAAGGAGAGAATATTCTCTCCTTTTTTTATTTCAAATTTTTGGGATTTAAGGCTTTAAGAGCATCAAGTACAAATTCGCCATCTTTTCTGATAAGAACGTCATCAAAATAAATTTCTCCGCCGCCATGCGCCTTATCCTGCATTTGAATCAAATCCCAATGCACGGCTGAAGTATTTCCGTTTGGTGCAACATCATATGAATTTCCGATTGCCATATGGAAAGAACCGCCGATTTTTTCATCAAACAAAATATCCAAAATCGGATGCGTAATTCCCGGATTAAGCCCCAGAGCGAATTCGCCCATATATTTTGCCCCATCATCGGTATTTAAAATTTCTTGCAATTTATCGTTATTGGTCAAAGACGTAGCTTTTATGATTTTTCCGTCCTTAAATTCTAAGCGAATGTTAGAGCAAAAAACACCATTAAATACCGTATCGGTATTAAATTGAACCACACCGTTAATTGAATTTTTCACCGGAGCGGTATAAACCTCACCATCTGGAATATTGCACTCCCCGCAACTTTTCACCGCCGGAATCCCTTTAATTGAAAATTCCAAATGCGTATCGGGAGCAATAATTTTCACCTTATCTGTTTTAGCCATCAATTTCTGCAAAGGATCCATCGCTTTTGACATTTTGGCATAATCGACCAAGCAAGCATCAAAATAAAAATCTTCAAAAGATTGCAACGACATTTTCGCCAATGCGGCCATAGACGGGTTTGGATAACGCATCACGCACCAACGAGTATGAGGAATACGAGTTGACCGATGAACCGGATTAAAATAATGTTTCATATAAAGAGCCATCTGTTTTTCAGGAACATCCGCTAAAGCAAAAATATCATCAAAACCTCTGATAGCGATATAAACATCACTTTCCGCCATCTGCCGACGATACACCTCGCCAAAACTCTCCATCTGTTTGGGCGATGCATTGGCAATAACCGATTTCAACAAATGTTCATCATTATAAAAATAAAACGGCACTGCTCCCATTTTGGTTGCGGTTTGAATAAAGATTTCAAACAAATCCAACACCGAGTTCCCAAAGGCCTCAATATAAATTTTTTCGCCTTTTTTCAGTTTAACTGAGTGTTTCAGCACGTTTTCAGCTAATTTATATAATCTCTCATCTTTTCTCATTTACTTTTCTCCATCAGTAAATTAATAACCTCTGTTAATAAAGCCACACCAAAACCGCTGGCATTACCATTTTCATCAGCCTCGCAACCGGCAATATCCAAATGCGCCCAAGCAGTCCCGTCTTTAATAAAGTTTTGCAAAAAACAAGCTGCTTGAGTAGAATCCGCCTCTTTTTTTCCTAATTGTTTCAAATCAGCGATTTCAGACTTCAACCGTTTGGCAATATCTTCATCTATTGGCAGTTCCCAAACTTTTTCATTTGCTATTTCGGCTGCTTTTTTAACTGTTTTCATCAAGGCTTCGTCATTACCAAGCAATGCAGCATACAAGCCTGCAAAAATATAAGCAGTTGAACCTGTCAGCGTTGCCACATCAATAATTTTTTTCGCACCGAATTTTTCTTGCAAAAACCACAAAGCGTCTGCCAAAATCAAGCGTCCTTCTGCATCAGTATCAACAATTTCCACGGTTTTTGAAGACATTGACGTTAAAACATCATCCGGTTTATAAGCATTTCCTGCCGGCATATTTTCTATCAACGGCAATACTGCAATCAAGTTGATGGGCAATTTTTGTAAAGCAGCCACTTTCATTGCCGCAATCACAGCCGCCGCCCCGCACATATCTTTCTTTTCACCGACTTGCTGATTATCCAATTTTAAGGATATCCCACCGCTGTCATAGGTCACACCTTTTCCGACCAAACCCAAATTCCATGTCTTTTGTTTCGGGTTACCCTCATATTGCATCACCACCAAATACGATTTGTTAGACGAACCTTTGGCAACCGCCTCAATTAACCCCATTTTATTTTTTTTAATAAAATCCATATCAAACAAATCAACGCGAATATCCAAATATTCCAAACGCTTAATATCAAGTGCCAACACTTCCGGCGTCAAAACATTGGCCGGCTCATTCCCTAAATCTCGTGCATAGCGCACCCCGTTCGTCAACGCGACAACTTTTTTCCAATTCTGCGGTTGTTCCGTTTTCATCCAATAAATAGTTTCCAATTGAGCAAATTCTTCACTTTTTTTGGTAGTTTTATATTTATCGAAACTATAAGCCGCATATTCCAAAGCCAATGCCAAATTTTCAACCTCTAATTTGCACTGAGGTGCAACAATCAAACTCACCTTTTGAAAATCTGCGATTTTATTATAAATTTTCTGCCCGATTTTTTTATAATTTTTATCTTTTATAACCAAAACAATAAAAATCTCACCATCAAACAAAATTTGAGCCGCTTGTTTTCTATTTAAAATTGGCGTTAAAACTTCCTCATTTTTCGACCAAATATCTTGAATTTTTTTATGTTCTTTTCCGAGTCGTTCAATATCTTTTTGCCAATTCTCACTAAGCACCACAACTTTTGGACAATTTTCTTCCATTTTTTCATCTCTAAAGGCAAACTCTATCATAAAATTTCCTCCTCAAAGTACAGAATAAGCATAATATAATCACAAATTAATAATAAACCCCTAATTAAAGCTGGAATTTTTATAAAAATAGTGTATATTTTAGACAAAAAGCGTTTAGGAGAAATGGATGAGTTCTAAAAAAAAGCGCTATAATCCATTAAAAGATGCTTCTGACTACCTCGTAGATGAAGCACAAACTCCTGCGGAAAAAATAATGGATGCAATGCGTCCGTCTCTCCCCATTATCTCCGATGACGAATTAAAAGACCCCTCACCGATTATCCAACACCTTGAACAAACTCAAGATAAGGAAGACGCTCAAAGTGCCGAAAAAGAACTCTTAGACTTACTTGATAAATACTATAACGGTGATCGAGATGTCTCAAAAGAACTCCGTTATAAGAACAAAGCCATTTACAAACAGCTTCTCATCCAAAAATTCAAACAATGGGGCTTAATTTATATCGAAAAGAAGCACTACGCCTTAAGCCGTCCGGAAAAACACTTAATCCGAATTGACTTCTACGGTACGGTCAACAAACCGCGCCCAGACCAAAAAAGTGAAGCTTACACCCAGAACTCCACCGTTTTTGCTGAAGAACTCAGCCGCAAAGAAAAAAAGAAAGCCAAAAATTCTTCAAACAACAATATTGTCCAAGCAAGCTCTTCTGAGCCACAAGAAAAAAAGAAATACTCTCCGCAAGATTATGACTTAAGCACCTCCCCTACTTGGAGATTAATGCGCACTTTTCCACGCTTTCACACCATTGAAAACAAAGTCCGTATCCAAATGGCCAAACAAGGACTCAACCCTCAAATCTTGCCTTACTTAAATGTTTATGACTATTCTGATATTTTATACAACTATTACCAAAAACCCGAGACCCAAGAAGGCGAGAGTGTCAGAATTTTCTTAGGGGCACGTCAGGCCTTTATCAAAGACCTATTTAGAAAGAATGCTGATTGGTTCAGAGATTACTTCAAACGTCACAATTATGATGAACGCTATGCAGAAGCGCTCATTAAATCGGCACAAAGAAAAGGTGTGACAGCAAATATTGAATTAAAAGATAATATGCAGGATTATATTTTTGAATATTTGCATAACCACAAACAAAACTTCATCTCGTTTACTCAACAAGAAATACATAACGGCAATCATGTTACTGGCATTTTAGAAAGGCTGAACAATCCCAATGCCCCTTTAACTGACGAAATGAAAAATTTCATACAAGAAAATGAAACTAAATTTCAAAACCACCTCAAAAGAAAATACATTACCAGTCACCTACTCAATGCCACTTTTGAAGTATTAAATGACAAAGAAATTCCTTTTTACTTAAAAGAAAACATCAGAAGCTTTGTTTTATCCTCTCCTGACGAATTTAAAAAATTCATCATACAGAATAACTTCTCGGAAAGAGAATACGAGGTTATGAAAGAAAAAATAAAAAACAAACCTCCCAGAGAAAAACTGGAAAGCTTAATTAACGCATACGCCAAACAAAACTTAGAAAAATTTCAAAATTTCTTAATCGCTGAAAATCGCGATGAAAATTATATCAAATACGCCACCAACTGCTTAAGACCACCACTCGTTCCCGAATATATCAGAGAAAGCCTATATAATTTTATTTTAAGCAAAGAGGATTCACCTTTAAGTCAACAACTTCAAAAAGAAGGCATTACGCGCGAAAACTTTGCCTCGGTAAAAGAATATATTTTACAGCACCGCAAAGAATACAGTGATTTTTTCAAACAAAACAATATTTTAACCAACCAAGAGCTCAACGAGCAATATACGGATATTACAAACTTCATCATAAAAACGCAAAATATGCCTTCTTACATCAAAGATTTTGCGCAACAATTTATTCGTCGCAACCAAACCGTTTTCCGCTATTGGTATGCAAATTTCAGAGTCCGTCAACACCAAAAAGATGCCGAACAAAAACATAAAAACATTATGGAAAAGGGGCTTTCGGAAACTGATTTCCAAGAAGTATCAACATTTATCAAAGAACGTCTGGATATTTTCAGTGAATTTTGCCAAGGGAAAGGACTTAACTTGCCCTCTCAAGAGATTAAGGTAATATTTAATCAGGGAAATTTTCTTAACCCGCAAGTACTCAATAAATCCTCTAACAAAGAAACCCTTAGCTCAATGCGCAATTTATTGGAACAATTCATTCGTCGCAATGGCTATATTTATCGTAATTCACTCGTTCAGCAACATATTCAAGCCAAAGAGAATGAGGCCGATATCATCTTAAAAAAAATCACCCAACAAGGCATCACCTCAACCACAATGGCCATAGCTCACAAATTTATATTAAACAACAAACCATTGTTTAATAATGATTTCTACAACAGTAGCGATGCCCAAGATTATAGCCAGGATATTATCTCCAATTTAATGGAGAACACAGCCAATAAAGATATTTTGCAAATTTCCAAAAATTTCATTTTGCATAACCAAGATGAATTTACAACTTTTATTAAAGAACCGCAAAATATTGAAAATTATATCTCCAATATAACCCAAAAATTAGAAACTTCACAAAACAAAGGCGATGTTTCTTATTGGGGATTACAATATATCACCCAAAATCAAGATGATTTTATCCAATATCTAGAAGCAGAAAAAATCGGGTCTGAAAATATTGAAAACATCAAAAAACAACTTTCAATACAATCATTATCACAAAACATTAAAATGCTATTTGAAAACGACAATTTAGCACTGCAATTTAATGATGGAAACACAATAAAAACAACAATTTCCGTACACCACATTAAAGCAGTACAAGATAGTTTTGAGGAAGACATTCCAATTTCGCAAACGCTGCAAGACCAAGAAGATTTTAAGCAAGATGCTTTATATGTTCCGAACTTAGCTGCCGCCAACTATTTTAAGAATTTATGCGCTGTCATTGATGACCCCTACCATATTCGCTTTTTCCACGGCATGGATAAAACCGAAAAATTTGATAACTTGGAACGTTACATTGGCCGCATTTACCCCCTTAATCAGCATATTGTCTTTTTTGGCGGTCTTGACCTGCAAGACCAACTCTCTTATGATTATACTCAAGACGAGCGCACCAAACGTTACCAAAGACATACAGAAAAAATGATGCAATTAAACGAAGAGCAAAGACAACTTGATACCTTAAGTCCGGAAATGAGATTTTACATTGTCACCGGCAGCCGCCAAGGACGATAAAATGCTTACACTTTTAAAACGCATTAAAAACAAAATTCATCCCCCCAAAGAAGTGCTACTTACTCAAGCTTTAATCTCTCAAGCCTCGCAAATTTTAGCACAACACCACATTGCCTCTATTCCAAGTGATTACCTTCATTTTCTGCATTTTTGCAATGGTCTTCAATATCAAGATGCTTGGTTATTAGGAATTTTTGAGGAACATACTCAAATCAATGATATTTGTCGTTTCAACCTCCAAATCTCTCACCCTTTGTCAAAAGACATTATCATTTTAGGTTTTGATGAATTTGACTTACTTGGATATAATCAAAAATGGAACAGCTATCAAATCATTGACAAAGACGATTTTGAGGTGCTAGAAGAGTATCAGGACTTAGAAACGGCATTAAATTATATATTGAAGATAGAATCATGAGTAATATTTACGACATATCAGCAGAAAACATATCCAAGGCCGCCGACGTAATCAAAAATGGAGGTCTCGTCGCTTTTCCAACCGAAACAGTTTATGGTCTGGGTGCAAATGTTTATCTCTCTAACGCTGTTGCCAGAATTTTTTCAGCCAAACAGCGCCCACAATTTGACCCTTTGATTTCCCACATTGCCGACATTAATTTCTTACCAGAATATGCCCAAACAGATGATAGAGCCATGAACCTCGCACGTCATTTTTGGCCGGGGCCGCTCACTCTCATTCTAAAAAGAAAAGATTCTAATCCCTCAATAGATTTGGCTTGTTCAGGCTTACCCAACATAGCGGTTAGAATGCCATCTCATCCGGTTGCTTTGCAACTCATCAAAGAAAGCGGCGTTCCTATTGTTGCCCCGTCAGCCAACAAATTTAAATCTATCAGTCCGACAACGGCTTATCATGTTCAAGAAAGTTTAGGCGATAAAGTTGATATGATACTGGACGGCGGTCAATGTGCCGTTGGCGTAGAATCAACAATTATTGATGTTACCGGCAAACAAGTTGTCTTGCTTAGAGCCGGAGGAACAACTTTGGAAGCTTTAGAGGACTTCTTAAACGAACAAGTTCTCATCTCTCATGGTAATCCCAACCAACCAAGCGCCCCCGGACAACTCCTCAAACACTACGCTCCGGGAAAACCATTAAGAATAAATGCCACCTCAAGACAAGAAGGGGAATTTTATATTGGCTTTGGCGATGTTTCCGCCTCGGATATTAACCTTTCTCCAACCGGAAATTTGGAAGAGGCGGCCAGTCGCTTGTTTGCGTTTTTACGTTTTGCTGACCGTCAACCCGGTTACACTGGAATTTGTATGTCGCCTATTCCGCTCAAAGGCTTAGGGCTCGCCATCAACGACCGTATCAAACGTGCAGCTTATAAAGAATAGACATGACAACCAATATTTCTGAGCTCAACCATACCAATGATTACCTGTTAGATAAAAGGGTAAAAATATTCCAACCCGTTAACGGATACCGCGCCTCAACAGACGCTGTATTGGTTTCGTCTCTAATTTCCAAAGTCAAAAGTACAGATAAGATACTAGATGTCGGCTCAGGTACGGGAGCAATATCTTTGTGCCTAGCCTCCCGTTTTCAAGCAATCCGCCCACAAATTTTGGGTTTAGAGTTACAAAGCGAACTGTGTATGCTTTCTAACCAAAGTGCGCAAGCTAATGGGTTTTCAGAATTCTTAAGTTATCAAAATGCAGACATTCGCCAAAAACTAACAAATATAACACCTTGTAGTTTTCAACACGTTATTAGCAATCCGCCCTATAGCGAGCACGATATGCCCTCACCCAATCCGAGCAAGGCGGCAGCACATAATCATCAAGGTTTAACTCTAATGGATTGGTTACATTTCTGCCTCAAAATGACAGCTCCGCAAGGACATTTATACTTCATCAATCGCGCAGAAGCCATTACCGAAACTCTATCAATATTGCAAGGCAAAGCCGGCGCCATAAAAATCATTCCGCTTTTTTCCAAACAAGGACAAGTAGCAAAGCGCGTCATGATAACAGCCCAAAAGGCTTCAAAAGCCCCAACACAAATTTTGCCGGGACTTATCACTCATAACCTTGATGGCACTTACACTCCCCAAACCCAACAAATTTTGCGTGCTGGCAAAGGATTTTTTGATACTTTAGGCTAGAGCCCAAAAATTTGCATCCGATTTCCGCCTTCTTTTTGAGCCCTTTGCAAAGACAAGATTGCTTGTTCAATCAACTTTTTGGCAGAAGTTGCCGGCTCAGGAAAAACACTCACACCGATAGATGCAGAAATTTCATGATTTGTAAAATTATCAGCTACCGGTTCTCTAAAAATAGCTTGAATTTTACTAAGCTCCAATTTTAAGCTTTCTTCATCCATAACGTCGGGCAACAAAATCCAAAAATGATATTTCAAGCCACTTCCGACCGTATATGTTTTTCGTAAAGTCAGCATCAATTTTTCAGCCAACTTTCTTAAAATTAAATCATGTAAACCTATAGATTTAAAAGCCTCAAAATTATCCAACGCAATACAAGCCACTGCAATCATATTCCGCTTTTGGCGCACATCTTTATAATTTTCGTAATTAACAATAACTTGAACTCTATCTTCAAACAAATAAAAATTCGGCAAACCGGTCAAGGAATCATACATACTAAGAGTGTTTGCAGCTCGCCTGTTAAGACGCTCACCAATTAAAATAAAAGTAAAATGCTGCTTATCAAAAATATACATAGCATCAAATTTTGCTTTAATAATCTTATGAGCACCACTAATCATATTAATTTCCATAGCGGCATTATTGGTAAGCATTTCACCTATATTTTTAGCCAAAAAATCCCAATCTTCTTTTGCTACCAATTTCAAAAATTTTTGATGCAAAATATCATCAATATTTGGACATTCTAACAAATTCAAAAAAGTCTGATTAGCATATTCTATCTTATCATCTCTAATAATAACAAAAGGTCTATCCGAACGCCGAAAAACTTTATCAATAACATCTCTCAAGCTAACATCAGTTTCATCTAAAAAAGGATCGAGCTGAGGGGCTGACAACTTTTTTGTAACAACAGCTTTTGAATCGTCTATTTTAGTCAATTGTTCTTGTTTTGCTGTTTTAGAATAATTTAAATCTTCCAGCCCCAAAACATACTCTTCTGACAACGGCTCATTATAATCAACAAGAGTTGGGTTTTCATCGTCTAACCCTTCTAAAAAATCAATACTCGTATTATCCAAAACGTCCATACCTTTTTCATAAACTTGTGAAAAATACCCAAACACAAAATATTTTAGCGGTATTTTTTTGAAAAAACAAAAAATATTTGTGTTTTATTAACCCTTATTATTATATAAAAATAAGAAATGGAATAAAATGAAAGATAATACCTGAATGACTGAAGAAAATACAGAACAGGAAACGCCCCTTGAAAACATTCCCGCTACCGAACCTGAGGTAATAGAAAATTTCCAGACCGGCAGCAAAGAAAATGTTTACGTTTTAAAGGAAAGATATACTATTGACTTTTCCGCTCCTTTAACGTGGCTAGATAACAACGGCGCCAAGGCATATAAAGTTGAAGACAAAATAAATGATAAAAAAGAACTATTTGCCCTGATTTGCAACAACTTCACTTCGCCGCGCAGTTCATTATTGCCCTACTTAAAATCGATTGATCATCCGTCAATAATGAAACTTGTTGAATATGGCGTAGTCAGTTACGGCAAAGAAAATTCTCGGAATATGGCTTTAATCTACGAGCTGCCTCAAGGCGGAAAAGTAATTGATGCTCAAGGAGCCTACTCTCTCAAAAATCAACCCGAAAAATTCAAATCATTATTATTATCAATGCTTTCGGCTGTCGAAACCCTCAAAGGTTATGGGGTAACACATCGCGCCATTAGAGCTGATAATATTTATTACAAAGATGAGACCAGAGAACAATTAGTTCTCGGAGATTGTCTAGCCTCTTTTCCTGCCTACAACCAACCATCTGCGTTTGAAACCATAGAAAGTCTAATGGCACAAAAAGAAGGAAGAGGTAATGGTTCCGACAAGGACGACATTTACGCTGTTGGTGTTTTAGCCTTACAATTACTTCTTGGACATTCCTTTTTTGATGATATGTCGGACAAAGAAGTCCTCAGACTTAAATTAAAGAAAGGAAGCTACCTCGCATTATTGAGCAATGATAAAATTTCTGCTCAATATGCAACCATCCTCAAAGGATTGTTAAACGACAATGAAGAAGAGCGTTGGACCTATCTCCAAACATACAACCTCTTAGAAGGAAAACCTGGAAACACTCCTCAATCCAGCACGGAACGCCCCAAAAAGTCATTAACAATCAATGGTGAAAAAGTTTACAACATAACAGAAGTTGCTTACGCTCTTCTACAAAATCCCGAAGAAGGATATGACTTATTAAAATCTGGGAAAATTACTGATTGGATTAAAAACGGTCTGGAAAACGAAAAACTCAATACTCAAATTGAGAAGTTAATTCATACCAACTCGGAAAACACCTCCAGCCGAGAACTATTAATTTCCAAGCTGTGCATAATGTTAGCCCCTCATCTGCCTCTAAAGTACAAAACCCTATGGCTTTTTCCGGCAGGCATTCCCAAATCCATATTTTTAGCCATAAAAAATAAAGAAAATTTAAGTATTTATTACGATTTATTCAATTCAGACTTAATAAAATTATGGTATCAAGAACAAAGTAATGTCAGAGCACCAGCTAACAGCGGAGAATTTAAAAGTTACATCAGTCGCCGCGATATGGGCTATGGAATTGACCGTATTATGTACGATTTTGATGAAGATTTACCCTGCATCAGCCCCTTACTTGGCGAAGAATTTGTAAACAGCGCTCCCCGCATTTTAAGAGCTTTAGACAACACCTATGCTCACACCAAAGTAATGTCCATGCCTTATGATCGCAACATAATGGCTTACCTTCGCTGTAAAATGGGCAAAAAAATCGATGGAATTTTAACCGATATCAATACCGGACGAGAAGCTTTGCAAGCCAGTGCTATTTTGCGCCTATACACAGATATGCAAAATAAATACGGTCCGTCACAGCTTCCAAATTTAGCCAAATGGCTGGTAAGTGCTTGCATGTTGACAATAAAGAGTTATCACAACGTCAAATATCAAAAATATTTGGAACGAGAAGTTCTTAAAATACACAAGAATGGCAAACTTCATGAAATTACGGAAATAATTGAAAATGAAGAAGCCAGACAAAAAGACAGCATCGACTATGCCAACGCGCTAAAGAATGCAAATTTATTAATAAGCGAAAAAAATAATTTACAAAACAATTCTGCCAAATGGGATGACGAAGCCCGAGAAGTTGCAATGCGTTTTGCAAATATTTTAGCTCTGCTAACAATGATTGCTTCTTTTGTTCTTAACCTTTTCTTTTGGATATTAAAATGAGCAAAATAAACCCTGTCAGACCTATCCGAAAACTCCCCTCACAAAGAGGAAATAGTTTTCGTTTAAATATTTTTCAAAAAGTATTATTAACTCTGGCGCTTTTAATTGCGGTAGTAACCACTCTTCCGGTAATGGTTGTTTTACTCATTGGATTACTTCCAACATTTACAATCATGATAACCGACAAAAACAACACCAACAAACTCATCATTGTCGGCTGTTTTAATCTGGCTGGTGTATTTATTTACCTATTCCATGTCATAAGCAACTTTACCATTCGCGACGCCTTTTTTATCTTCAGCGACATATTTAATTTAATCATAATGCTTGGCTCTGCCGGATTAGGATTAATTGTCTATTTAGAAGTCCCCAATCTTTTCATTTACATTTATAAAATAATGGCACAAAAACGCCTCAAAACCATAGATGAGCAACTAAACAAATTAGCAGAAGACTGGGGTGAAGGAATTAAAGGTAACGGAGCCACGCCGACTGTTTAAAGAAAATCCCCAAATTGGGGATTTTCTCATATCTCAAAAATAGCTTTTCGGATTTTCTTAATAGAATTTAGTTCTATTTGTCGCACCCTTTCTTTTGAAATTGCATAAAGTTTGCTCAAATCATCCAAAGTCACGGCTTTTTCCACCAACCGACGCTTAAATAAAATATCTTTTTCTCTCGGATTCAGGCAACTAAGTGCTTTCTGAAATAAGCGTTTTCGATACAGAAAAGTTTCTGAATAGGCTAATTTCTCTTCCTGATTAGGTTTTTTATCAGAAATAAAATCTATCCATTCACTACCGCTATCTGAAGACGTATCAATTAAAGTATTAAGCGACCCATCATGAGCTTTCAAGCGCATATTCATATCCGTCACTTCTTGAACACTCACATCAAGGCTTTCAGCAATATCTCCTAAAATTTTTTGAGAGAGTTCACGATCATCCATAAGGTTCAGTTGATTTTTTATTTTTCGCAAATTAAAGAAAAGTTTTTTTTGTGCAGCTGTCGTTCCTATTTTCACCAACGACCAAGAATTTAAGATATATTTTTGAATAGAGGCCTTAATCCACCATAAAGCATAAGTTGAGAACCGAAATCCTTTATTCGGCTCAAATTTATTCACGGCATAGAGTAAACCGATATTTCCTTCTGAAATCATTTCACTAAGAGGCAAACCATAACCTCGATATTTTGCCACCACCTTGACAACCAGCCTTAAATGAGAATCAACCAATTGCTGAGCAATTTTGGGGTCACGGCTTTTTTTATATTCAACTGCCAAAGCATATTCTTTTTCCGGAGAAAGAATAGGAAATTTGCGAATACTCTGTAAATAGCGCACCAGATTTATTTCCGGTGAAAAGTCAAGTCCGTTCAGAGTGAAGTCTTTATCCATAATAGCCTCCCTCAAAAATAATTGACAGAGGCAACAATATTAGAATTTCAAGATATACTCAACCTAACTTTTAGTTTTATATAAAAATAAACGCAATAATAGAATTAAGAGAGATTTAATCGGAGCAACAAATCCTCAAAGTCTGCAGGATAGGAAGAATCAAATTGCATAAATTCTTTTGTACGCGGGTGCACAAAGCCAAGACTTTTGGCATGCAATGCTTGCCTCGGAAAGTGATTAATAAAAGCTTTGAGTTCTTGAGAAACACCGCTAATTGAGGTTTTAGAACTTTTTACATAGAGTTGATCTCCAATCAAATTGCACCCAATACTTGACAAATGCACTCTGATTTGATGTGTTCTTCCGGTTTCTAGATTGCATTGCACTAATGAGGCCGTATTACCGCAAAGTTTTAGGGTTTTATAATTGGTAACCGCTCGTTTCCCTCCCATTTGCACAATTGCCATTTTTTTGCGGTCATAACGACTTCGTCCGATATTTCCTTCAATTAGTCCTTGTAAAGGATTAGGCACGCCATACACAACTGCATGGTAGGTCCGCTCAATAGAATGTTCTGCAAATTGCTCAGCCAAACCACGATGTGTCAAATCATTTTTAGCCACAACCAACAAACCACTTGTGTCTTTATCTATGCGATGAACAATACCAGGGCGTTTAACCCCTCCGATTCCTGAAAGATTATCTTTGCAATGAAAGAGCAGCGCGTTAACCAAAGTCCCGCTATGAGCCCCTGGTGCCGGATGAACTGTCATGCCGGCAGGCTTATTCACCACAATCAAATCATCATCTTCATAAACAACATTCAGGGGAATATCTTCCGGTACAGGATTAGCTTCTTCTAAAGGAGGCACTTCAACTTGAAATTCCTCTCCTTTACGAACTTTGTAAGCACAATCAGAAATCAATCTGTCTTCGCAACTCACCATTCCTTGTTCAATTAGTCTTTGCACTTGTGAACGAGACAATTCAGAAATATTTTGCGCCAAAAATTTATCCACCCTTGTACCGGCAGAACAATCATCAACTTCTGACGAGGTAAAAATGTTAGAATCAAATTCCATGGACTTAGCAATAAAAAATTTACACTTTCGAGAATATAATATTTGTTAAGATACAAGTAATCTGCTAAAATGCAAGGATAAGATTATGGATAAATTAAAATTAATCAAAACGATTGTCTTTTTTATAACCTTTTTATTAGTCATAGGGAGTATAAGTCTTTTAGGAATTATTTATAAAAAAGCAACCCACAAAACAGAATTGGCCTCAAGCACAATTAACCTTCAGCAAGAAAAAGGAAGTGAAATATCCTCATTTAAAGTAGAAAACGGAACAATATATCTTTTGGTAAAAGGCTCCAGCCAACCCGATCGAATTATCATCCTTCGTGAAGATAGCGCTGAACCGCAACAAATTCATCTAAATTAGAGGGGTATTTTTATGAGTGAGAATCAACAACCCAAAAAGGTATTCAAAAAAATAAAACACAAAAGACCAATGTCCCAAGGTTCAAGAATTCCTCCCACGATGTCTGTTCCCGCATCAACCGAAGCAGACATTAAAGCCCTATTGGCAGAAGACACGCCGCCTCAAGAGCAAAAGGTCTCTTCCACTCCCCAAAACAATGATGAAGAAGACGAATTTGAGCGTTTACTTAATGAATTCATCAGTGCCGAATTAGATGATTCATTAGAAAATGCCCAAGAAAATTTGGAAAATGTAAAAAACGGCGACATCCAAGAACAAAAACAAACTCTTCCTTTCAGCAACACCGATGAAGAAAACGCCAACCTTCTGGAAGATCCTGAAAAATCTCTTTATCGAGCTTATCAAAATTACTTTTTTGCGATTCGAGCAATGACTGAGAGTAAAAATATTACTCCTACATCTCCCTCTCTCACCGCCGAAAATTTTTACCCTCACTACAAACCACGCCTTGGCATTCGCATTTCCAAAGAAATTATGCAAGGTTGGGATATAATGCTCAAAGTATTTCCTCAAGATTTAGCATCATTAAATCCCGGAGGAACTGATGATGAGCTTTTAGACTTTGCGGAACAAGCCAATGATGAAAATTTACAATTAGCCGTAATTTCTTATGTTGAGATTTTAATTGAAATGGAAGGCTGCGATATTCAATATGAAACACGCAAACTTAAAGCCGAGCGTCGTAAAATTGAAAAAGAGATTTACGAAGCCCATCAAGCGCGCGTAGAACGCAGCCAAAAATATATAGAAGCCATCAAAAACAAAGAATTTCCAATAGATGCCGAAAGATTGGTCAAAAACTTTTTCAAAACCTCAAATAAAGATGCCGAAGGAGCTTATAAAATGCTAACCACCAATCCGGCAACTTTTTCGCCAATTGAAATCAGCAAAATCAGGCCTAGACTCTTTGGGCTCATTAAAGTTACACCACAAGATGGCATTAGAGTAAATCGCGAAATTGGAGAATTTATAAAAAAACTAAAAGCATAAATGTTTTTACAAAAATATAGACAAAAAACATTTTTAATGCTACACTAAAGTTAATGAACAAGATTTTAAGGTGAAGAATATGGCAGATACCCCTAAAACAGTAAGCGTAAACGAAGCATCCGCTCCTCAAGCCCCACAACCGGTACAACAACCGGCACCTCAACCTACGCCTCAAAACAATTCTGAGCCGCAAAGAACCATTGCCTTATCACAAAACCCCAAGAAAGAAGCTCAAACCTTCCAAGGAATGACTGTTGCTCAAAAATTAAACTATCTTAATATTAAAGAAAAGCGCGGAATTTTAACTCCTGATGAACGTAAGCAACAGGAAGAATGCCGCGAGCAATTAGCTAAAGAACAAGAAGGTGATGAAGGTGAAATCACTCCTGAAGACGGAACCAAGGTCGGCGATAAAGATGATGAACCCAAAGACCTCTTCAAAGAACAAGACATCATTCAATATATGTATAATGAGTGGCTGTTAGGCGGCGCCAACTGGCTCTACAAAAAAACCTACAAACAAGTTGACAAGATGTATGAGTCATTCAAAAATCGTTGTGCTCAAGCTAAAATGGATGCCCAAAAACGCAAAAATGCAACTTATGACACCATTACCACCCGTGATAACATTGATGACAAAGCAGTCAAACTTTATGATGGGCAAAAGGCCTCTATCGACAAAGGCAAGGAAGGACTTAAAGCTGTTTTAGAAGACATTAAAAACGGCAATATTGATGCCTCCAAAGCCACAGGCTTAACCAAACGCCTTATGCAAGAATTGCCTGAAGGCAAACGTCAACAATTTTGCACCGAAGCACAAGCCATGATTGAAAACTTGGCTGAGAATATGAAAACCATTCATTTCGTTGCAGGTCAACTTGCTCGTGCCCAAATGGCTGAAAGCATATGTATCAACCAAAACGCTTTCAAAAATTCCGTGCCGGCCAATGTTTTTGAGGCCATGGAAAAACGCAACGCCTTAGCTATTGCCGCCCAAATGGATGAATGGCAAAAACAAGGCAAGAATCCGGCTAAACTCATTCAAAAATTAAAAGATGACGTTGAAAAAGCCAACAAATTTGCCGACAAGCAATACAAGAAAGAAAAATTTGATGAAGCTGGCAAAAAAGGTAAAGAAAACAAGACGCTCCGTAAAATTAACGAAACTTTAGGTATTCCCTCTGAAGAAGTCACTAAACCACAACACTACGCACCACAAACCATGTTGCAGCATTTGATTGTATCAAACAACTTGGAAATGGGAATAACAGAAAAACTAAACAAACTAAATGGCCGTCAAATGGTTCAGGCGGCACGGAATGACAACTATCAAGACAGGAGAGCCAATCTGCATAACCGTGTAGCTAACGCTGCACGATATAGTGAAATGATACGTTCTCGTGTCAACCCGAATGGTCTTCTTGTAATGGATACGCAAGGACAACGTCGCGCGCAACAACTCCAAGGCGTACGCCCGCAATTTAATATGGATGCCTACCGCATGGCTCAACAGCAACAAGGAGCCACTAAGTAACCATGCTCAAAAAGCTTCTGAAATTTTGCAAATGGCTTATGGTCGGAATAATCTGGACGTATGTATTTTTATACGCCAGCTTATTTTTCACCAGTACAATTTGGAATTTCAACTACCTATCACTCATTGATTGGGAAATTATTTCAGCTTATTGGAATCAAGGCGGCAGCATTAAAGAAGCCACTGATTACGGTCTATTTCTGACCTTAATTTTACTCATTCCGTTCTGGATTTTAGGCTGGAGATTTTTCTATCATCGAGATTTCATAGCCCTCATACTAGCTCCCATAAACTGGTATAATCAAAAACAAATAAAAAAATATGGTCAAAACGCCTCACGTATTGTTATAAAGAATATGGGAAGCACAGGCAAAAAAATTAATCCCGAAGAAGTAATTGAAGCAAAATTAAAAGATTTCAAATCGAATATGGAGCACCAAGAAAAAAACTCAGATATCTTAAGAGAAAAGCTCAAAGAGAAATTTGATAAAAAAAATTAAATAAAGAATTAACCAATAAGAGATAAACTTAACGCAAAACAAATGGGAGAAAATAACCTTTGAAACCCTTTTTAATAACAGTCCGCATTATATTTGTAGGCATCTTCTGGAGCATATTTTTTCTGGAAGGGATAAGGGTTATTATGCTCACCAACTGGCGTTTTGATATTTTCCGTTCCCGCCATTGGGAGCATTTATACAATCTATGGTACCAAGGTTGGACCATACAAGCTCCCAAAGAATGGGCATTTATCTTAATCATTTTAACATTTATTCCTTTATGGTTAACCGGCTGGGCTGCTTTAAGCTTGATAGAGTGGGATAAACTATTGGTTAAATTGGTCGTTTACCCAATAAAACTCTTTCGAAAACTATTCTACAAACAAGTAACTGTCATTGCGACTAAAAAGCATGGTCAACCAGTAAAAAAGAAAAGATCTTACAAAGAAATAAGACCTCGTAGTATCCGAGCTCCGATTGATGACCGCATAGAAGATGCACTGCCTCGTCCGACAACATTGAGCAACCAAGTCACCAAAACACATAGCGCTCCCAAAATAACACCGCCTACTTTAGCCGCTTTGAGTTCTCCTCCTCCGAGTGAGCCTAAAACTTTTGATCATTCATTATTCCAATTTGACGATGGCGAAAGTGACGATTTCGACTTTAATTTTGATGCTTTTGATACTCCGCCTGCACCTCAAAAAGAAGAAAGTCCTAAGTCCGAGGAAAAAAGAGCTCCCCGAGAAAAAGAAAAAAACAAAGAAAATCGGGACTTTAGAGATACGAGAGAAAAGAAAGACTTTAGCAAAAGCCCTAAAGAGGGACGTAAACCTCAAGCTAATAATCGCGGAGAAAATCAAGTTCAGCGTGGCGGCTCTCTTATGGATGTTCTCAAACAAAAAGGCTATGAAATCATTACCGGAGCAACCCTTGCCAATAATTTAATAGACTTTATCGGTGTTGCCGATAAGAAAATTTGTGTTTGCCTGCTTGATAAAGAGCCCGGAGATTGGTTAGCCGATGAAGAAAGATTTAACGACGAGGAACCTCTCTGGTTTTCGGAAAGCAGCCATAGAATTTCTCCGGTCAGAAAAATTACGTTATCCTGCCAAGCTTTAGAAGAAAAATTAAAAGAAGCAGATTTAAATTTCAGCGTCATACCTTATGTCATTATTCAACTCGGAAACATCATCAATGCCGAAGATATGTTTGAAATCTGGGATGATATGAAAGTTAATGTAACTCGTATTGACAGAGGTACTCCAAAAGAAATTAAGCTTTTTGCCAAAACTTTGGAAGAAGCTGAAAATCACATAGATAACGATAAATTTGAAAAGCTCAAAAAATTAATTCGTAATATAAAGTAAAAATAACCTAAAAGAGTAAGAAGATGGAAAAACAAGGCGAAGAATGGGAAGAGTACAATAACGCGGTCCGTTGGGTATTGATAACCTTCATCATAACATTTCTGGTTACTGCAGCTTTGGCTATTATCTCTATGCCGTTGGGCTATCTAATTGGTAGCGGCGTATCCAAAGATACCTTAGGTGAAGTCGGAAAATTTTTACAAACCATATTCAACTCACCTGATTACCTGTTTTCCAGATATTGGAATTGGCTCAAGCAAATATCCAATTACCATGGTCCATTTTCTGTTGGGCTATGGCTTCCGATTCTCCCTTTTATTTCTTTACCTTTTGGTATTGTTATCGGCACCGTAAGCAACCCTTACCGTTTTCAATCCAATATTCACGGTTCCGCCCGCATTGCCGAGTTAAAAGACATTAAAAAGATGGGCTTACTTGATGGTTTCTGCATGGTTGTCGGCAAATACAAAGGGCATCTGTTAATGTTAAAAGAAACCCTTTCAACCTTGTGCTGCGCACCTCCGGGTACCGGTAAAACTGCCGGAGTAGTTATTCCGACAATTTTCCACTCTCACGGCATGAGCATTGTGGTAAACGACCCAAAACCTGAGTTGTGCTTCACTACCACGGGTGCCAGAGCCAAAGATGGACCGGTATTTGTCATTAACTGGGGTGCCGAAGATAATCCGGCAGAAGGTATTTATTACCCGAGCTGGAATCCTTTGTCGCCGAATGCTTTGCCAGCCCCTGGTCCTGACCGTGATATGTATGTGGACTCAATGTGTAATATTTTGGTTGAAGACCCGAAAGGCGGCGCAGACCCGCACTGGTCAAAAACCGGTCGTGCCGCACTAACCGGCTTCATACACTTTATTGCCTCCAAATGCGAGCGAGCTCGCGCCAACGACTACTTTATCGGCCGTGTTTATGAAGGTAAACTCGACGATGAAGATAAAAGAGTTCTGGAAGGCTACTATTTGGAAATGCGTGATCCTATGGCCGCTCAAGCCATTCAAAACCTCCATAGCGGGACTTTAACGATTGATAACTATCTCCCGATAGGTACTTGGTCATTATTGCCCGAAAAATGGATTGGCCACGAATCTTGCCTAGCAATGATTTTGGAGTGGATTACCGAGTCGCAAATTAAACAATCCCAAGAAATCAAGCGCCGTCTTGATGAAGGTGACCAAATGGCCGCCATGGCAGACCCAATGCGTGATATGTTGGAAGAAGCCATAGAAGAAGCCAGAAAATACGGCTACTCACCACGTTGTATTGTAGAACTTAGCCAATTAAGTTCTATGCCTGATAAAGAGCGTGGTTCCGTATTGTCCACCGGTTTCTCAGGTATTGGTATTTTCAAAAACTCAGCCGTTGTATCGCGTACCAGCTTTTCTGACTTACACTTTAAGGATTTGCGCGGTATGAAGGACCCGATTACCGGCGAGTGGAAACCAATTTCGGTTTATCTGTCAGTTAACCAAGTTGATGCGAGAGCCTTGGGTGTTATTTCAGGAACATTTATTGAGTTAATGTCCTCTTACCTAATTGCTAACCCGCCAAAATTTCAAAACAAAACCGATGGTCAAATGGGACCTTTCCCAACCTTGTTTGTATTGGACGAGTTTCCGCAAATGCCTAAATTAAAAGCCATCATTGATGGTCCGGCGGTCGGACGTGGTCAAAAAGTATCATACTTGCTGATTGGCCAAGACTTAGGACAAATTTCGGGTAAATACGGAAAAGATGACTTGGAAACGGTTATTTCTACCACGGCTTGCAAAGTTATTTTATCTCAAAACAACGAGCAAACCGCCCAACGTTTCTCCAAAATGATTGGTAACAAAACCGTCCAAACCACCTCATTCTCAAAGAACGAAGGTATCAGCTTCCAAAAAGGCTCAAACCCGTTCAGTAAAAACGTTAGTTACCAATTACAAGGAACATCTGTAATTAGTACAACGCAATTGCTGAGCTTGCCGATGCTCAAACAAGTAGTTCTGATGCAAGGTTTCATTGATCGTCCGATTATGGCAGATGCCCCTCGTTTTTATCTGGATAAGCAAATGTTGGCCTTATCAAAACTTCCGCCATCACCTTATGTTCCGGATTGGATTGTTGCCCAACGAGAAGATATCAATGAAGATATGCTCTCCAAACTGGGTATTGAATATGATCCGAACGAAGATTATGATGACGAAGACTTTGATGATGACGACTATAATGAAGAAGACATCAATACAAACCCAAATTAAAAGAGGCTGATGAAATGAGGTAAGAGATGTGGGAGTGGTCAAATCAAAAACATCAAAATAACTTAATACTTCCTTATAATGATGATGACTCCTCCCTGCTCTCAGCCTATGATGATTTGCTCACCAAAGGCATTCCGCCTTCAGCCCAACCCTTTCAAAATGCGCTTAACAAACAGCATCTGCAAGACATTGCGGAGATGGAGCACAAACTTGAAAGAAAATTAAAAGAACTACACCTAACCACCTTTCATTTGGAAAAACACGCCTATCTTCCCCTCACTTGGGAAAAACAAACCTCCCTTTATCAAGAAACTTGGAAATTAAGAAACATCTTTCTGAAAAGGCTCGCCTATACAGATGAATACGCTCTCAAAACAATAGGTCTGAACTTTCAAGACATAAATCTGCTAAAACAAGGAATTACCCCCGAAAACTTTAATGTTCATATTAAAATTCCGTTTGACTTTGGAGGTAAGGCTGAATTAAATAATTTATGCTTAATGCGTGCCCACCCCACACACGAAAATTTACACAAAATCATAGACATTCAGTTAAATTCCAACTTTTTGCGCCAACAAAAAATGTTATTACTGCCAATTTCCGAGGGAAAAATCTGTCATGACTGAAAATTTACCGATAATTTATTTTCCCCCAACCCTAATAAAAGAAATTGAAGAGAGCAACAATTGGCTTCTCATGCAAAAATTTTGCGCCCTGCCGGAAGAATATCAAAAATTTCTCCTCAACACCAACGGTCTAACTTGCAATGGACTAGATTTATATGGAAGTTGCGCTCATTATAGAGAAACAAAGAATTACAAATTTCCTTCCATTCAAGACATCAACAAAAATTTCATCAACTATCGTTTTTTCAAAGATAAAGTCATCATCGGCAATTGGAACGAGAGTCTGATTTATTACGATAAACGAGGCAACTACTATGCTCTTGCCGACAGAATCAATCTGCGTTCAAGATACGAGGCCGATAGTTTTGAAAAAATCTTAAACTACCTTATGGAAGCCATAAAATCTTAAATAGACCAGACGAACCCTTGGGTTCGAGCCCGATGCAATTACAAAAACATTAAAATTTAAAAACAAAAAATCTCCCTCACGGGAGATTTTTAAATGGGGCGAACGATCGGGCTGAAGAAAAGAAAACAATCCTGTGAATTGTTTTCTTGATTCAGGCGCAGGTTTGTTAGCTTTGAGACAAGAGAAACACCGTCGAAAAAGCGTTACAAACCAAGTGACCGCAGCGAGTTAGCGAAATCTCATTGAGCTTACGAGCCAGACGAACCCTTGGGTTCGAGCCCGATGCAATTACAAAACATTAAAATTTAAAAACAAAAAATCTCCCTCACGGGAGATTTTTAAATGGGGCGAACGATCGGGCTCGAACCGACGACAACCGGTACCACAAACCGGGGCTCTACCAACTGAGCTACGTTCGCCATCGCCATTGAGTTTTACAAACAATAATAAATAAAGTCAAGCTAAAAATAACATCAAAAGATTATTTATAAAAAAAATTTTTCACGCATCTGAAATTAATAATTTATTTGCATTTTAACGCTAATACTAATAGCAAGAAAATTTCAGAGAAAAAGTAAAGAAGAATGATAACCTTTAACAAATTAGCATTTGTACACAAAGCTCTATATGCACTCTGTGGCTTAGGGCTTGTTTTATTGACCACAAAACCGGCAACTGCATCTACATCATCCATCATCATTGATGCCGAAAGCGGAGATATTTTATCATCTTCCAACGCCGACGAATTACGTTATCCTGCTTCTCTTACCAAAGTTATGACCTTATACATAACTTTTGACGCTCTCAATAAAGGAATCATTAAATTAGACGATGACTTAAAAGTAAGTCGTCACGCAGCCAACATGGCTCCATCCAGATTAGGTCTTCGCCCCGGAGAAACGGTCAAAGTAAAAACTTGTATTGAAGCTTTAATTGTTAAATCCGCCAATGATTGCGCTACTGTTTTAGCAGAAAACCTTGGTTATAGCGAAAAGAACTTTGCCCAAACAATGACGCAAGTTGCCAAAGAATTAGGAATGAAAAACACCACTTTCCGTAACGCCAACGGATTGCCTAACAAAGCTCAAAAAACCACGGCACGCGATATGGCTTTGCTTGGTGCTGCAATGTATCACCACTTTCCGCAATACTACAAACTATTTTCATTGAAAAAATTTACCTATGAAGGCAAAACCATCTACACCCACAATAATATCTTAAAAACCTTCGAAGGTGCCGATGGTATGAAAACCGGCTTTACCAACGCCGCTGGCTTTAACATTATTACCTCTGCTCAACGTGATGGACATCGCGTCATTGCTGTTACCATGGGACACAACACCGCCAAAGAGCGTGACCGCCATGTTGCCAGAATGATGGATAAAGGTCTAAAAAGATTAGCCTTAAACGACCGTTTCAAAGATTCCAACATGTATGCTAACTTAGAGAGCAATAAGGTCATTAAAGAAGAAAACACCGCTCAAACCGCCGCAATTACACCGGCCAACAAAAAAACCGATTGGGAAACCTCCTCTTCCAAAGAAGAAAATACTCAAGATGATAAAGCACAATGGGGAATTCAAGTTGGTGCCTTTTCAAACTATTCCAAAGCCAGAAGTTATGCTCTGAAAATTAAATCCGAAGCTAAAAAATTAGCCTCCAATCCAATAGATATTGAGCCTGTAGCAAATGGTTCTGCAATCATTTATCGCTCAAAGATTGTCGGCATGGGAAAATCAACTGCGGATAAAGCCTGCCAGAACTTGAAACGCAAAAATAAATCGTGTATCGTAGTCGCTATAAAGAACGATAACTCACTCTTGTTAGCGAATAGTCAATACTAATGGAACCACAAAAGAAAGCACATATCATCGTCGTCAGTAACGAAAAAGGCGGCACAGGGAAATCAACTATTTCCATGCACTTGGCCATTAAGTTATTGCAAGAAGGTTTTTCTGTTGCCACAATTGATATGGACGGACGTCAAGGTACACTTTCACGTTATCTGGAAAACCGCAAAAATTTTTGCGAAAAGCACAAATTAGATTTACCGATTCCGGCATTTTATAAATTTGAACCTCAAGAAAATTATACATTAATTCCAGCAGACCGTGGGCGCGTCAATCATGAAATAACCAAATTAATTCCTTGTTATGACGCCATAATTATTGATACCCCTGGTAACAAAAACTATCTTTTTGAAGAAGCTCATAAATTTGCCGACACACTCATCACCCCGATTTCTGACAGCCTAATAGACCTCAACGTCTTGTCAGAAATTGATTTTGAATCAGGGCACATCGGCAAACCGGGCCACTACGCAAGCTACATTTGGGAAGTAAAAAAATATCTGGCTTCACAAGGCAAAACCTACCTCAACTGGATAGTTGTCGGCAATAAAATCTCAGCTCTAAATTCGCGCAACAAAGCCCAATTTTTTGAATATTTGGAAAAGCTCTCCAAACTTTATGGCTTTAGAATAACACCCGGATTTAAGGATAGAGTTATCTATAAAGAACTATTTTTGGAAGGCCTGACGGTTTTGGATATGCAAACCCCAGAATTAAAGCGCAAAATGAGCGTTTCGCACATTGCCGCCAAAAGAGAGATTAGAGCCTTAGCAGAATTTATTTGTCCGGAATAAGCATGAAAGAATTAGCTTACCTAATGTTTTTTCTGGGAGCCGGCTATGCCATAAACTTGCTGGTTACCTCTTTGATGGATAAAAAAAACCGCAAAATCTATGTCAGCTATCCCTCTTCGTCCAAATTTAACCTATTATGGGGATTTTTGTTTTATGCCGGTTTTGCCTGGCTGACCACAACAAATTTATACCTAAAAATAGCCCTAGCTGTGATTATTTTAGGCTTAAGCTTGACCTTGGCACACAACTACCTTCTTATCCGTTGTCTCAAAAAATCCGGTCACGGCATATATGCTAAAATTTTGCAAAATAAATTTTCCCGCCAACAACTAGAGGATAAAGCCCATAATAAAGCTTATAGCCGAGCAGAAATCTTAACTATTTTGGGGTTAGAGCCCAACCAAGCAAACAACCCAACCCTTTTATCCTCACGCCTGCAAATATACGAGCAACTTGCCTCCTCTCCCCAATTTGCATACGCAGCTGAGTTCCACAAAAAGATTCGAGCCACACTTGAGGCAAAATAATCGGTTATTAATAACTATGTTCCCTCTTGAGTTTAAGAGAGGAAGTGCTAAACTCAACACAATTAAAGTAAAACAATGTAAAGGATGAGCAATGATTACAACTGTTTCCACAACCCCTTACACCGACCAAAAGATGGGCACGGCAGGTTTGAGAAAAAAGTCTAAAATCGCCATGCAACCCAACTATGTTGAAAACTTCATGCAAAGCATATTCAACGCAATCGGACGCTTAGATGACAAAACCTTTTTAGTTGGCGGAGACGGACGTTTTTATAACGACATTGCCATTCAAAAAATCATCAAGATGGCCGCAGCCAATGGCGTCAAAAAATTGGTTATCGGTCAAAACGGCTTTGTTTCAACACCGGCTGGCTCCAACATCATCTTAAAAAACAAACTCGATGGTGGGTTTGTACTGTCAGCCTCCCACAATCCCGGCGGCGAGAACGGTGATTTCGGAATTAAATATTCCAACCAAACCGGCGGACAAGTTCCGGCCTCCGTTACCGATAAAATTTATGCCAACACTTTATCGATTCGTGAATATAAAATCTATGATGCACCCGATATTGATTTATCACACCTTGGCACCCAACACTTAGGTACTATGGAAATTGAAGTTATCGACCCTGTGGTTGACTATGTTGAAATGGTAGAACATATTTTTGACTTTAACGCCATCAAAGCCTTGTTTGCTAAAGGTTTTACCATGCGTTTTGATGCCATGAATGCCGTTACCGGTCCTTATGCCATCCGCATTTTTGAAGAGATTTTAGGCGCCCCTAAAGGCAGTGTTGTTCATGCCAAACCATTGCCTGATTTTGGCGGTCTGCATCCGGACCCGAACTTGGTTTATGCCAAAGAATTGGTTGATTTAATGTTCTCCGATTCTGCACCTGATTTCGGCGGAGCCAACGACGGTGACGGCGACCGCAATATGATTTTAGGTAAAAAGTTTTTCGTTACACCATCAGACAGCTTAGCTATTTTAACCGATAATTATCAATACATTCCGGCCTATAAAAACGGCATATTCGGCGTTGCCAAATCAGCCGCCACCTCAACTGCCGTCGGCCGCGTAGCTAAAGCACACAATATTGGCTACTACGAAGTTCCGACCGGATGGAAATATTTTGTAAATCTGATGGATTCGCAACGCATTACTTTCTGCGGAGAAGAAAGCTTTGGTACCGGCTCGGCACATATTCGTGAAAAAGACGGCATCTGGGCCATTTTATTCTGGCTCAACATCATTGCCGCCACCGGCAAATCGGTTGAACAAATCACCCGTGAACATTGGCAAAAATATGGCCGCAGCTATTATATGCGTTTTGACTTTGAGGGCTTGGATACTGCCGTTGCCGATAAATTAATGAGCGACTTGGAAGCTAAACTTCCTTCTCTTAATAATCAAGAATTTAACGGCTACAAAGTCTCCGAAGCCGCTCCATTTGTTTATAATGATCCGGTTGACAATTCGAGCACCAAGAACGGCTTAATTGTTAAATTTGCCGATGGTTCACGCATTGTTTACCGTTTATCGGGAACAGGCTCAAGCGGCGCAACTTTACGCGTTTATTTAGAGAAATACGAGCAAAACAAATTAGCTGAAGAACCACTAGATATGCTCAAACCGATTTTAGCAATTGCGATGGAAATTGCAGAAATCACACCACGCACAGGGAAACAACACGCAGATGTCATTACCTAGCACTTTTAAAGCAATAGTTTTTAGCAGCGCGCTGATGGCCTCATCTAGCGCGTATGCTGGGTTATACGGTTTTGACAATATCCACCCCTACACCAAAGAAGAACAACTCTTAAATATGGTGGTCGCCCCCAAAAACATCATCAACTATCGCAATTTGTTAAGAGAAAACATCACCGGTCTGGCTCATTACGCCAAGGCCAATAAACCCGACTTTCAAATTATGGTGCACGAGGGGCAAGACTTACTCACCAAAAGTCTTTGGGAATATCATTTGGAAGGCTACCTCAAGGCCCGTAACGAAGGTCAAGATGTAGAAGACCCTTCATTTTTGCTCAACCTTAAACAAACCTCGCCAGAGTTTGAACCGGTTGTCGGCTCCGCTTCGGCGGAATATTTAAAAAGTATTGATGCCATTGTCGTCAACAACTACTTTTGCTCCAATCGTGCCGTTTCTCCGATAATCCGTCAAGAGCACCTCAAGCTCTTTTCAATCGATGAATGCACAGATAAAAAATCGTTTGCTAAAGCCATTTCTTCCGCTCTCAAAGAAGGAACACCACTTTATGCCTTCATCAATTCCGACACGGCATTTAAGAAAATAGTAGCTCAACCGATAATCAAAGAAAATGCCAAAAATATTTTTGACCTTAAATCGGCACAAAACATTGCCTTTTTGCTAAAAGATGATTTGTATGCCGACAAACAAGACTTTATTGACGCCGTCCGCGCCTCCAACTATGATGTCGTTGTGATTGAGCCCTATTTCAGAAACAAAACACCTTTCACACCTGATGAAATCAACGCTATGAAATATAAAAAGAACGGTACCAGACGCCAACTTCTGGCACGCTTTAGCGTTACCGAGGCCAAAGACAATGCTTTTTATTGGCAACCTGGATGGAAAATCGGTTCTCCCGAATGGTTGGTTCGCCCATCTTTGTCAGATGAACACGGCATTATCACCCGTTATTGGAACCCTGATTGGAAAAACTATATGTCACGTTACTTTAGAGGTTTAATCCAATCAGACTATGACGGAGCCTTTTTAACCGGACTTGAAAACCACCGCTATTTTGAAAAACTGACGCCGTTGGAATAGGATACCGCCCATGAATGAAGTAGAAGTTTTAGAAATTTCCCGCACAGCAATTTTCACCTTATTGAAAATTGTCACGCCGGTATTATTGGTTGCGCTCTTCATTGGTTTGATTATTGGTATTTTTCAAGCCTTGACCCAAATTCAAGAAATGACATTAGCCTTTGTTCCTAAAATCTTAGGCGTATTTGTCGCCATAATTTTGTTGTTTCCGTTTATGTTAGGTCAAATGCAAATGTTATCAGACGGCTTATTTGATAAAATCATCACCGGCGGCGGGTTATGACAGAGCTCTTAAACCAAGAAATATACAAATTTATTTTAGTCTTTTTGCGTATTGGTTCGGCATTAATGTTAATGCCGGGCTTTTCGGCATCTTATATAAATGTCCGCCAACGTCTTTCAATTGCTCTGGCCATTTCTTTGGTTTTGGTTCCGTTTTTAAGTGATAAATTACCGCCTCAGCCAAATGATACCTTAGAATGCATACAAATGTATTTGTTTGAAATCATCTATGGCATTTTCTTTGGCGTCATAATGCAAATTCTGTTTTCCTCTCTTAACTTATGTGGTAACTTTATCGGACAAGCAATCGGTTTTTCCAATGCCCAAATTTTTGACCCTGCCTTTCAAACCCAAAGTATCGTAATTGAAACTTTTCTGACGATTCTGGCGTTAACGGTTGTGTTTGTCACCGACCTTCACCACCTTATGCTCAGTGCGGTTATCGATAGTTATACGCTTTTTCCGGTAGGCTCTCCCTTACCGGTAGCAGATTTTTCAAATTTTGCCAGCCAAAGCCTCAACGAGAGTTTTATCATGGGCTTTAAGATTGGCTCCCCGTTTATAGCCTTTTCGATTGTGTTTTATGTTGGTATGGGATTGGTCTCACGCCTCATGCCGCAATTAAACATCTTTTTTCTCTCCCTGCCTTTGCAAATCTACTTAGGCGTAGGCTTGTTGCTCATAACCACTCCGATGATGATTCTCTGGTTCATAAGATATTATGAAGAGGGTCTGAAGCGTTTTTTGGAATAGAAAGGAAGAAGCATGGTCCCTGAAGACGATGACGACGCCTCGAAAACCGAAGAACCGTCGGAACGAAAGATATCTAAAGCCAAAGAAGAAGGTGATGTTGCGCTCTCGCAAGATGCCAAAAGTTTTATTATGTTGCTGGGTATGCTTTTTGTGGTCTGGCTTTTGTTACCGCTGTTGATGAAGTGGTTTTACATCATGTCGGTCAAATTCATTGAAACTCCGGAAACCATCCCCACCGACCCCAAACACTTACAACTGCTCTTATTTAATGTTGTCTTAGGCATTTTCAAAATCTTAGGGATTCCTTTTGCAATTTTTATGGTTTTAGGACTTTTTGCCAGCATTGCCCAAACTGGTTTTGTCTTTGCCCCCAAGAAACTGGAGCCTGATTGGAACAAATTAAATATCTTTGCCGCCCTTCCGAAATTTATCAACATGAAAAAAATTGTTGAGAGCTTAAAAGGCATTATCAAAATAACCGTGATAGCTTTTGTTTCGATTCTCGTCATCCGCCCCTATCTTGAAAATGTCAACCTTATGCCCACCATGGAAACGATGGCGATTTTAGCTTATATCCACAAGGTTGTTGTTTTACTTATTTTCACGGTTGTAATAGCCACACTCATCATTGCCGTTGCAGACTTTGCCTACCAAAAATACAGCCACTTCAAAAAATTGCGCATGACCAAACAAGAAGTCAAAGACGAATACAAACAAACCGAAGGAGACCCTTTGGTCAAATCCCGTATTCGCCAAGTTCGCATGGAAAGAGCACGCCACCGCATGATGGATGCGGTTCCTCGAGCCGATGTAATAATTGTCAACCCGACGCATTATGCGGTTGCACTTGAATATAAAATGGATAAAATGGATGCGCCGATAGTTGTTGCCAAGGGTTTAGACAACATCGCGCTTAAGATTCGCGAGATAGCCGAAGAACACGATATTCCGATAGTGGAAAATCCGCCGCTTGCAAGAGCGTTGTTCGCCTCTGTTGAAATCGACCAAATGATACCCTCAGAACACTTTAAAGCCGTAGCCGAGGTAATAGGATATGTTATGCAGCTTAAAAACCCCCAGACCTGATAAATTACTGCAAAATCGCCTGATACTACTGGCTTATGCTCTAATACTACTGACCATTTCCTTAGTCTTATTTCTGATGTATCCGGAATATAGACTTCTTTTGGTATTTGCCTTTATTCTCACGACGGTATGCTGTTTATCCCTCACAATCAAAACCATCAATGCCGCGGAAGAAGCCATCACTTATGGCGGTTTTGCCAACGAAATCATCAAAAACAAATATGAGATTATCCGCATTGATAATCCCTCAGGCGAGCCGGTTATTCAAAACGACCTTGCACAAGAAATGTTCCATAACAACAATTTGCTCAACTATTTGGAACAACACCTATCCAACCAATCAGGAAATTCCGCAGCATTTTTCCGCCTCAAAACGGCATATAACAATTTGGTTTCAGAAAAAGTCACTTTATCCTTATTGCCGACACAAGACGATTCGAAAATTTTCACACCCGAGGAATGGTACACAATCAGCATCAAACCGATATACTTGAAAAAAACCGATATTTTTGAAGGCAAATTTTCCGTAAAGGCCATTAAGAAATATACCTACATTTATTGGAAATTAGAAAACATTACCGCCTCTAAAAACATGGAACAAGTCTTCCAAGAAGAACGTAAATCTCTGCACGATTTTTTAGATTATCTTCCGGTTGGTGTTTATACTTGTAATGAAGATTACCGCATAGAATATTGCAACCATGCTCTGGCACAAGCTCTGGGCTATAACCGCGAAGAAATCATTGGCGAAAACTTATGGCGTTTTTTAAGTCCGCATTGCGAATTGCCAGAAAAACATTCACTCTGGAAAGGAACGCTTTACCTCATAGATGCCGCTAACGACACCCAAGAATATTACGTTGCTCAAGAGAGTTTTCGTGAGGATAAAGAAATTAAATTCCGTGGCGTAATGATTAATGATTTACCAAACGACACCGAACTCAAACAAAACTTAGAACACTCTCTAGATGAAATCAGCTGGTTGTTTAACGATGCCCCTGTCGGCATTGCTTTTATTAACACCGACGGCACCATAGAAGATTGCAATGCCGCAGTTGAAAAATTCTTAGACCGCTCTAAAGAGCAAATTCTTCATAAAAAGATATTTGATTATATCCGCCAAGAAGATTGTGAACTTCTGCAAAAAGAAATCCACGCCATAAACGGCACCAGCCAACTCTCGAAAGCCATAGATATTCATATTACGCTGGATAAGAATGAAAAGATTGCCTCTCTTTACTTAAGCCCGATGCAAAAACTCCACACGGCACACCCCGAACACATCGATGGTTTAGTTGTTTATGTCATCGATGCTACCCAACAAAAAAGTTTGGAGATGCAATTTGCCCAAGCTCAAAAAATGCAAGCCATGGGACAGATGGCCGGAGGTGTTGCTCATGACTTCAATAACTTACTAACCGCCATGATTGGCTTTTGTGACTTATTGTTGCAACGCCACGGTGTCGGTGACCCCTCCTTTACGGACTTAATACAAATCAAGCAAAACGCCAACCGCGCCGCAGGGCTTGTAAGACAATTACTTGCATTTTCGAGAAAACAACCCCTCAAACCCAAACTCATTGACGTAACGGAAAACTTTGTAGAATTAAGCCATATGCTCAAACGTATCTTAGGCGAGCAAATTGTTCTGCATTTTTACCATGGTAACGATTTAGGCTTTATTCGGGTTGATCCGGTTCAATTTTCACAAGTAATTATTAACTTAGCCGTTAATGCAAAAGACGCCATGAACGGCAACGGAACTTTGAGTATTACCACACGTGTCGAAACCCTAACCACCCCCTACCAATTTGGAGCAGATACGATTAAGCCGGGCGAATTTGTTGTAATTGATGTCACCGATACCGGTTGCGGCATTCCCAAAGAAAACCTCAACCGCATATTCGAACCGTTTTTCTCCACCAAACAAAACGTTGTTGGTTCCGGTACGGGTTTAGGCTTGGCAACAGTTTATGGTATTGTCCGCCAAACCGAAGGTTTCATCAAAGTGAGCAGTATTGTAGGCCAAGGCACCACATTTTCAATTCATCTGCCACGATTTGAAACCAACACCGATGAAGAAGAACAAAATCAAATAGAAGCCAAAGAACGCATCACGGCTAAGGACGGTACGCCGATTCTCACCGTTCAGGAAAAACGCACCTCTCCGGTCAACATTAATCAAAAAATCATCTTTGGGTTAAATGTTTCCGCGATTGACCGCAACAATGAACCCAACCATGAAGCCAAAGACATCAAAATTCTGTTTGTGGAAGATGAGGATTCGGTTAGAACATTTGCCGTTCGTGCCCTAAAGAAAAAAGGCTATGAGGTAATAGGTTGCAATTCAGCCGAGAATGCGTTAGAACAATTAGAACAAGAAACCGATTTTGACCTTTTGGTCACCGATATGGTCATGCCCGGCATGAGCGGAGCGGAATTAGCCGGTATTGTAAAAAGCAAGATACCGAACATCAAAATTATTCTGGCTTCAGGTTATTCTGAGGAAATTGCCCGCCGAGAATTGGCCGGCTCACAAGAATTTGAGTTTATGGCCAAACCGTTTAGCTTAGGCGACCTAACCAAAAAGGTTTTTGACGTATTGAATCAAAAATAGAGGATAAGATGAGCTCTGCTGATTTTTCGGGACAACTGCCGCTTGAATTTATACCTGAGCCCTACATGGGCAAAGAAGACTTTATGGTTGCAGCCTGCAATTATGAAGCCTTTAAGCTGGTTGACAGTTGGCCGGATTGGCCTTTCTTTGCCATCTGTATATATGGTCCCGAAGGATGTGGCAAAACACACCTTGCAACTATTTTTGCCCATACGGTTTCGACATTAACGCATTGGCCCTATAAAATTCCTTGTATCAAAGCCAAAGACATCAATTTTGAGACTTTGGAATACTTTAACCTCTGTCAGTGTTTAATTGTGGAAGACTTAAACGAAAACATTGATAACGAAGCCCTATTTCACTTATACAATCATTATCGCAACGAAGGCGGCTATATTTTGTTCACCTCACAACAAGCGCCTGCAAGACTAAACTTTCACTTGCCTGATTTACGCTCTCGAATGAATATTGTCCCTTCTGCAGCCATAAATGAACCTGATGACGAAATGCTCTCAGCTTTGTTTTTGAAGTTATTTACCGACCGCCAAATAACGGTAGCACCCGAAGTCATAAACTATATGCTTCACAATACGCAACGCTCTTTTGCTTATGCCTGCAAGCTTGTGGCTGAAATAGATAATATATCTTTGGCAAAAAAACGTGCCGTATCGATTGCAATCGTCAAAGAGGCAATAAATGTTTTGAACGACAACCATCAAGGAGAACTTTTCTCCTAAAGAAAATAAAGAGTAACGACTATGCTAAGAAAAATTTTTAACTTTCTCAACCAACCCTTTATTTTTAAGACCGACAGCCTCAAATTTAACCTCATTTACGGATTTTTGACACTAATCCTCTATAATGGTGTTTTCTTCAAACATGCCTCTGCATTTCGAGCTGATACACTATTTATGAGTGGCCTTTTTGTATGCCTTTGGATGATATTGTTTACGGCCTGCAGTATCTTGTTTCAAGGACGCATTCGCAAACCTTTGGCAATTTTTTTAGTTATCTGTAATGCAATAGCATTTTACTTTATGTTCTTATACAATGCCGCGTTAGATAAAATAATGTTTTTAAACGTCTTAAGAACGGATGCGGCCGAAGTCAAAGATTTACTCAATGTAAAATTTATCGTTATTTTTGTATTCTTAGGTTTGCTTCCGACCTATTTGATTCTCAAGACGCAAATCCTTGCCACACCTTTGCTCAAACAATTAAAAGCCGTATTAGGAGCCCTTTTGCTCACAGCGCTCATTATGTTAGGAAACTTTCAAACCACCCACCAATTTTTAGATTATAACCGCAATTTGCGTTATTATCTGGCACCGTCAGGCTACATTGGTTCAATCATTTCGGTCATCAAAATCAAAGCCCAACCCCGTCCGGACTTAATCAAAATTGCCGAAGATGCCAAGACACAAAAATATTGGAAAAACAACAAGAAAAATTTGTTTGTTTTTGTCGTTGGTGAAACCGCGCGCGCGGCAAACTTTTCTCTGCGAGGCTATCACCGCCCCACCAATGAACCACTAAACCCATATTTAAAAGATATTATATATTACAGCGATACCACCTCATGCGGAACTTCAACTGCGGTCACCGTTCCCTGCATGTTTTCCAAAGACAACCGTACTCAATTTAAAACCGGCTCTGAAGTATATACTGAAAACCTGTTAGATGTAATGGAAAAGAGCGGCTACAAAGTTTTGTGGCGAGAAAACAACACCGGCTGCCAAAATGTTTGCGACCGTGTAGAATTGGAAGATCCCTGCAAAACCGGAAAATTCTGCCTCGATGAAGTAATGCTTCAAAACTTTGATGAAAGAATGCAAGATTTCGGCAAAGACGCATTAATCGTCTTACACCAAAGGGGCAGCCACGGTCCGGCTTATTCCGAACATTATCCTAAAGCTGCCGAGCTTTACACGCCGATATGCGAGCAAAAAGACTTCCCCTATTGCAGCCAAGAGTCTTTAGTAAACGTGTACGACAATTCCATTTACTATACGAGCATGTTTTTAGCCAAGACCATAGACGAACTAAAAAATCTCTCAGATAAATACAACACCGTAATGATTTACATTTCCGACCACGGTGAATCTTTGGGCGAAAACGGAATGTTTTTACATTCAGCTCCATATGACACCGCGCCTAAAGAACAAAAAGATATTCCGTTTTTGGTTTGGATGTCCGATTCCTTTGCTAAAGACTTTGGCATAAACAAATCTTGCTTAAAATCCAGAGCCTCAAGCCCTCATTCTCAAGACAATATTTTCCATTCAATTTTGGGGTTAAGCGGCATAAAAACAAGCATTTACAACGCTAACCTCGATATTTTTGCCCCCTGCAAAAACTAGCCCCCAAGATTCATAAATTATTAAAAAAATGCTTGTACAATGAGTCAAACTGATATATATACCTCCATGAATGTATATATTTAAAAGGTAATAACACCAATGGCTAGAAGAACAAAAGAAGAAGCCCAGCAAACAAGGGAAGCAATACTTTTGGCCTCCTTAGATATGTTTTGTGAAAAGGGCTACACCCGCACTACATTTGATGAGATAGCAAAAAAAATCAATCTCACCAAAGGGGCTATTTATTGGCATTTTCGTAACAAACCGGATATAATCAAAGCCTTGATTATTGAGGCATTTGAGCGCAATCAAGCGGTAATCAATCGGGAAATTCCCGAAGTCAAAACCCTAAGCGACTTATTACGCTATTTCAAATACGAAGCTCAAATAGTTCAAGACATAGCCATCTTTCGTAAATTTTTGTTTTTCGTCATGTACCAAATGGAATGGTCTGAAGGTTTGTTTAACACACTCAACATTTCCGGCCCGATTAACCAAATAAAAAAATATCACCACGAAATGATAACCAAGGTTCTAACCGACAGCATTCAAAAAGGTGAAATTAACAAAGATACGGATGTAGCAATAACCGCCCAAATCATCACCGCACTATGGGATGGCATCTTGCACCAAGCCATTGGCAAAAATTATCATGGCGATTTTCCGGCCTTAACCGAACAAAGTTTTCAATTAATATTCAAATCATTAAAAACAAAAGAGGATAACTAACATGCAGATTGTCACCATAAACAAACGCACAATCATCCGCAAGACGGTCATACTTCTGCTATGTGTCGCCGTCGGATGGTATCTCAAAGGAAAAATGACCCCACAAACTCCAATGATGGGTATGGGCAGAGGAGATCCATACGTCCTCATTCAAGGCGTAGAGAAAAGAGACATTTCGCCAAAGAAGAATTACATTGGACATGTTGAGGCAATCAATTCTGTTGATTTGCGTCCGCAAGTAACGGGCTATGTTGAGAAAGTTTTGTTCCAAGAAGGCAGTCTGGTACAAAAAGGAGATGTTTTGTTTGTGATTGAACAAAAGCGTTATTTGGCCACCTTAGAGTTAAGAGAGGCAGAACTTGCCAGTGCTCAGGCAAATTTAGTCAAAACCGAAAGAGACTATAAGCGCCAAAAATCTTTAAGCAGCCAAAACTACGCCTCCAAAGCAACACTTGATACCTCTGAAAGCAATTACCTCCAAGCCAAAGCCGCCGTAAAGCAAGCGGAAGCAAATTTGGAATTAGCCAAGATTGATATGGGCTATACCGAAATCAAAGCTCCGTTCACCGGTTACATTGGTAAAGCTTTAGTAACAGAAGGCAACTATGTTAACTCCTCGACACAAACTTTAGCCCGCATTGTTCAAACCGACCCGATTCGTGTTGCATTTTCAATTACGGATAAAGACTTGGTTGACTTTCGTGAAAGAAATCTGGCTGCAGAAAGAGGAGAAACATCTCCCATCAGCAGTGAGTTGATTTTGCCCAACGGCAAACGTTTGGTAAATCACTTAAAATCACGTTTTACGGATAACGAGATTGATACCACAACAGCCACCATTGCTGTTTATAACGAATATGGAAACGAACAAGGCTTGCTGATTCCTGGAGCCTATGTTCAAGTTTTGATAGGCAACACCAAAGGCGTTGAGGCAATTTTGATTCCGCAAGCAGCCGTTGCCCAAGACGAGCATGGCAACTACGTTATGGTTGTAACCTCAGACAATATTGCCGAACAACGCCGTGTAGAATTAGGCGAAGTTTTCGGCGATATGCAAGTTGTCAAATCAGGTCTTAAAGATGATGACAAAGTAATCATCCAAGGTCTGCAAAAAGTTCAAAACGGTCAAAAAGTAAAAGCCGAATTACTCACCACCAATTCGGAAGGTAAATAAGAATGTTCTCAAGAGTATTCATTGAAAGACCTCGTTTTGCGATGGTAATTTCCATCGTTTTAACACTAGCTGGTCTTATCTCGGTATTTTCATTGCCGATTGCCTTATATCCGGAAATCACCCCGCCAATGGTAGTAGTTAGCGCCTCCTACCCTGGAGCAAGTGCAGAAGTTATTGCCAAAACGGTAGGTATTCCGCTGGAACAAGAGATTAACGGTGTTGAAAACATGTTATACATGGATTCTTCTTCCGAAAACTCAGGTTCTTATTCATTAAGCGTTACTTTTGCCGTCGGAACCGATCCTGATATGGCGCAAGTAAAGGTGCAAAACCGTATTCAACAGGCACTTTCCAAATTGCCTGAATCAGTTCAAAGACAAGGTCTAACGGTAAAACGTCGTTCCTCAGATACATTAGGGTTCTTAACGGTTTATTCCCCAAATAAGACCCATGATAGAATGTTTTTGAGTGACTACGTTCAAAACAACATCAAAGACAACTTAAGCCGTGTTTACGGTGTGGGTGAAGTAAGCGTTCACGCCTCACCTTTGAGCATGCGCGTTTGGTTAGACACCAACAAATTAACGGCTCTTAAATTGCCTGCCAGCTCAGTTATTTCCGCCATTGAAGGACAAAACTACCAACCCTCCCTTGGTTCGGTAGGTTCTATGCCCGGAGACGGCACCCAACAAATGACTTACACGCTGCAAACTCAAGGACGTATCAATGAGGTGGAAGACTTCCAAAACATTATCGTCCGCACGGCAGAAGAAGGCGGCATTGTGTACTTAAAGGATGTTGCCCGCGTAGAAGTTGGTGTTGAAGACTATGGTGTAGAATCAACCATTGACGGCAGTCCGTCAGTTGCCGTAGCAATTAACTTGCTCTCAGGCGCTAACGCACTTGATACCATGGCCGGTATTAAGGCAGAGCTCCAAAGACTGTCTCAATATTTCCCTGAAGACTTTAAGGTTGATATCACTTACGATGCTACGAAATACATCAGTGCATCAATTGATGAAGTTGTCTTCACACTTATTTTAACATTTATCTTGGTTATTGGCGTTTGCTACCTGTTTTTGCAAGACTGGAGAGCAACGCTCGTTCCCTCACTCACCATTCCGGTATCATTGTTTGCAACCTTTGCCGTAATGTTAGCCTTAGGTTACAGCATTAACATGTTAACCTTATTTGGTTTGGTCTTAGCAATTGGTTTGGTGGTAGATGATGCGATTGTGGTTGTAGAACGCGTTCTATACCTTATGGAAAACGAGCATTTAACGCCGAAAGAAGCCACCATCAAAGCGATGGAACAAGTATCCAGTGCGGTTATTGCCACCACCCTCGTATTGTTGGCAATTTTCGTACCTGTTGGCTTTTTAGGAGGCATTACCGGACGAATTTATCAACAATTCGCCGTCGCTATTTCCACCGCGGTATTTTTCTCTTCCGTCAACGCCTTAACCTTATCTCCTGCCTTATGCGCAACACTCCTTCGCCCGTTAAAACCATACACGAGCGGTCCTTTGTTCTGGTTTAACCAAGTTTTGAACAAATCCCGCGACCGCTATGCTTCTATTGTTGGCATTATCGGACGTAAAGTCAGCGTTGTCGCTTTACTCTTGGGCATGTTGGTTTTGGCAAACATCTTCTTCCTCAAAATAAGCCAAACTTCATTTATTCCGAGTGAAGACCAAGGTGTTATCTTTACCAATATCCAATTGCCTGAAGGCGCTTCAATGGAGCGTACCCGCAAATTGGTCAGCCAAATTTATCCCGACCTAAAAAATGAAGAAGGCGTTGCAAACGTTATGACGATTGTTGGTCGTTCAATTTTGGGCGGCGGCGGCGAAAACGTAGCTTTCTCAGTTATCGTTTTAGAGCCATGGGATAAAAGAACCGACCCCAACCTCCACTCTTCAGCAATATTAAATCGCATTAGAGCGAAAGTATCCGGACTTCCGAATGCAGAAATTAACTTCTTTGAACCACCTGCCATTCAAGGTTTAGGTTCAAGTGGTGGTATGGACTATCGTCTGCAATCCCTAAACAGTACCGATTCATCTGTTTTAGATGCAGCCCTTCAAGGCGTTCTGCAAAAGATGAATTCGATGCCTGAAATGCAATATGCATTTACCACTTACACGGCTAAAACACCTCAATTGTTTATTACGATTGATAAGCAAAAAGCCGAAAGTATGGGTGTTCCGATTGGCAACATTTATACACTCTTGCAAAACTATTTGGGTTCAAGTTACATCAACGACGTTAACTTTGGTACTCAAGTAAACAAGGTATATATCCAATCTGACTGGACATACCGTAAAGACATTAATTCAATTAATGATTTATATGTAGAAAACAAAGAAGGCAAAATGGTTCCATTGGGAAGCGTAATCAGCATCAAGAAGATTTTAGGTCCTCGTACGGTTGAGCGCTATAACCAATATCCGGCAGCTTCAATCAATGCCATTCAGTCTCCGGCCGTTAGTACCGGACAAGCCATGACCGCAGTTGAAAATCTGCAACTGCCCAAAGGCTTCAGTTATGAATGGTCTGGCATGAGCTTCCAAGAAAAACAAACCCAAGGTCAAATTGGCTACATCATTGCCTTGGCCATCACCTTTGGTTACTTGTTCTTGGTTGCGCAATATGAGAGCTGGTCAACCCCGCTTCCGGTATTAACCTCCGTAACAGTTGCCATGTTAGGCGCTTTGACCGGATTGTTCATCACCAGCTTATCATTGAGTATTTATGCGCAATTAGGTTTGATTTTGCTGGTCGGACTGGCAAGTAAAAACGCTATTTTGATTGTTGAATTTTCAAAAGAAGAACGTGAACGTGGCTCTTCGATTGTCAAATCAGCGATTGTCGGTACCAAAGAACGTTTCCGCGCGGTATTGATGACAGCCTTCACCTTCATTTTGGGTGTATGGCCGATGATTGTCGCCACGGGCGCTGGTGCTGCCAGCCGTATTGCCATCGGCGTTCCGGTATTTTACGGAATGTTGGTCGGAACGGTTGCAGGTTTGATTGTCATACCATTGCTCTACATCTTATTCCAAACCATGCGTGAAAAAACGTATGAATGGAGTAAAGGTAAAGCAAAGACACAAGACTAAAATAAAAGCCCTTCTTCGGAAGGGCTTTTTCTTAAAGCTCAGAGCGAAGAATTTTTAATTTTTTCTTCCAATTCCTTCAAAGTTTTTTCTCTTTGTTGCCGCTCCTTAAACTTATCACACATATCCCATTGCATTTTATAACTGGTCAAAGAATCAAGTTTGGCTTGTTCGGCATCAACAGCTTTAATCATTTCATCTAAAATCGGCATCAAGCGGGCGTGATAATATTTAGACAATACTTCCAATGCTTTTTGCCCTTCCTGAGGAGAAGATACCTTAACCGCACGCACATCGGCAATAGCTTTTCGAATAGCTTCATCAGCCAAAGGCAAAAAATAATCCAACGCCAATTTATTAATACGTTGGTGCACTTGTTCATGCCTGATAACGACCGAAAATTTACACATATCTTCTTGAGCTTCTTTTGCCACATAAATCATAGGCTGTTGGTAGCCTAAAAATATTTCAATATCATTTGCCATAACGCAGGTAGTTTTATCATCAATTTTTTTCACCTTTGCGCTTTTAACCCAAATTGAAGACTGTAAACTTCGCGTTGCATAACCAACCGTCAACCATCCCGGTTCATCTCGAGCTGAACTATTTGCATTGATGGTTTTCAATGGTTGAGATAAATCATGCACCAATTTTCCATAAGATGTCACGAAAGTAATTTTTGGCATAGGATTAATGGCATCACAGGAAATAAAATCCCCATAACTCCAAGCCCAAGCTGCATTGGCTTGCAACAAAAGCCCCATAGAAATACCGATAAAATTTTTCTTCATTTAACTTCTTTCTGATAAATTTAGTATCAGTCTATTATCCTTTTATTAAAAAAGATTTACTACACTCTTTCCCAAGGAAGGACGCCAATGAAACGATACATTTTTTTATTTTGTTGCCTTTTTAGTTTTTCGGCACACGGACAATCTTCGGACATTGAAACACAATATCAACAAGCCGGCCTCAATGATGCCCAAATTTTACAACGCGCTTATGAAAAATTACATAAACCGTTATTTCAACAAGCCTATGATGATTATCTAGAAGATTTAGAATATATTTCCCAATACGGCACCGCACCGGACAATGAGGCTTTATATCAAGACCTTCTACAACGTAACAGTGATGATAAATTTATCTATAGCCAAACCGAAGCCGACAAGCACCAATTTTTCAACATTTATCAAAATCGCAATTAAACGCTTGCACAAATAGATAAAGTGTGGTGTTGTAAAAGAAAGTTAAGTTATTTTTCCTATTATTCACCTAAAAACAAAAAATTATGAAAGCCTTGTTTTTTATCTTAAGTTTAGTATTTGCAACGCTTTTTGCAATTGCAGGAATTGCACTGATAAAGAGTGATTTCCAAATTTGGAAATGGGGTTTCATCTTCTTATCTTTTCTGGCAACTCTTCTCTACAGTGCCGGAGCATGGAAATTCCGTCCATGGAATAATGAGACATCTATGAATTAAAAAAAATCCCCTGAGAAAATCATAAGATTTTTCATCAGGGGATTTTTGTATACTACAACTTCAGCAAAATTTCGCCGTCTTTAATATGAGCCGAACCACCCACCGGCAAAGTCAGCAAAGGAGTCGAATGTCCGAAATCCACATTGGCAATAATCGGCAAATTTTGCAAAGCCTGTTTGGTTGAAATAATATATTCCAACTGTTCGCGTGAAATTTTTGAACCTTTCTGGAAACGCCCAATCAGAATTCCCTTAACATTTTGAAAATCGGGTTGATAAATCAAGGCTTGGAAATTACGTTCAAAATCCAAAATATCTGCACCTTCGGTATCTTCAATAAACAAGATTGTGTCTTTCTCAAACACCGGACGATAAGCCGTACCCAGCAAGAGATTAAATGTGCCCAAGTTTCCGCCGATAAGTGTACCTTGCGCTTCTCCCTTGTGAATTGTCCAATAACCTTCGTTTGGAATAAAATTGCGGTCTTGTTGATTAATAAACCACAAATCATCACTCCACTCTTTTGAGGGCTTGACGGCATTAACTCTATCGCCCATAAGCATAATTTTTAAATTCTCTAACGTATAGTCCGCACCTTTCAACATACCAAGTGAGCTAAAATGCGGTCCAGAAAAAGTCACCAAACCGGTTTTGGCATAAATAGCATTTAACAAAGCGGTAATATCGGAAAACCCGCAAAATACTTTCGGATTCTTCTTTATCAAATCATAATCCAAATAAGGCAACAATTGATTAGAGTTAGCCCCACCGATAATCGTAAAAATCGCTTTAACATTGTTATCTTGAAAGGCATCATGAATATCCTCTACTCTGTCTTGAACAGAAGAAGAACCAAGCATATCCCAGTTATCATCGGTCGTATGCCGTCCAAAGCTAACCTTTAAGCCCCAAGATTCCAAACGCTCTCGCGCAATTTGGCGTGAATCCTGACCGATAATTTTAATGCCTCTGGCCGGTGCAATCACTCTGATTTCATCACCTTGAACCAATTTATTTGGGATAATTTTTTCCATAATTTTTCTCCTCTTCAAAAAACTTGTTTTAATATAAAACATATTTTGCAAATTGCGAATAATTTTTATTGAAATATTTTAGCAATGTTTTATCATAAGAACAAAACAAGAACATTAGAGGATATAAAAATGCCTTTTTCATCAGCCACGACTTATTTTCATGAACACGACCTTGACCTCAATTCTTACCTACAACCCCACCCTCTTTCCACCTATTTTTTTCGTATGGATGGAAACGCTCTCGAACATATCGGTATTTTTAATGATGATATCCTCACCGTTGACCGCTCGCTCACAGCCGCCAACGGCAATTTAATCATAGCGGAACTAAACGGTGAATTAATTGCCCGTCGTTTTTTATTGCCAAACGGCAAGCCCACACTTTCAACCGATAATCCCCAACTTCCGCCATATCATTTAAGCTCTGACGACACCTTTGCCGTTTGGGGAGTAGTCACTTCTGTCATCAGGAAACTTCTGTAATGTATATATTGGTTGATTGCGATAATTTTTTCGTTTCTTGTGAAAGAGTCTTCCGACCTGACTTAAAAAACCGTCCGGTCGTCGTTCTTTCCAGCAATGATGGCTGCGTCATTGCCCGCTCGTATGAGGCTAAAGATTTAAACATCCCTATGGGAGTCCCTTTTTTTCAGGTAAAAACTTTCCTGCAAAAACACAACGGCTCTTGGCTCTCCTGCAATCACGAGCTATACAGCAGCATGTCCTCCCGCGTGATGAATTTAATTCGCAGCTACTTTCCCAAAATTGAAATTTACTCCATTGATGAAGCCTTTGCCCATATAGCCGACAGCGAAAACTATTTAGCCATAGCCCAATCTCTGCGCCAAGATATTTTGCACCAAATCGGCATTTCGGTATCAATAGGTATTGCACCAAGCAAAACCTTGTGCAAATTAGCCGGCAGCATTGCCAAGAAACAAAGTTCCGGTAAAATCTTTGCCCTGCCTGATAAGAACGCAGCACATCCTTACCTCAAAAATTTAGATATTGAAAAAATTTGGGGCATTGGGCGTAATCTCAATAAAAAACTAAATTTCATGGGTATCTTTACGGCCGAAGATTTGGTCAAAGCTCCTCTTCCAATGATTCGTTCAAAATTTGGCATCTCTTTAGAGAGGACAATTCAAGAATTAAACGGTATTCCTTGCCTGCAAATGGATGAATTGGAACATTCCAAAACGATTTTATGCTCACGCAGTTTTGAAAGCGAACTAACTTCTTATGAACAAATTCGAACCATAATTGCCGAATTTGTAGATTCGGGTTGTCGTCGCCTTCGCGAACAAAAAGCTCTTGCCGGCGGTATCATCACTTTTATTGCCACCAATCGTTTTCGTAATGAACCGCAATATGACAACTCTCAGCTCATCAGCCTCAATGCACCGTCAAATAATACCGCCAAATTTTTATCTGCTATGGACAAAGGCCTAAAACAAATATTCAATCCCCGCTTTCGCTATAAACGAGCCGGAATTATTCTAACCGATATTTGCGCCGAAGACGCACCGCAAACTGACCTTTTCCAAACCTCGACCCAAGACACAAAAGAAAAAGCCCTCATGCAAGCTTTTGATGAGCTCAATGAAAAGTTAGGCAAACGCACAGTCTATTTTGGTCTGCAAACACCCAAACAAACATCTTTTATCAAACATGAGTTTCGTTCTCCATGTTATACCACACGTTGGGCAGAAATCGCAAAAGTCAAATAAACCTAACAAATAATTGCAATAGTTATAAAATATTAACTTTATCAACGATATAATTTCTCCCATAAATTTCTGGAGAAATCAATGAATCTAAACTTAGTCATGGCCACATCAGGCATTTTGCTCTTGATTTGTGTATATGCAAACCGCATATCAATTCGCTATGGCATACCGAGTTTATTATTCTTTTTAGGTCTAGGCATGATTGTCGGCAGCGATGGTCTGGGCATACAATTCAGTAATGCACACCTTGCCAACTATGCCGGCACTTTTGCCTTGGCCTTTATTTTATTTTCAGGCGGTCTCGACACCAAATGGGCCGAAATAAAACCCACGCTCAACAGAGGAAGTATATTATCAACCCTCGGCGTTTTATTAACGGCAATTTTTTTATTTATCTGCACACATTATATTTTGAGATTGTCTTATGAAATTTCGCTTCTGTTGAGTGTGATTGTCTCCTCAACTGATGCCCCGGCCGTATTTTCGATTCTCCGCAGTCAAAAAAAAGAGCTCAAATCAGGTCTCAAACCACTTCTTGAATTTGAATCCGGCAGTAACGACCCCATGGCGGTTTTGCTGTCCTTAGGAGCGCTAAATTCTCTTTCTGACCCAGATTTCAGCATTTACACCATGCTGGAAAACTTTATATGGCAAATGAGCTTAGGCTTGGCAGCAGGATACGTTTTTGGCCAATTATCTTGCTATGTTTTGCGTCGTTGGAATTTGGTTTACCCCGGACTTTATCCGGTTTTTGGTATCAGTGTTGTTTTACTCACATATAGCCTCACCCAGCTCTTAGACGGCAATGGATTTTTGGCGGTTTATATTGCCGGCATCATCATGGGCAACACTGTTTTTCTCTATCGTCGCCATTTCATAAACTTCCAAGATTCTTTAGCCTGGATAATGCAAATCGGTATGTTTTTGCTATTAGGACTATTAGTCAATCCTCACGAACTTCCGGCTGTTTTCCCAATCAGTTTATTATGCGCAGCCTTTTTAATTTTTATCGCTCGTCCGCTTGCCGTATTTACTTGTCTTTACAAAAGCAATTACACTACGGCTGACAAAATCTTCATCAGTTGGGCCGGTTTCAAAGGAGCCGTCCCGATTATTCTGGCAACCTACCCTCTAATGTATAACTATCCCGATTCCGGTTATTTGTTTAACATCATATTCTTCCTAGTTATTTTATCGGTTTTGGTTCAAGGCAACTCCCTACCGCACTTAGCCAAAAAACTAAAATTATATTAAGAAAATCTGCTTGTAAAAAACAAAAAAATCGAGTATCATAAGCACATCTCCCACCCAACAAAGGAGGTTTTGCATGGTAAAAAATTTTTATATTTTCCGACATGGTCAAAGCTCCTACAATCTTGAAGGCAAGATACAAGGACACTCCAACAACTCCGTTCTTACCGACAAAGGCATAGATCAAGCTTATGCCACCGCAGATTATCTCAAAAACAAAGACATTGACGTCATTATTTCCAGCCCGTTACGCCGCGCCAAGCAAACGGGCAATATTGTATCCAGAGTAGTCAAAGCCCCAATTCAATTTGACGAACGCTTTACGGAAGTAAACGTTGGCGTTGCCGAAGGTCTGCACTACACGCAAGCACAAGAGCGGTTTGGAGAAACCTATCAAAAATGGCGCAGCAAAGATTCCGCCGATCAGGACATTCGTTTTGAAAACGGAGAAACCAAGCGCCAAGTCCGCCAACGTGTTTTTTCTGCTCTTGAGCAATATGCCCAAAGCAAATACAACAACATTGCCATTTCCGGACATGGAATTACCCTCACCGAAACCCTTCATGCCTTAGACATTGACAAAGATGAAGTTGACAACGGTGAAATAATTCACCTCCAATATGACAATGATAATTGGCGCTATGTTGGCTGTACCAAATAATTAAAATAAGCCGATGTTTTTCATCGGCTTATTTTTTTCCAAGGACTAAAGCGCGGAATCCACCGCGGAACGTTGGCTTTATATTCCTCATAATCTTTACCAAAACGCCTGCTCAAACCGGGCTCTTCCATATATGGGATATACAAGGCATTAATCACACAAAAAAACAACCACCAACAAGCCAAGCCGTCATTTAAAAAGACCATCACCTCACCTAATAACATCCAACCGACACCGCTAATCATCGGATTTCTAACATATTGGTAAGGTCCTTGCCAAACCAGCTTTGAAGGAGGATTCCAAGGGGCTAAAGAACCTTTTCCCTGATTTTTAAATAACATAATCGTAAAAGCGACTAAGGCCAAACCAACACCAAAGGACAAAACGCCCAAGGCTGAAAGCAAATTAAACTTGACCTCAACCTTTTGCTCAGAAAAAAATAGGATTAAAGCAGGTATCACCACCACCACATTAACAGGCAGGATAAATATTGCTTTAATCCATTTTTTATCTTGAGCAGTCTGTTTTTTAGACCGTCTCATAAGACCTACTCATAAACGAAATGGCTCTTATCAACACCACACAATGGGCAAACCCAATCTTCAGGTAATTCTTCAAACGGAGTTTCTCCATCATAAACATAACCGCAAACGGTGCAAACCCAATGTTTACCTTCTTCTTTTTTGTTTTCATCAGTCATAGTATTTTTCTCCTTTACGTTAGACTTAAGATTGTTAAAACTTTCTACAACATCTTTCTTAAAATAGGCTCGATAGTCTTGATAAGTCAAGGGTTCATCATCAACCCCGTCTTCACAATCGACCACTTCAGCCAAAAACAGCGTATTGCTCTCATAAGCCACACATTGCACAACTCTGCACTTCAATGAGGCTAAATTTCCTTCCAAATAAGGCAAATTATCCTTAACTTTATATTTGGTAATTTCCCATTTATCGACCATTTTACTGCTTTGAAAACCAAAATTAGCAATAATCCATGGTTCAACATTTTTACCCAATACAGAAAGAGAAAACTCTTTTGAAACTTCAATACACTTTTTTGTATAACTGTTATTATTGCAAGACAAAGCAATAATCCACGGCTTATTAGCCACTTGCATCACGGCATCGACCACACTGCCGACCATTCGTCCGTTATCTTGAGCGCCCAAGATATAGAGCCCGTGAGTTAATTTATATAAAGCATCAGGATTCATAAAATTTCAACCTCCACAGTCTTATATAATTTCAAACCGCATCAAAACAACCCCAGACGCCTTTTTAATAATGCGGCGGCGGCGTTTCTTCGCTCAAAGGTTTAACCGTATCTTGCTCCACCACACTCATCAAATATTGATTTTGCTTGAGCAGACGGTCAATCATTTTTCCTTGTTCAATAACAACCGAATTCAAATCCTCAACAATTCGCTCTTGGTTTGCCAAGGCCATTTCTATTTCAATAAGTCGTTCTTCCAAATTATCCATAAACTTATGCCTTATTGATTTTTGCAAACAAGAGTTCATCGCGATATTGTCCGTATGCAAAGCGGGCCTCTTTGAGTTTTCCCTCCAATTCAAAACCACAACGTTTTGCCACTGCTGCTGATGCATGGTTATTCACATCACAAGTAATCACCAAACGATGAATTCCTTTTTTGAAGAGTTCTCTTTCAAGCAATTGAACAGCCTCGGTAATATATCCGTATCCGACTTCATCTTTGCTCAAATAATAGCCATATTCAGCCCAATGGTGCAAATAAGAGATGGTATGAATTCCACCTGCCCCGACTAATCTTCTGGAATTTTTCTCTAAAAACACATATTCAAAAGAGTTCTGTTTTTGCCAATTTTCCATAAATATTGATGTAACATCTTTCACGTCTTGTAAAGACTTCGTATCATCAACCCAAAACAAATATTCTCTCAAAAATTCTCGTGAATTATCAATCAACTGCCACAAAGCCTCATCAAACTCATGAGTTCTGGGCACCAAAACGATTCTTTCTCCGACAATTTCTTCCGGTAAAGAAAAACGCTCTAACTTTTTATTTCCTAAATCAAGCATTGGAAAGTCCTTATTTATTTCAAACTTGAAAATAGGATATGTCAGGCAAACCGCATTGTCAATTTGAATTCATATCATAGGCATAACTCTTATCATTGACAAAATTTCTCAACTAAATTAGGATACCCGCAATTTCAAATTATCATGTCAAACTTAAAACTTTATCATTATGCTGATACTTTACTTTTTTCTAAGCCTTATGGCTCTTGCCATAATTATAAATTGTGCCAGCTATCTTTTCCAAAAATATTGGCTCTTCCCCAAAAAAGAAAAGATAGCCCAAATGAGCGACGACGACCTTATTCAACTCTACTACCAATTACTAAGTAGCACGATCAACAAGTTCGCCCCTCTCAAAGAAAAAGAAATCTCTCTCATCCATTCAGAATTACAAAAAAGAGAAATTGTTTAACACTAAATACATCAAATTATGACAAGAGAATACTTAAAAAAAGCCATCAAAAAAAATTTCATTGGCCTATTGGATCGCGATGAAATTGCCGACTGTGTTGAAAATAATGAAATCTTCAAAAGACGAGGAGACTTTTTGCCGGCACTCTTAAAGCAGCAAAACTCCAAATTAGACGAAGAAGCCTATCTTGGCACTGTACACATAGTTTTCTATGAAATTATTCAATATACAGCCATCAAGATTATTCATCCGTCTCCCGATCCGTTAAGCTTGGAACAAACCGCCGACACGGCATTGCTGATTATTTCGATTTATAACGAATATGACGCAATTTGCTATCCGTCGTTGATGTACAAATTTCTCCAGCTGGTCTTAAAAGAAAAAAACTTGCTGGTTTAAACTTCTCTCATAAAAAAGCCGACAGATTATCTCTGCCGGCTTTTGTTTTAGGCAACAAAAAAAGGACATCAAAAATTGACATCCTCAATACTTAACGCACCCTTGGTGCGATTGGTCGGAGTGACTGGACTCGAACCAGCGACCTCTACGTCCCGAACGTAGCGTTCTACCAGGCTGAACTACACTCCGCTCAACTAACTTGCCTATGTTTAACACAAAAAATAAATTTAACAAGTATTTTTTTGCAAAAAAGATAAAAATTTTTCAAAACAAAAAAAAATTACATTTTTTATTAAACAAAAATTGACAAATATAAAAAAATTAGTTATATTACCGTTAACATTTTGTTAATAACTTCAACCATTAAAGAGAAAAATCATGAAGAAACAAATAGTTGCATTAGCTACCATAATGTTTTTATCCGCTTGCTATTCTGGCCCAATATATCGTAGCAATACTCCGGCTGACTATAGCAGTTACAATTGCACCGGTCGTTGCCAAGCCAAACGTCGCGCGGCACCACAACGGGTTCAAGTATATGAAGAACCTAAACCGATTGTAAAACCGTGCCAAGTAGCTCAACCCAAACCGGTTGTTAAACCATGTAACACTTGCGCTCAAGCTGCTCAACCATGCCCAAATTGCACAGCGCCATGCAATAATTGCGCTCCTAAAGTTGAAATTGTAAAAGAGCCGGTAGAAATTGTTTATAAGAAAACAACCAAAACAACGGTTTATGAACCCAAAACCATAACTAATGTTTCTTATGAAAAAGAACAAATCACTACCCAACCGGTTGAAACCAAAACGGTAGTTACCACAACGACCACTCAATCGAGTGCTCCGGTTGAAATTATTTCAGCTCCAACACAAACCGAAACCAAGACTGAAACAATTTCATACACCATCGATTCTACTCCGGCTCAACCGACTGCACAAGTAATGCCGGAAGAAGAAATCAAATAAATATAACAAAGTTCTTTCTCCTTGTAAAAAACCGCACAGAAAGTGCGGTTTTTTTTATCTCTTGAAAATTGGCAATAAAGACTTACATTTTAGTTTTGAGGAGTCGCACATGAAAAAGATTATTACCGTTAACGACAAAATGCAGCAAAACTACGTTTATGAATTAGTCTGTGAAGCAGGCAAAGACTTTGCTGAAGACTTCCAACCGGAATTAACTCCCTATGAGATGTTGCAACTGGGAGTTTTTGAAGGCAAATACTTAAATGATTGCCAAGAAGAATTTCCCTCTTTTTGGTTTGATAACGCCAAACTTTCCCCAATAAGGGCTGACAGTGAATTAAATTTATTTCATCTCAAATCTCGTTTATCCTTACAAGAGTGGAAAAAGCGTGGCTGGATATATGGTCCAGACCCAAGAGGGTGGTTTCAGTGGTATTGTCGCTATTATCAAGGACGGAGAATACCTGAACTGGACAATCTGCAAATAAAGCGCTGGAAAGCCTTCCGCCGCCATAAAGCCCAAATCTTAAAAAATTGCCATCTATATGATACTTCATGCCGTGCCCGCCAAAGACAAGCTCTGCTGCAATGGGCATATAATCCATATTTTTAAAGGAGAAGAAATGAATTTTACCCCACACCATAAAATCATATTAAGTATCGTTTTGGTTTTGTTAATCATATCCCTCATGCTTTTTAATTAAACGAAAGGAAGCCCCATGAAAGCCTGGCACATTATCACCATTATTGTTTTTATATTTGCAATAATAATAAGTTTAGCATTTTAATAAAAAAGCTATTGACAAGACTCCGAAAAAGAGGTAATTATACGCACAGTTTTGCGATATCTGATCGCGGGGTGGAGCAGCCCGGTAGCTCGTCAGGCTCATAACCTGAAGGTCGTAGGTTCAAATCCTGCCCCCGCAACCAAAAAGGAAAAGCCGTCCGTAAGGGCGGTTTTTTGTTTTTGCATGGCGCGGCTGATTTGAAGCTACGAAAAGTAGGTTCACGCCAAGTGAAAGGCGGGCGAAGAACGCCGGTGAGCGGAGCCCTCCGCGAATGAACGCGAAGGAATAAGCATTGCGAAGCAATGTCGAAGACCAATCCTGCCCCTTTGATTATTCAATTAATCCTCAATTTAATTCATCATACACAAGTTCTGAAATTTGCGAAATCAGATTTGCATTTTTCTCATCGTTCATCTTAGAATTTTTAAGGAATACCGCAATATAATAAATTTCGCCATTAGGCAAAAAAACAAAACCAACATCATTATCCCCGATTTTTACTCCTTTATCATCTCGGTCAGATGAACCTGTTTTATGTCCGATAACAACATCTCTTGGCAATCCCGCTTTTAGTTTATCTTTTCCGGTTTGTGTTTGTTCCATAAAATTCATCCAAATCTCTTTTTGCTTTGCTGAAAGAATATTCCCCTCTAAAATACTTTTCATAAACAAGGCAACATCATACGGCTGAGCAACATTGAATTTTTGTGTCTGAATATCTTCACTCATTTGTCTCTCATTAACTTTAATAACGATTTGAGAAAACCCCACAGCTTCCAAAAATTGATTAAGAGCATTGACACCGCCCAAATAAGATATCAAAACATCAGTAGCAACATTATCACTCTGAGCAATCATATAAAACAGAAGTTCTTCAATTGTAGTTTGATAAGGATAATTCTGTATTTTATCTCTTAACGGGCTATAGGTTGGATAAATCATATCTTTAGAAATGAGAATTTTCTTATCCAAAGAAACATTTTCCTTTTCGACTTTATCCAATACCGCAGCTGCCACAAATATTTTAAACACACTCATCATTGGATAAGTTTCATGATTAGTCACCAACCATTGCTTATTTCCATGAAGCACCGCAATACCTACATCACAATCTTTATCAGATATAAGCTTTTGTAATTTCTGCTCCATCGTATTTTGGTGAAAATAAATGGCTATCCCGATGATAGCACCTAAAGCAACAATAAAACTTTTTATATTCATACCTCTTCCTAACCTAAATTGAGAAAAAATATAAGGCTAAACTCTTAAGTTTTTTCAAATTTTCTTACTTCTGACAACTATGTCTATCTGTTAAATCTTTTGATAACTCCTCAATTTCCATCACTTCATAAGCGCCGTCATACTCTGCACCAAACCCCTCACTCATTTTGCCAATATTTTTAACCTTCAAACGAGCTTGAACCGGCTGATTATTAATAATTTTCGACCCAATGACTTCTTTGTATTTTTCCATCAACTGCCCTGATTTATCAACGAGCCAATATTCTTTACAATCTCTATTATCTTGAAAAGAGCGCACTTCATGGCCTAATCTCAATACCCCATCAACATGATACTCATTATTATCCAAACAACCCGACAAAAAAACGATTGCCGCAAAAAATAAAATCTTTCTCATTGTTTCCTCTATCATTCAAAAACTATTGCAACTTCAAAGTATAATTCAGCTTAGATTTTATTGGTTTTAAATCTTTATCCAACAAAGTCAGTGACGAACCTTTTTGTTCAAAATTCATAACATCATGAGCATTATTAAAAGCCCTTAATTGCAAAACGGTTGCATTATCATCGCCACCCCTTCCCCGCAGAGTAAATTGATGTCCTCCAAATTCAAAAACCTTATCCTTACCGTTATCAGCTTCCAAATAAGTCAATTGAGCCTTAAAGACACCATCTCCGCTATTTTCATAATTATACAATGTGATTTTATAAACAATTCCCACACCGGAAGCCGCAGGTAACAGTCCTTCATAAACTTTTGTCAGCAATACAGCACTTTCCTCTGGTTTGGGTAATAACTTGGGCAAATTACTCAGATTTTCCAAATCAGGAACTTCATCTACCCGATAATAATGTACCCGATAGGCTCCAAATTTCCCTAAAGTTAATGTATTTGTTTTCAACTCGACAATGTCTAATTCATCACTAAATTCGATTCCTTGGTGATTTCCAATACTTTTCCCTTTAAGAATGAGTTTATCACCATCAACTTTCCATGCTTCATATTTTAAGGTAGCCATGCCAATCGATGATGCTTTTCCATCTTCTGACAAACTAATTCCTTGAACAAATTGCGGATTGGCGGGCATCATCTCTACCCAATTCCCCAACAATTGATTTTCCTTACTCTGCAATGCGCAAGCTGTACTCATCATAATACCCAGCACCGCACTCAAAAATGCTCTTTTCTTCATTTTTGCTCCTCACATCAAAACAAATATAGGATGATTATTTCCCCAAGCCATGCTCTTGTCAACACCCTCTCTTTTTCTTCATAAAAAAACTCCGGAGCGTCAAACCTCCGGAGTTTTTTTAGTCTCAAATTGGGAGAACTTACAAAATAGAAATATGATTAGCAGCCGGACGCCCTTTATCATCAAAAATATCAAAAGACACTTCCTGCCCGTCTGTCAATTTTCTGATGCCTGATTGTTGCAAAGCCGTCACATGAACAAAAATATCTTTTGCCGCAGCATCAGATTGAATAAAACCATAACCTTTTTTAGTATTAAACCACTTAACAATACCTTTATGCATAATTTTAGTTTCCTTAAATCAGTTTTAGAAAATAAGCCACATAATAGCAACCAAAAATTTAAATTGTTTGCATATTACATATTAACAATAAGCAATAAATAGCAAAAATAAAATATCCTAAATTTATAATTGTGATAACTAAAAATCAGCACACTAAAAGTTTATTAAGTTTAGTTTCTTATCCATATTTTACAAAATATTAAAAAATATGCGTTAAACCAAAACTTATGACAGAAACGAACCAACATACACAATGTAGCAATTTATTTGGACTTCTCATTGGCGAATGGGATTTCCTTTGGCACAACTTTGCACAAGGAAAAATTGCTCACGAAGTCAAAGGCGAATGGCTCTTCAGCCGCCTCCCACAATATCATGGCATTTATGATGTTTTTATCTGCCCTTCTCGCCAAGAAGCCGAAAAAAGCGGAATTTACGTTCGTCCTCGCACGTCCAAACGACTTTATAACTCCAAAACCAATGAGTGGAACACCTATGACGGCGACGATGATAATTTCAACCGCCTTCGCACCCAGTGCTTAACAGACCAAATAATCATCTGGGATGATACCCCTCAAGACTTCCGCCTCCGCTGGATAATTAAAAATATAGAATTACATTCTTTTTATTGGTGTTGTGAGGCTACACACGACAGCGGTCAAACTTGGAATTTAATAGAAGAACTCCACGCCACACGCAAACCCAAGAATGCCCCCGTTCCTCAAATATAAAATATTCTAAATTTTACCCAAAAAAGAGTGGTGCTCCAAGAAGCCCACTCTTTTTTTTGTATCTCAATAGAACTTATCGCTCAAAAGCATTCTTTGCGCATATTCCAAGCTTCTGAGAACTTTCTGCTTTCAGGTAAGCATTCACCGTCATTTGATAAACCTGAAACTCTCCATTTGATAACGCATTATCATACGACACGGAGCACAAAGCCCCATACAACAAACCCCGCAAACTCTTTTCTTTTCTGAGTTTTGCTTTCAAATCATATTCTCTGTCCATCTGTTCCCACTCATCATCAAGCGGTTGCGTAAAGATCAGCTTTTCATCGGGTTTCAACAACTTCATCCGCAAAGCCATCACATCCTGAGCCTTAACCTCATCGGCCCCATACAGCCCATCACCCAAATTTTGATACCCTATCATTTCATAGTCATCTTTACGGCGATACCTTTTAGCCAATTGTAATAAATCTTGCTGCATTTCTTTTTTCTGCCTATCGCGAGCATAAATAATAATCGGATCTTGTCGGTTGTTATAATCTTCTTCAGCCGCAACTTTATAGTTAAAAACATCATATTTCAGGCAAATGTCATCGAGCTTTTTAAACAAACCAACATCAGGCTTTACATTGAGCGCATAGCGAATAACATTTTTCTCTTCCTCTCCGCCCATTCCTCTAAATTTATTGAAAGGAAAAGTCTTATAAAACCAATAAGCCCCAAATTCTCTATCACACTCTTTTTCTTGCGGAACAGACCATAATTCATCACGCACAGTTTGTGAAAAGCCGTTGATTTTATCTACCATCGGCCGTTGCCTCAAGCGCCGGCTCAAAACTACCAAGGCCAAAGATAAATCTTCTTTGCTTAAAGGTTTGGCAAGAACACTTGGCACATCTTTGAGCACAAAAACATAATCAAACTTTTGTTTTTCATAAGAGGCCGCGACTAAAGCCAAATAGTCCGATAATTTTTCTTCCGATTTTTTAACCAAATGATTATCAGCCAGATAAGTATTATATCTTGCGCGCACCTCAGCCATTTCCGGCAAATATTTTTCAAACTTATCATAAACCGACATAACTTTCTCCCAATTTCATAAGAACATTATGCCGAAGTTTTCCACCCTTTTCAAGTCTTATCAACTCTTCCATATTTAAGAGTTAAACCATATTTTAACCGATTATGAGTAACTATTTCCTCATTATAAGAATTTCCTCGAGGATTTGAAATGTACGTTCTGATAGCCTTTTTAACACCACTTTTGCACGCTTTGTCTTGTATTGTGGATGCGCATTTTTCTAATAATATTTTCAAAAAAATACCATCACTGGTATTTTATGCCACAATCAGCAACATCATTATCATTCCGTTTTTATTTTTCTTCGGAACCCCGATTATTCCCCCTTTAGAGATTTTAGCAATATTATTTATCATCGCTTTGATTGAAGTTTGCTATCAAATTCCTTATTATCACGCACTCCGCAATATTGATACCTCAATTGTTGTGGCATTATTCTCTTTAGGTAAAATCACCATTCCCGTATTGGCTTATTTTATTGTAAATGAAAAACTGAGCCTAATGCAATATTTGGGTTTCGGAATTATTTTACTTTCCACTTTTTTGCTCAATTTTGACATCAAGAAATTAAAAATTAATATCGCATTCTTCTTGATGTTGGTCGTATCTCTTTTATTATCCCTGTCTTCGGTATTATCCAAATATTCTCTGCAAAGTGTTGACTTTGTAACCGTTTTATTCTGGGGTTCACTTTTTGCAACATCTATTTGTTTATCTCTTTTACTTCTCCCAAAATATAGAACAGATATTGTAAGCACCTTTCCTCAGTATAAAAAAAGAATCAAACTCTTTTTATCTAATGAACTTCTAAACCAAGGAGGAACATTAGCCGGAACAATAGCTTTAGCTCATTTACCTGTATTAGCCGTGAAATCAATAGGCTCATCACAAAGCATTTTTACACTTTTGTTAGGGTTTATGCTCTATAAAATCTTCGGCAACCGCTTCAAAGAAAACTTAACCAGCCAAGAAGTTATCAAAAAGCTCATCTCATTTACCGCCATTATCATCGGTATCAATATGGTTTTGTTGTAAGAATATTTTAAGGAAACATGATTACCACTTGACATTTACTTAAATTCATCCTATTTTGTCCAAAAATGTATAATTATAAACTTTAAATTATTTTTGTATGAAACAGTTTTTTTTAGAATTTATCGGTCTAGCCCTTGTCGGGATAGTGTTATCATCCATAGTTAACTTGTTTGTGCCGGAAGATATTGTATCGTGGCAAACAATAGTTCTTCCTCCCACAATAATGTCAGCAATTTATTGCATAGTCAAAGCTGTTGAAAATGGCTATGGCGAAGACGCTGTTGATGACTGATTGAGTGTTTTATTTATTTTTATATTAACTAACTTAAATTCATTAAAATTATGAAATTTAATTGGCCCGTTATTGACGATGTATTTTTATTTTTGGGTATTCTAGCTTTTTGTGGTGGTATTACAAGCTATTTTGTGTATCATGATGGCTTTTTTATGGACAATTTTACTGTGTATAAAGAAAATATTCCTTTAGAGATAGAGGTTAGAGCTGAAACGGATAATGACGCTTTTCATTTTCACCGTTATAGACATGAGATTGTCGGAATGGTAAAAAAGACCATGAGCGAATTTTCTTGTGAGGAAGTTATTAATAACCCGCAGAAAATAGAAGAAATTGTAAAAAGTCGTTTTCGCGAACCTAAAGCAACACTTTCTTTTTTGACAATCACCGTCACACCACCGGCAGAATTTATTGATGCCGGAAAAGCTCTTAAAACGGCGTCGCTGACCGTTCAAAAAGATAGCTTGATATCAGCTTCCGCTAAAAAAGATGCTGTTGGTTATACACCTGAAGCAGAAAGGTTGGAAGAACGACGCGACAAACGATTTGATGCTCAAGAAGAGCGCAAAATTAAGATGCGCGAAATTGAATCAAATGAAAAAATTAAAATACGTCAAGCAGAAGCCTTAGAAAATGCTGCTGACAATATGGGTATGTTCGGGGATTTAGCCATTGAACTCCATTAAAACCAAAAAACACCTGTAATTTTTTCAATTACAGGTGTTTTTTTATTCTCTCGTACTTTTCAATGCAAAGAAAAATATACTATTACTCAATAAAGCCAAAACATAGGCCCATAACATCGCGTCAAACGGACTTGTCATATCAGCCACCATTCCGATTAAAAAAATAAATTATCACATTTTTAATATGTTTATTTTATTATAACAAATAAAATTAGCATGATATTACAATGGAACAATCTCAAATAGCACAGCAAAACTTAAAATTTTTACGCTACCAATTTCTCTTTTGGGGATGGTTGCCTGAAAATGTCATTTTAATTATATATTTTGGAGAATTGCTTAATTCTTACGCATTGTCCGGTGTCGTTCTTTTGTTGCGTTATTTCTTCATTTCTTTTTTTGAAATTCCTACCGGTATTATATCAGATAAGTATGGTCGGCGTTTGAGTTTGATTTTTAGTGCCTTGTGTTATTCTTTTGTAAAAATCAGTTATATTTTGGCATTCTTCTGCTATCCATTCGTTTTTCTTATTATTTCAAGTATTTTTTATGGTTTGGCAGAGAGTTTGAGTAGTGGAACAAATAATGCCGTTGTTTATGAAAATGTAAAAAAATTAAAAGCCTTAGATAATTTTGAAGACTATTACGGAAAAATAAAAGCCTGTCATATTTTAGGATTAGCTCTTTCATCATTACTTGGTGGTTTGGTCGCCTCAATATTTTCAATGTACGCTGTTATGTGGCTATCTTTATTTGGAACATTTTTACATTTATATTTTAGTTGGCAGCTTATAGAAACCGGTTTTACACCTTCATCACGCAAAAATTTTCAGCAATTTTGGGAATCTTGCCTATATATTTGGAAAAATGGCAAACTCAACGCATTATTTATTGCAGAAGTTCTAAATAGTGCCGGAAGCCGCGGACAAGCTGATACCATGCCGATTTATTTGCAAACATTAATCCCATTTTGGGCGATGGGGCTTTGGAGATTTATCGGAAGAAGTGTAAATTTTTGTAGCTCTTGGTTTGTTCTGTTCTTTATCAATAGATTTGGTTTCAAAAAATGCTATATATGGTCGGTTATTTCTGCTCCGGCATCAATTTTATTTGGCTTGATATTAAATAATATCACAACACCGATTGTTTTTCTTGCTGATTTCTTCCTGCATGGCATCAAATACACAAGCATTACCAAAATTAAACAGAATGAATTTACAGACACTCAACGCGCAACTATGGAATCCATCTATTCTATGAGTTCAAATATTTTTGCTGGAATAACCGTTTTATTGATTAGCCTTGTAGCTCAATATACTTCTGCTTATTGGGCAATTTTTGCCTCTCTGATATTAAAATTAATTGCTATTCCTTATTATTTTATGATTTTAAGAAAGTGAAATTATAAAATATTATAAAAACCGTTAGATTGTTTTTCCAAACTAAATACGGCGCACGAAAAAAAGCACCCTTGAGGGGGTGCTTTGAAAGGGAACAACGTAAATAAGAAGGGATGCGGTTAGAAGATCTGGCAGCTACCTACTCTCCCGTGTCTTAAGACAAAGTACCATGGGCGTGGAAAGGTT
>CASDYX010000004.1 GCA_949286215.1 uncultured Pseudomonadota bacterium
TATCCTCTTCTTACTTATTCACTCTGTTCTATAACTCGCTAGGTCTTTGTCCGCTCAGCTTTTCTCAAGCACCGCTCCCCAGCGACAAGGGCGTTTATAAGACATCACCCCGACATTGTCAACACAAAAAATAAAAAATTTTTGATTTTTTTTCACTTTTTTTCTAAGCACCTGAATCTTTTAAAATTTTTTTTTGAAAAATTTATTTCCTCTTATGTGTGCTTATTTTCTTTTTTTTAACCTTATAGACTTATGATGTAGCTAATTATATTGATAGAAGTGTATACTGTAAGGTGATAATAATGTTAAAAAACAAATGGTTATCTTTAATTCTTATTATATTTCTTTCGGCTTGTGCTTCAGAGGAGCGTCCGATTTTAAAGGGAGTCGATGGTTCTGAACTTCCTCCGGCTTTTGCTAGTTTCCCTGATATTCCGTTTCCTGAACCCTCTTATATAGATATGGATGAAACAAGAACTTTGGGTAGCGGAAATAACTGGAATGGAAGTCTTATTTTTACAACCCCATTCCCTGCCGATGGAATCTATGACTTCTATGTCTCTGAAATGCCTAAATTAAATTGGTCTGAGGTAGCCATTGTCAGAGCAAAAATTAGTCATATGACCTATTTGAGAGATAGAAGAGCCGTGCAGATTCTTATTGAAAGACTCGATGATGACGAATCCTTAGTGACAATTACGGCTATTCCAAATGACACCGGTGTTCGGATGAAACAATAATAACAGGAGTCGGTTATGGGGTATAATTTTTATACACTCGGTGGAAGTCAATTTTGGGAAGATGTTTTCTATTATCAAAAATGGCGAATCCAAAGAAACTATAAAACCAAAACTTATCGCTTGCTTGATAACTGGGATATCAGGCGTGCAGAGGGAACTTTTGATAATTGCAGAAGAGCATTTTTGAAATATATTGAGGTATTTCAACTCTCTCGCCAAAAAGGACATATGGTCATATTGCTTCACGGACTCGGTGATGGTAAGAATATTTTTAAACCCTTATGGCGAGAAATCATAAAACACGGATTATCTGCTGCCGCTATTAATTACCCTTCTACCAGAAAAAGAATCGACGGACACGTGCGGCAACTCGATTTCTTTATGAATCATTTGGAAGATATTGAAGAGGTGTCCTTTGTTACAAAAGGAATCGGCGGACTAATTTTACGAAAGTTGCTTTCTTTTGATTCTCCTTGGCGGCATAAGATTAAAATCCAACATATTGTTGAAATTAATCCAACGAATCCAGAAACTCCCTTATTTGAAAAAATGTCAAAATTTCGGATATGTAATTATGTCTTAGGACCAATTTTGCAAGATTTATCTCAAAAAAATATGCAGATAATTCCTGTTTTTAAGAATCCCGAACAAGTTGGAATTATTCAATATAATTCTTTGTGGACTCGTATCTGCCAATGGTTGCCTCAAAATATTCGCCAATATTTTCCGAATATTGAGAGTTCGAATCTAAACGGAGTAAAAAACACAATAAGTATTAATGGATATCGTTGTTGTCCGATAAAAAATGAGCAAGTGATTTTGAAATGTGTGAAATTTTTAACCCAAGGGAAGTTTCGCTAATGAAAAAATCAAAAAACTGTAACAAATTTTTTTACTTTTTTGTGGTAGAATAAATATAGCTTTAAATAGAAGCTAAGTGTAATCGGAGTAGATATGCGTACAATTTTGGTGAATATTATAATTTTTGCGGCAGTAATTGCCGTATGGTATTTTAACATTTTTGAAGTATTCACCATGAAATACGCTTTTTGGGTTGCTTTGATTTTGGTGATTGCGGTGCTGGGTCTTGCACTAAAAGTACTCGGGAATCCGTTTGCCGGAGGAGATAATGATGAAAATAGCTAATGTAATTAAATTTACCTCCCTTGCAGCTCTTGGAACTTGGATGCTTATGGCTCCAAGCTCAAGTGCTTTTGCAGCAAACCAAAAAGTTGAAGATGAAGTGCATGCAACAGTTAACTCCATTATGCAAAAAACTCCAGATTCTACCGGTGCTAAAAAATTAAAGAATGAAGAATTGGCTGTCAAAAGAGGGCAAATTTCTGGTGAGATTGAAAAATTAAAGTCAACCTACAAAACAAATCTTGGAAATATTCAGCAATATCAAGAACAATTAGAGGATTTAGCAAAACAAGTTCAAGATATTGAAAAAGAAATAAGCGCCTTTGTTTGGGTTGGGGTTGCATCTACGGCTATCGCTGTAGTCACTGGTGCTCTTATGATTTTTGGTACAGTCGCCACTGGTGGTATTCTTCCTCTCGTTGTTGGTATTGTGGGTGCTGTTGGTGCATATTTTGGGTATCAAGCTGAAAATGATCCTGAAAAATTACGCTCTTTGGTTAATGGTAGTTACACTTGGGCAACAAAGCAATTAATTGAAAAAACAGTTCAAATTGATATATCTGAAATTAATAAAATAGATCTCTCTAAAATTACAGATGAAAAACAAAGAACTAAAGCTCAAGCGACTATAAACAAAGCTCTGAAAGTTTTAAAAGAATATAACACCGTTGCCCTTGAATTATCTGCTTTAGGAAAAAAAGCTTTAAGTGCAGCGATAGATTTGGATCAAAAAATTGAAGAACTCAATGGCATGCCTATAACTATTGGAGCAGGGCAAGAATTATATACTTATCAAATTTGGGGAACAGATAAACAAGGAAATCCTAAACTTATAAGCGAATACTATTTTGTAATGGATAAAGACGGAGCTTTGGAATCCATTACAGGTGTTATGCAAGGTTGTATTCCTCTACCGGCAAAATTAGCAGAGGCTCAAAGCTGTATTTATTGCCCTCTATTCAAAACTATTTTTAATGCAGCTCAAAGCATGTCCACAAAATCTTATGATAAATTAGCTTCACCTATCGCTAATCTTATACTTATTGGTTTCGCCCTTGTGATTGCCTTTATGGTGCTCAAGAATGTCAGTTCTTTTACAAAGCAAGATGCTCCAAAATTTGTAACTGAACTATTGGTCAATATGTTTAAGGTGCTCATTGCTTACTATATGCTTAAAAATTCAAGCATTGTTTATGGGTATATTATTGGCCCAGTTCTTAAAGCTGGTTTTGAATTTGGTTCAAGTTTGCTCTTTGCTACAGATAACAATTACTTATCGTCTTGTGCGGCAATGAAAATTCCTGAGAATCCTATGCCTGGCGTAATGCCTGCATATCTTTATACTAATTTGGATTGTTTTATCAGGGCTGTTCAGGCAGAAGTCGCCGTACCGCAAAGTATTGGGTCTTCTTTAATGTGTGTGGCAAGAAATGCCGGAAAAGTCAGCATTGGCCCGTTAAGAAACGTTATGTGGGACTTTGGAATGATGTTCCAAGGATTTGCCATTTGGGTAATGGGGTGGATTATTTCATTGGCCTTTGCCTTCTATCTGATTGATGCAACTATCCAATTGGGCATTATTGGAGCATTGATGCCATTCTTAATCGCCTGCTGGCCGTTTAAGGCTACAAAATCCTATACCAGCAAAGGATGGGAAATGTTTATGAACACCTTCTTTGTATATGTCTTTATGGGATTGGTGGTTAGTATTAACGTAGAACTGCTAGGGCAAGGTTTAACAGGTTCTGCCGGTGGATTTGATGCCGTTAAAGCAGCCCTGAATGGTAACAATGTTTCTAAACTAAAAGAATTGTTAGATATTGGTTTTGCAGGTTTCTTGGTTTTGGTTGCTTGTTGCTTATTTGCATTTAAGTTAACGGGACAAGCTTCATCTTTGGCCGGAACTATGGCTGGTGGCGGCGGTCCGTCTATTGGTGCAAATATTGGCGGACTTGCATATGGTGCAGCTACCAAAGGCGTTCAAGGAACGACGAAGTTTGGCCTCAAGACAACCAAAGCTGTAAGCGATAAGATTGGTCTTACAAGCGCTGTTAATAAAGGAAAAGACTGGGCCAAAGATAAAATTTTGGGTGCTGTTGGTTTGGGAAGAAAAAGTGGTGCGGCTGGAAACAAAGCTGCTCAGAATTCTTATCGAAATTCACAAAATGGTGGTGGAGCTACTCCGGGTGATAATGCCGGCACACAAACACCTTCCAACAATACTCCGAATCCTACAAGTAATAATCCTGTAGCTCAAAATCAAATTAAAAAAATGACTCAGGCAGGCTCTCGAGCACAAACTCCGGCAACGCCTAATCCTGGAGCACCGAATTCGAAAAATGCTCAACAACTTGCTGAAGATTATAAAAATTCAGATGCCGGTAGATTTAATCAACAACAGTTACAGAATCTTAATGCAAAACACCAAGAAAATTTAAATGCTGAGAAAGCTGCTCAGTCTAAAATGGATTATCATAATAAAAATTCCGATAATTTGTTAAAACAGGCAGAGGCGGCTTCAGATCCTGCAGCAAAACAAAAATTTGAAAAATTAGCAAATGAACAGTTTGACCAAGCTGTAAAAGCAGAAGCTGAACTGAAGGCTGCTCAGGAAAAATCTCAAAAATCAGCTCAAGACCTCGAAGACGGTAAACAAAGAGATCAAAGAGACAAAAATAATTTTATTCTAAATAATATGGATGCTGGAGAGAAAGCTAATTTAGAAAACAATTTTAACAATAGCAGTGGAGGTCAAAGATACAGACAAAAGACCAATCAAGCAAGTGATGCTTTAAGACAAGCTTCTTCAAAGGTTGCTGAAGCGGAGAGCAATCAGAATAATTTTAGGAAACAAGCTGAAGACTATAAAAAACAAGCTGAAAATGCCTCTAATTCTGAAGAAAAACAAAAATTTGAACGATTGGCAAATGAAAATCTTGATCGGGCAACAAAAGCAGAAGCTGAATTAAAAGAAGCAAGAAATTTAGCTGACAAATTAAGAAGAGAATATAACTCATCTCTTGCTAATGAAATGAATGCCAAAAATGACTTTATCTTACGAAACATGAAATAACTAGTGAGTAATAATTATGTGGAAGCATGTTGACATAGCTAAAATCTTCAAACTACTGAGTATCGCAGTAGTCGCTATGACTATGCTTACTTCTTGCGGCGGAGATGAAAAAGATACGTCACGCGCTGCTATGCAAGGAGACGAAGTTTCGGCAGCAACCGAACAGGCTACTTGTTGGCAAAATTTCATTATTGATACGCTCTATGAAAATATGGGTAAAGTTGCTCTAGGAACTTACAGCAAAATCACAAACGGCGCTTTAGTCTTTATGATGGTGGCTTTTGCTGTATGGCTTTCTTTGCGTTTGCTCAAACACGTTGGCTCCTTTACCGAAGAAAATTTAGGTGAAGTTTGGACCGAAATATCCAGACAGCTTTTTCTTTGTTTGTTCTGTGGTTACCTTGCTTCTTCAACAGATTACTTGCTGTTTTTTATGAACAGTGTTGTCTTTCCTGTTTATAATGCGTTTTTAGAATTTTCAAGCGAGCTTTTAGCAAAAGCCAGTGTTGCTTCTACAAAATATCAAGATTTATCTGTCTTTGGATTTAAATTTTCTCAAGGTGAGCCTATTATTTGCAAGGCTTCCAGTGTGGTAAAAAATGCGTCTCTTGAGGGATTTCCTGAAGCGCCTAAAGAAATGATGAATTGCATGGTATGTGCCATGAATGACCGTATGAATTTAGGTCTAGCTATGGCATATAAAGTATTAAAAGCTCCAGGATTTATGGCTACTTTAGTGGGGTTATTGATTATTGCTTGCTTTACTTTTGTTAAATTAGGCTTTGTGTTTTATCTGGTCGATTCCATCTTCCGCTTTACCGTAATGGTGGTTATGCTCCCTATTCTTATTATGGGATATCCTTTTAAGGCTACAAAAAAATGGTTGTCGCTAGGTTTTGTAACTATGATTAACTCGGCTGGATTTATGATGTTTATGGCATTTATGATTGCCATTACTTTGTTGGCTCTGGAGCAAGTTATCATTGATAATCAAAATATATTTATTGAAGGAAATGACAATCAAGCCTTTAAAGAATTCAGTGTTCCATTTATGTGCTTATTAATGATTGGCTTCTTGATTGCTTCTTCGGTTGATATTGCAAAACAAGTAACTGATTCTTTAGTTGGCGGTAGTTCTGATGGTTCATTTAACGCTAAGGCTAAAGCTACTATGGTTGGAGGCATAAAAATAGTAGGTGCAGTTTCCGGATGGTTAGGCGGAAAAATTTTAAAACACACCGGCGTTGGCAGAAAAGCTATTTCCGCATATCAGTCGGGAAAAACTAAATTTGAAAACTTTAAAGCTAAAATGAATAGTTTTAGGGGGAGGTAAAAATGTTTACTTACTTAAAACATATTTCCTTCTTTGCTCGAGTAATTCTTGTTCTCGTAATTACTTGTAATGTTGCTTTGGCTCAACCCTATCGTTTACCTGACCCTGAACCTTCAACTTCTGTAACACCAGCTCCTTGGCCGTCAAGCACCCCTAAAACCACTGATCAATATGTGAAAGAAGATGGAACTTTTGACTATAATCAATGGGGACAGGATACCTTGGTCACCAATTCTAATAATGTCAATAATAGCAAAAAAGAGCAAGGGGTATCTATTACCAGTGGAGATAACGCAGATTGTCGTATTGCTGAGATGCAAAAGAGATATCAATCGACCTGTTATTCTTGTAAGATTATATTAACCCTGATTACTTCGTTTATGAATGCTTGCGGTAAAGTATATGATTTGACACGTGAAGCCGGAAGTAAAATTTTAGTAATTGGCTCAATGTTGTGGCTGGCTGCATTTTCATTAAAATTAGTTTCTTCCTTTACTAATCAAGAGCCAATGCAGATTGTTAATACTCTTTTCATTTTCATGTTTAAGGTAGCGGCTGCATATATTGTTATTAATGCTGGTATCGGAGCTATCATTAATTTGTTTGTTAACCCATTACTCGGTGCCGGTGCTGATTATGGTCTTGGGTTATTGCAAGCCGCTAATCAGGGCTTAATTGACATACCGACATCTTCTAGTTTTCCTTACCAAGGAACGGAAGTTATTGATTCTAATGTAATTAACAAACTTATGGCTTTAGCTGAAGGTATTGATAAAGCCGTTTCTACCAATTTGGTTATTGGACACGCTTTGACCTGTCACTCTTTTCATGCAGGACAGATTAATATTTTTGACCCAAAAGAAGCTTTAGGTGTTCCTATTACCTTAAGAATTCCAGATATTTGGGTGTGGTTATGTGGTGCGGCTATTTGGTTTAGCGGTTTTATGTTAACCTTAGGCGTTGGGTATTATTTATTAGATGTTTGTTTCAAAATCGGTTTTTGCATCATTGCCTTACCTATAGTTATTGGTTTATGGCCTTTTGGACCAACCAGCGGTAAATTTAAGGCCTGTATGAGCATTATTTTCCGTTCTGCGGCTCTGTTTGCTTTTCTGGCTTTAGTCGTTTCTTATGCTTTATCCTTAATTAGTGCTTCTTTAGGGGATTTAACGACCTTTTATGCTAAAATAAATGCCGGAGATGCTGAATGGGTTTCTAATATGTTTTCAATTTTCAGCGCTAGTTTCATTATCATTTTGTTTGCATACTTATATTCGATTAAATTGGTTGGAACGGCAACTGATTATACCGGAAAATTCTTCGGTGACAGTGTTTTCGGAAATGCTTCACCTATCCACCATAAAGCTACGCAAATGACTGATTTTGTTAAAAAGAAAGCTATGCAACCTGTGCAATATGCAGGAGGTGTAGTGGCTCATCAGGCAACACGAGCTGTTGGGGCTGTGGCTGCTGCTCCGATAAATTATGTAAAAAACAAATTTAATAAAGCTAAGAAATCTTCTAAAGAGGATTCTAAAGAACAAGATAAAAAATAGGTGCTATGATGAACAGGCAAAAGAAAAAAACATATTTTATATCTTACTCCTTCCTAATCGTTCTTTTAGGGGGTGTATTGAATTTTGTCTGCTCTGGATTTTCTTCTGCTTGGGCGGCCAATGTGGTTGATGCTTGTGCTGTGGACACTAAACATGGTGCCATGTGTAAAATTGGTTACTTACAGCCATCTGAATCTCTTTATCCTAGCTCTCGAATTAATAGTATTAAAAATTCAGGAAAAAATGGCTGCTTTGATCCGATGCCAACTAATGTTACTAAAGTTACAGAAGAAGTTTGCCGACGTCCTGACAGTTGTGGCAAATATCCTAACGGAGAACGCGTTCTAGAAGGGCCTCAAAAAGGAAAATGTCTGCGTCCTCATGAAGGTATGGATTTAGCTGCACCTAAGGGTACTCCTGTTACTGCTGCAGCTGATGGATATATTGTTCAAACATCTAACTGCCTTTCGGGGGCGGGTAATACCGTTATTATGAAACACAAAAAAGCAGGTGGCGGATTTTATACCACAACTTATATGCATTTGGAAAAAATTGCAGATTCTATTGATGGTTATGCTGGAACAAATAAAATTGTACCTAAAGGGTCTGTTATTGGATATGTTGGCGGTTCTAGCTGCGAAAATGGTGTTTTAATACAAGATCGTTATCCTTATCACTTACACATGGAATTGCGTGATGGAGATACCGGTAATGGTAAAATTATGTCGCCGACTTGTGCCTCGGTTCAAGCTCTTTGTGATGGGAATACACCTGTTACGGAAGAACCTCTTCAAGATTCTTATACTCCTGCAACAACCACTGCTTCAGCAACATTAACAGGCTGTGGTAAGTTATATTCTGAAAATAATTTATCTGCCTTTCACCAACAAGGGGAATCGAAAGGAGATGCCGGTGCATTTAATAAATGTTGGGCGAAAGATAGTGGTGGCTGTTCTTATGGTCTCTCGCAGATGGTTTGTTATAAAGATTCGTCTAAGTGGAATAATTCAACCGTTGCTAATTATTTGCGCTATTTACAACAAAATGACCCCAAAAAATATCAGGCGCTTGAAGTCGGGGGATCTTTGCAAAGCACTATTCAGGCAGCTTGTAATCCCGCCACCGCTAATTCTTTTGCTCAAAAATGGCAGGCTTTGGCTGCTAGTGATGATTCTTTTGGCGCTTCCCAAACTAAATATATTGAAAATAGCTATCTTTCCTATGGACAAAATGTCCTCAAAAATGCCGGAATGGGAGCATTGTTAAACCGCTCTCCTGAAATGGATATGGTGATTTTAGCTGGTTCCGTCGCAAGTGCCGGAGCCATGAAAAACAACTTTAAAGCAGTACAAAAAGCCTTAGCTCCAAAAACTTTGGCTCAAGCAACAGATGAAGAAATTATTGCTGCTTATTATGATAGCTATGCTGAAGTAATGTATAAAAGTTATGATCCCAAAACTCCTTTTGCTCAGCGCGCGGCTAAAGATAAAGAAGCGGCTCTTGAATCTCTTGCTATTAGAAACGAGATTAAAAATGGTTCTACTCTTGAAGAAGCTAGTCAAAAAGCTACGGGAAAGAGAGCTTGTGCTGAAAATGAAATGCCAACAGCAAAAGTTTCCTTGGGAACGGCTTCAAGGACAGAAACTTTTGTGCCTTATACAGGAGGAACAGATTCTGAGGTAAGGTATGAAGTGGATAAAGAATGTAACACGAAATCTTATCGTGACAGTTTCCAAACTTGTATCTTTTGTGATGTTTTTGAAGTTCTTTTCAATACAGCAAGTGTTATTGCAAAAAAATCTTATAATGCCTTAGCAAACGGTGTTATTACTCTGGTATGCGTTGGTTTTGCTTTATGGCTGGGTTTGACGGTCATGCAATTTGTTTCTGCAATGGAACAAAAGAATCCCAGCATTTTGGTCAAAACAATTTTGAATAAAGCATTTGTTGTCTTATTTGTTGTGATGATTTTACGACTTGATTCCGTGGAATTTTTCCGCCTTGCGTTAGAGCCTCTGTTTAACACCGGCTTTAAACTAGCGCAATTGGTTATGGAAGGATATGACGGCTCTAAATGCAGCGGTGGCTATAATATCTTGTTGCCTGAAGATGGAGGCGGTTTACCTTCTTCTATGGGGGTTAGCATTGTTTGTACAATTGAAACCATTCAAGATAAATTACTTGATATTATGGCTTTGGGTTCAACTTCTCTCTGTATTGCCGTTAACAAAGAGGCTTATTTTGGAATACCTATCTTTCCACATGTTGGATACTTGATTGTTGGTATTTGCCTGTGGTTGGCTGCTATTATGTTGATGGTCATTTATCCATTCTTACTTATTGATTCCGTTTTGCAACTTTGCGTGTCAACAGCTTTGTTACCGGCGGCAATTGGAGCTTATGCGTTCAAGGCGACACAAAAATATGTAGGTAAAGTTTGGGATGTATTCTTAAACTGCATGTTTAATTTCATTTTCTTAGCCTTGATTATGTTTATTGTAACCGCAGGCTTGGATTCAATCTTAGTGGATGTCGGACTTTCTCCGAATTCACCCTTGAGAAATGCCGGTGAATCTACCTCTTACACAATTATTTTGCAAGATATGGCTTGGTGGGGAATAAATTTCTTAAAACTTGTATTCTACATGGTTTTGAGTTGGGCTGTATTGGGTGAAGCTAATACCTTTGCCGGAAAATTTGCAAAAGGTGCAGGCATCAAAGGAATCGGCTCAAAGGTCGGTGGACTCGCTGCATCAACTGCTACAAAGATTGGTGTTGGAACTTTGGGTGCCGCTTGGAATTCCTCTAAAAAAGTTGGCAGTGCTGTTAAAGACCGTGGTAAAGAAGCCTTTAACACTCACATTAAAGCTCCTTACCAAGAGATGGTAGCAAATCGTCGAGCAGAGAAAATTGAAAACAGCGATAAGGCTACAGTCGATGCTAACGGCAATAAATCTTTGCAACATCGTACATGGTACGGACGTAAAGTTACCGATACTTTGCAAGTAAATCCTGACGGCAGCAAGAAAGTTGTTCGTACCAGAAATTCTTTGATGGGAAGTAAGGCTAGTTCCGTTGAAAATGATAAGTTTATTCAAAACAAAAAAACCTATGATAAGAACGGAAACGTAATCAGAGAAGAAACAAGTATGAATACCGCCGCCGGAAAAACATTATTAAACCGTGACGGGACTCGAAATGAAGTTGCAATTCATGCCATTAAAACAGGTAGTTCTATGTCACAAGATGACATTGACAAGGCTTTGATGCAACAAATGATGAGTGAGCGTATGAGCGGTATTCCCGGTGCTGATATGAATAAAGAATTCAAGAGCAGGTCTATGGAAAGATCCTTAGATGATAAGGGACGTGAAGTCATGACCGTTAAACAAATTAATACTGATGGCTCGACCAGCATCTTCCAGATGACCAAAGGAGATAAACGAGATATGCTTTCTTATACGCGTATTGCTAAAAACGGAAAAGCTGAAAGCTATTCTTCTGATGGTATCATTAACAAAAAATCAACTTTCAAAATGGACAAAGATGGCAAAATAGACGCTAAGAGTGTAAAAAACAATTATGCTTTCGCAAAAAATTATAATCACGCCAATACACGTTCTATGGATAGTAACGGTAAATTTAATCGCGATATTCCTGCTGACCAAATTATGATGAGTGAGGAAGACATGGCTTTGTTTAGAGAGCAAATTGCAACTTATGGAAAAGACGCTCCAATGCCTGAATTTGGTAAATAATGCTTTCTTCATTTTGCTTAAAGCCGGAATTTATTTCCGGCTTTAAGTTTATATTTGTACACAAATTGTCTTTTTTTGTACTAATTTTCTTGATTAATATCTTGCTTATATTATGATAACTTCAAATTAAGATGTTGTGTTTATTACAATAACAAAGGTGGATAAAGCAATGGAAGAAATTATTTTCCCGAATCAAATCAGAATGTACAGACGCCTTCGCGGGCGCTCGATGCAAGAGCTTGCGGATCATTTGTCTGTCAGTCTTTCCGCTATCTCTAAAATTGAAAAGGGTTATCGTCGCGTTGACCAAGAGCAACTTGTTCGTGTGGCTGAGTTTTTGGATTGCCCTTTGCAAGATTTGTTTGTTAATGAACAAAACTCTCAGCAAGAAGTTGTTCAATCTTGGCGCAGAGAGCAAGAAAGAAGAAATAAAATTAACGAAAAAAGCGGCTTGAAAACTTTGGGTGCAGGCTTAAGACAAATCAGAAACGAGAAAAACCTTACCCTTATCGAAGTTGCTGAAAGTGCCGATATGACACTGTCCGTCTATCATAGAATAGAAATGGGACAACGTGAAGTTTCTGACAAAGAATTTAAAAACATTGCTAAAGCCATCAATATGGAACCTGATGAGCTGAGAGAACAAATTAAAGCTCTTGAAGAAAAAGGCATGTTGGAAGAAATCATTCAACGTAATGACGCTAAATACAAACTTCTTTCAACTCCGAGAGGCGCCATTTCTGCTTTTGGTAACGCTAACCAAGATGGTGTTAAAATTTCTGTTTATGGTGTTGCCGGAAAAGATGGTGATGTGATTGTTGAATTTAGTCAAGAAACCAAAAAAGTTCAACGCCCGCCTCAACTCTACAACAAAAAAGAAGCTTATGCCCTTAACCTGTGCACCAGACGTTTGGGTAGTCTGCTTCCGACGCGCTCAATCTTGTTTGTTGATCCGCAAGATGTTGTCAGTGTTGGTGATATTGCCGTTTATTATGTAACTGAAAATGAAGCAAAAATCATCAGTATCCGTGAAGATGAAAACGGTCAGCTTTATGGATTAAGATGGAATCCCGATGAAAGAATCGAAATCGGAAATAATGATTTGCATAATTTACACAAAGTTGTGGCAATTTATTTGTAATCAAAAAAGTAAAAAAGCTCCGGAAACGGAGCTTTTTTTTGCGTTTTCTTTAATCTTGAGCCCTTTTATTAACCTGAAATTTACAACATTCGCCCTAATATTGGTATGGTGGATGAATTTTATAGTGTAGAATTTTAGGCAATTCAAAAGTGGTTGAGAGCACAGATAAAATTAAAGTCAAAAAAGACTATAATAAAATCGGGACAGAAGATGACCCGATTATTATAGCTCAACGCTTTTTAAATATTTTCCGCCAATTGCATATTTTTACGGATGAAAGAAAACAAGCCTTCAACCAAATGATTTTGGAGCAACCTGCCGAAGTCAGAGGAATATTTAGTTCTCTACCAGGAGGCGGCGTATTACAACAATATGTTGACGACTTGGAAGCTAAGAACGGAATCGTCAGAAGTATCCCTGATGCAGCCCCTCAAGTTGACTATGAAGAAGAGGCAAAAGCTAAAATATTAGCCACCGCTTTGGCTGAAGCCAACAGCCAACAACATAGCGGTAATGATAATTCTGCACTTTTAGCAGCTCAAATGGCTGCAGAATCCGCCGCTAAAGTCGCCGCAGAAACTCAAGTAAAGATGGCTGAGCAAGCTGCTTTAGAAGCAAAAGCTGCCGCGGCTAAAGCTCAAGAACAATTGCAGGTTCAAGCAAAGGCTCTCGCCCAATTTCAAGAGTTGTTAAAAAACAAAAACATCAATAAAGAGGATATTGATGTCGGGAAAGTTACGCCAACAGCAATCTTTCAGCCAATCAGTTCCACCGTTACGGCTGACGGCGACTTTGCCAAAGAAATAGCCTCTGCATTGAAAGAAGCCATTTCCGTTACAGATGACAATCGCAAAAAAGATTCGGAGAATCTGACAAAGGCTATTATTGATTCTCAAAATAAACTAGCGGAAATTATGGCTCAAAATAATTCGGCAAATATTGAGGCTCAAAATCGCTTGGCTCAGATGTTGGTGCAAAACAATACCGCCAACACTGCTAATAATGCAAATGCCAACAATATTCAAATCAACACAGCGGCAACTTTTCCTCCGGTTGAGGAAATGATTAGCGGAATCGTGAAAGTTCAATCCGAATTATTTAAGGAAATGGCAAAGACGCAAACATCAGAATTGTCGGCCATTATTTCTTTGGCTCTTAAGGAAAGCCAACAACTTTCTACACAATCGATTATTACCGCCATCAAAGAAATGCAAAAAGAAAATCTGAAATTTTTGCAGATGCACCCGGTTGTTTATAGTTCAAGAACCGAGCTTCAAAAGCCTGTTCATTCTTCTGAAACACAAGACGAAGTCATTGATGAACAAAACACCATATTGTCCCCTGATTTGGCGGATGATGAGGAAAGTATTTCAGCCCCCAATTTGGAAATAGATTCTATTTCTGAAAACGGACTTGATGAGCCGCAATCTAAGAAAAAGAAAAAAAATCAAGAGGGTCTCTCTTTAGACGGAATCGCCTCTTCTTTGCTGGATAAAGTCAGCTCTTTGACCGATAAAGTTACGTCTTTAACCGCTAAAAAAGAGGATGAAAACACTGATATTTTACATATTGAGCCTGAAGATAATAATGCAATTTTACCTCCAGAAGATGATGATATTGATCTCCCAAAACTTGAGAATGATAACAATGGCTTAGATATGTCATTGTTTGATAGCGAGCCTGAGAAATCTACTCCTCAAGTTGAAGATATTCAAAGTTTTTCAGATATTACATCATCTGTTGACGACGCAAACGACAATGTTTCGGCAGATGAAGATGTGGAATGGGAATATGAAGAAGTTCCGGCCGAAGAAATTTTGCAACAGTTGGATAATTTTTCAACAAACGAAGAGAAGGATACTTCTCTAACCTCTTCTACAAATGATATTCAGGAAGACAACCATCTTAGTGAAGCAGCTGATTCTGATGCAGGTTGGCATAGAGTTTCTTTTGCAAGTGATGATACTTCTGAGCTCGACAATAATACATTAGATGTCGTCCCTGCTCTTTCAGAAGGCTTTGAAGAAGAAAAAATTGAAACATCTACAAACGTCGAACAACCTTTAGTGGATAAAAACAGTTGGCTTGAAGAGAAGCCTACTACAGACGAAAATTTTGCCCCTGAGGAAAAAAACTTTGAAGAAAATGCCAGCTCAGATGCGTTTTTCAATAGCAATACTTCTTTGAGCAACGGCAATGACGACAACGGGTTTGATATTCAGGAAACTGCATCATCAGAAGAGCAAACATTTAATTCTTTTGATGAATATGCAAGCGATATTGATAATGCTCCTACGCAAATAGCCGATACGGAAAATTTTGCCGGACAACAAAATTACGAGCAGAACGAAGCACCTTTGCCTCAAGAAATGCCGGCTGAAGCTGAAAAGGCTGATGAACAAGATTGGGAGTGGGAATACGAAGAAGTTCCTGAAGGCGAAGCTCAGGCAAGCGAACAAGCCGCAGCGCCTGAGGCTGAAAATGCCGATGGGCAAGATTGGGAGTGGGAATACGAAGAAGTTCCTGAAGATGAAGCTCAGTCAAGCGAACAAATCGCAGCTTCTGAGGCTGAAAATGCCGATGGGCAAGATTGGGAGTGGGACTACGAAGAAGTTCCTGAAGATGAAGCTCAGTCAAGCGAACAAATCGCAGCTTCTGAGGCTGAAAATGCCGATGGGCAAGATTGGGAGTGGGAATACGAAGAAGTTCCTGAAGATGAAGCTCAGTCAAGCGAACAAGCCGCAGCTCCTGAGGCTGAAAATGCCGATGGGCAAGATTGGGAGTGGGACTACGAAGAGGTTCCTGAAGGTGAAGCTCAGGCAAGCGAACAAGCTGCAGCTCCTGAGGCTGAAAACGCCGATGGGCAAGATTGGGAGTGGGAATACGAAGAAGTTCCTGAAGGCGAAGCTCAGGCAAGCGAACAAGTTGCCGGTGCTGAAGGTACCGAAGGACAAGATTGGGAATGGGAGTATGAAGAAGCTTCTGAAGAAAGTGAGAATACTCAATCACTTCCTGAACAGATACAAGAATCTGATGGCGAAAATGCAATTAAATTTGCAAACTCATTTGATGACCCTTATCATCCTGAAAACACCTCAACTTCTGAAGAAACCTCTCCTTTAAGCTCTATTTATAGCGGAGAAGTCTATTTTCAGGATAAGGTTTATCAACAACCAACTGAGGAAGATTCTTCTCACATTGATGTTCCGGAGAATATTGCCGATAACTTCCCATTATCTGATACCGATGATAAAGATGAGCCCTACAAGCCCAAAACAACGATATAGTTGGGTAAAGGTTGGAGAAAATAATTTACAAACCTTAACAGCTAAATTAAATTGAATAGAGAATTAGGAGCTGAAATGGAACAAAATACCAATACCGAACATAATCCTTTGCAACAACAGAGCAAAGAACAAGTTCAAATGAATAAGCCTGCGCAAAATGTTCAGGCTTCTGCCGGTGTGCAACAAAATGCTCCCACTCCTTCAAAAGAAAGTCTTTGGTACGTTGATAATTATATCTTACTGAAAGATTATTATGATCGTACTATCTCCAGAATCGCAGCAAGATGTGTCCGTATGGGGAATATCGCCATGGAAGAATATCCTTTTTATGGTTACATCTTAGATGTTTTGGAAGAAATCAGCGATACCGGAGATTATATTCTGCAACACAAAGAGCTCTATCCTTATGTGGAAAAGAAAATTGCCGGCGGCATTAATGATTTGAAAAAAACTTTAGCCGAATACCAAGAAGAATTACGCAATAATTCATCTCCGGATATGATTAAAGAAGATGAATCCGAAATTGAAAAGATGAAAGAGGCTTTAGGTGCAGTAGCTACGGTAGCTGATGACCCAACAGTTGGAGCCGGAATGAATATGGACCAATTGATGGATAAGTTAATGGCTCAGGACCAAGCTCAAAAAACAGTTAAAAAAGTTATCAAAATCAGAAAGCCGATTAATCAGGAAGGTAACGTTGCTGTTCCCCCTAAAGCGGAAGGAACTGAACAAAAATGAGAAATCGTTTTGGGGAAATAAATCTTGTTTTAGGCGTAATGCTGGTAACGGCATTGCTTTCGGCTTGTGCGCCTAAACAAAAGCCAAGAGAACTCGATTTTGAAGAAAAAATTGCCTCAGACACTATTTTACCTCAAGACCCTAATATGATTAGGACATCTCAAGGAGCTCGCGCTCTTGACCTTGAGACGCCATTACGCTGTTATGTTAACTGGAAAACACAGGAAATGATTACCTCCATTCCCTATAACGTAAAAGCGTTTAATTTGGTTCGTAATGGCAAAAATGATATGCTGCCAAGATTTGAAGTTACAGGATTTACATTTTCCACCATGCCGGCTGAAAAGGCTATGTATAAACTAACTAAAGAAGCAGGCATAAAGTTGGTGGCAAAAGATGCTCCTTATGCCAGCATTTCGGCAGAAAATTTGCGCGGAGAGCTTTCTGAAGTTATCGGAATGATTGCTGATGCAGCTGAAATCTATTATTCTTATGATGCGGACAGAAAAACTTTAACCTTAAGTCGAAAAGCTAATTTTAGTTTGTTTGTTCCTAAATCAAGACCTATCATTTTGGCTTTATTGGATGTGCTCAGAGGGTCCGGCATTACAGATATGACAACGGATTGGTCAGATTATTCGGTTACCTTTGACGCCGACTTCGAACTCAGAAACAAAATTAACAAGTTGGTTAACTCATTTGAAGATAATCCGACTTTGATTGCTTTTGATGTAAAAGTTTTTAGAATTTACCCTTATGGTAAACAAGATGTTGAATGGCAAAACCTGTTGCAAACATTTGAGTTTGGCACAATTAAAACCACTAAGACAGGTGTTATCGGACGTTCTCTTACAACATCAAATGACCTTAATATCTCTACACTTAGAAGCTTTTTAGGACAGCAAGCTTTGGTCGTTCCTGTTGCAGAGGGAAAATTTGTTGTTCCTAACCTTTGGTTTGCTCGTTTTGATATTGGTAAATGCAGTGCCAGAGATTCTATTGAAACAGATTTATCTGTTTTGGCTAAAGCATCTTTGGAACATAATAACCGTATCTTTTCAGATATCACTCTTGAAGCAACCAATGGAGAAATTACCCAATTTAAGGTTCGTAGTCGAATTGGGGAAAATTTTATGATTATCGGTATTCCTAACCAAATTTTTGATAAAAATTCTGCTAAGTCAGAGACTGTGGTCTTTATGGTTCCAAGAATTATCAGAACCATGAAATCCTCAAAACCAATACAAAATAATTTGTAAGGATTGATTATGGATGATATGACACAAAATAATGCAAATATGCCGCAAAATTTTGACCCGACACGTCGCTTAAAAAAGGTTAAACGCCCGATTAAGAGAATCGTTCCGGGACAAATGTCTCAACCTGCAACGCCAAACACTCTTGCAGGAAATAATGCGGCATATTCTTCTCAGCCCAATAGCCAAAGCAACTTTAGCATTGATGATATTTTAGATGGAAATACAAATTTACCGGTTTCGGCTGATGAGGCTAATATTTCTAATCAAAGTAATGATTTTCAACCCCAATTTATTAATGACAGCGATATTATGCCTCCTAAGCTCACGCTGGCAGAACAGCTTATGCAAGGAAATATGTTTACCATGAAGGGAATGTCGCTCATTGCTTTATTGGTGTTTATTCTAGGTCTGTTTTTTGCTAAATTCTTTTTTACCCAACAAACAGTCGTACGCGATGGTTTACAAGGTGTGGTCTTTAATCCCGAGGTGCCAAGAGGTCGCGCTCGTTGCGGTGTTGCAGAAAGAACTCAAGGCTGTGTTTTATACATTATGAATCCACAACGCCAAGAGCTCACAGGACGCGATTTTTATGATTTGGCATCACAACTCACCAGTCGTCAAAGATTTGTGATTGAGACGGGAAATATGCGTTATTCTAACGTTAAAATTCGTCCGGGTGATATTGCTCAACTCAATATTCCGCCTTTACAATAAATATTCAGATAATAAAAAAGAGGGCTGCTAAGCCCTCTTTTTTATGTGACTTCGGTAACGGCACGAAGGTTACCATCACGATTAATTTGCACCACTCTTAGTTTGCGGTGCATTTCTTTAATGGTTTTTTCACGGTCAATTGTCGGGTAACTGTGTAAAATACGGTCAACAAAAGCTTCATAAGCAGCCTCTGAACTCTCGGCGTGAATGGTTGCCAAACAGTTATCGTGACCAGACCCCATAAGCTCCCACAAAGCTCCGGCATTGTTGGTTGAAATCTCACCGCCGATAATGGCATCTGGCGTAAAACGTACCACCAAGTCAATGATTTTTGAATAGTCAAACTCGTTGGTTTGTTCGGTACGAGACATTACAACATGGACACGATTAGGATGCGGAACTAAAAGTTCTCGGGTATCTTCAATGGTAATAATTCTTTTATGAATATCTAAGATTTTTAGCAAGTTATTCAAAAAAGTAGTTTTACCGGTTGCCGTTGCACCGGATACCAATATATGGTCACCTCTTTTAATGCTAAGCAACAACCGCTCATAAGGATCTTCAGGATCTTGAATGTCTTTTAACGGATTGATTTTATGCAAACTCTCACCTTGTTTTAAGCCATAATCTTGCAGACCAAAAGCAACGTCATCACTATGAACACGAATGGTTAAGGCTACGCCTCCCGTCAAGTCATCTTGATCGTACATCACATTTCGGCCGCAAATGGCTGAAAAACGGTGGTCTCCCGGAATCGTCGCATAAACAACCGGTGTACCTTGAACCGGATCAAAGGGCAATTCGTAAGTATTTGCTATGATATAGAGCAAATCCGTCAGATATTCTTTGGTCAGTTTCTCATCTTTATACATTACCCAAGGATAGGCTCGTTTTCCTCGCAAACGAAGCCAAACTTGCCCTGAGCGGTTAATCGCCACTTCCTCTATGTTTTCTTGGTTGTACCAATATGCCAAAGGGCGTAAAACGGATTCTAATACCTTAAAACTCATATTCTTACTCCCTTAAAACAGTTGCGGAACACTGCTATCCGTATTTTGATTGTTGCTGCCACTCGTAGCTGCACCCGGCGTTGTCGAGGTCGCAAATGACGGCGGAGGCGGCGGTGTTGCACCTGCCGGTGTGCTCGAAATCAGTGGCGGCGGATTATTGCCTTGTTTGCTTGTGGTTGAGCTCTTTGAATCATCTATCAATGCCGGAGTGCCTCCTTTGGCCTCAACGTCAATTGCTTGAGATTCATAAATCACACTGCCTGTTCCGGTCGGAGAGGCTTCTGTTTTTCCTAAGCTCCGACGGTTCTTTTCGAGTTCACGTTTTCCGGTTACAACTGGGTCATCAATAAATACATCTTTCTTGCCTTGTCCACCAAGTTCTTTCGGATTGCGGTCTCTGGTTCTCATCCACAAATCTACGTTCGGATAAACAATAATGCGTGTGCCGGCGGGAACATAGGTCAGCGGACGAATATTGGTCTTATCTGATAAGATTTGCTCAAATACTTGATTCATCTGATTCAAGAAGTTTTGGCGGGCATCGTTAGCTGCTTGTTGTTTCGGGGTTTCATTTACACCCGAGTTGTCATTTTCATCATCTGCCATAATGTATGACGTATAGCTGGTTAGGGCCGTGGTCATAATCGGCAAAGTATATTTCTTGAACAATTGTTGATCAAGATAACCCAGTGCGCCTCCTCGACCTTGGGCGTCTCCGGTAACACCGCTAAAGACAAACAATGAACCATCAGGACGAATGAGTCTTTCCCATGTTATTTGAACTTTTGCTGACTGAGATGTGGTTTCGGTTGTTCCGGTCAAACTTCCCAATGTGCCCATAATTCGGCTTCCGGCGGGAATTATGATATTCCGTCCTTCTTCTGCATAAACATTTCGCTCGACAAATGCTGTTACCGGTGTTGGGTTATTACTGTCTATTGAACGAGCTATAACTGCCGGAATCGGTTTATCTGCAAATATCATTTCACTTAAGTCAACTCGCCATGAAGATATTGCTTTTTTAATTCCTTGTTCGTCCCAATCTTTTTGCATACCATCAAAAGTATCAGGGCTAATATTGCTGCTGATTTTTCCAACTTGCATATTGCTGCGTCGCTCTTGTTGAGCTGCGTCTAAAGCCATAGCTCGTTGCGGGTCATATCTTTCTCCAGGACCAAAACCACCTCCAGGGCCGAGGTTTCCGCCAGGTCCTGTTCCTGTACCATAAGCTCCTCCTTGTCCAAAGGTTCCGGCCGGAATAAACATATCTTCGGCTGATGGTTTTGAGGTTTCTTCTATACCGATAAGGGCTCCTTCATCATCAATAACTAAGCCATCTGGCATACGATGACCGACAACTTTTCCTTCTTTATTGACAACGCTGCCATCTTCCATAATATCGCCCAAATATTCTCCGTCTGGCGTTAAGGCAATACCTAATGAACGACGATATTTCTCGGTCATTTTCTCTTCTTCGGGAGAAAGGCCAATTTCTGGTATGGAACTTGGGCGATTATACCAACCGGGACGACTGACCTTTCCTATTACTTTTCCATTTTTATCTAGAACTTCGCCCTTTTCATTTACTTTACCTATTACGTTGCCGTCTTTATCAACAACCGTGCCATCGGGAAGAACTTTTCCTATGACATTGCCATTTTCGTCATAGGCTAGATTTTCTTCTTTTTGGGGAGAAATAATTGAACCAATGGTATTGCCGTTGGCATCTATAATTGCACCGTTTTCTCCCAGCTTTCCAATTACCTTGCCGAAATTGTCAACGACCGTACCGTCTGGGAGAACTTTTCCTATGACATTGCCATTGGCATCATAGGCAACTTTGCTACTGGCTAATTCACCAATTACATTACCGTTTTTATCTACAACTTTTCCGTTTTGTACAGAACCGATTATTTTACCATTCTCGTCTGTTACGGTTCCATCGGCATTAACATAACCTAAGAGATTTCCATTAACATCAAAAACTTTCTCTCTAGCAACTATCTCTCCATGATATTGAAGCGGTTTGGCAACGGCTATGACACGGCCATTGCTATCAATTATGCTGCCACTTTTGGTGATAGTTCCTAAAACATTATTATTTACATCTCGTAATTCGCCTTTTAGATTTAATTCACCTAAGATGCGGTTTGAATCGTCTCTGATGTAAAAGTCTCTGTTTCCGCGACCTTTTAGCTCTCCATTCTTATCAAGCAGGAAGCCTTTACTCAAAGTTCCTAAATTTTGATTTACAAAAGATAAGACGCTGCCATCTTTCTGAATAACGCCAATTACCTCAAAGTCATTATCATAAATATAAAAATCATATAAAGCGTAACCTATTTTGTAGCCATCTTTTGTGACATTTCCCTCAAAGTCTACTTGACCAATGTTGTCTCCGCGAGCATCAATAACGGCACCATCTTGGGTGATATGACCTATATATTTGTTAGCATTGCTAAAGGCATAGTGATATTTAAACAGATGGCCTATCGGAGCACCGGTTTTTGAATTTACATTACCGTTTGCTTGCTCATAGCCGATAAATTGATTTTCGGAATTTACGACCTGACCGTCTAAAACGCTGCGTCCAAGAATAACACCATTAAAACTCATTACCGGATAGTATTCAATGGTGTGTGCCAAAGAGACGCCTTCATCATTCTTTAAGAAGCCTCGCTTATCAATACAGCCCAAAATATTGTTGCTATAATTCAAAACTTGTCCGTTACTGGAAACTGTACCAATTATGTTGCCATTATAATCAATAACAGCTGTCGGGTTGACGCTATAGCCGACATAAGAGCCGTTTTCTGAAACAACTTGTCCATTGAGCAAAGGTCTTCCCATGACGGTTTCTCGATAATTGCGAACTTCTCCGCGAGAGGTAATAACACCTAAGAAAGAGCATTTATCGTCTATGGCGGTTGCATAATCTATAACACCACCAATTGCAGAACCGGTATTGTCAAGCAAAGTTGCTTCGGAGGTGACTTTTCCTAGATTTGAACCGCCGAAATCTTTGGCTATACCTAAATTATTAACATAACCGGCTAAACGACCATTAAAATATAGTGCTAAAGAAGCTTTTCGCCCTGTACCTTGCTGAGGCATCATATTTACTGACGCATTATCTGATGAAGAAACTAATGCTCCGTCAGGAATATATTTTCCGACGACGTTGCCGCTCGTTTTTTCGACCAGATTTCGGTTATTCAATAAACCAAGTGATTCTCCTTTTGAATCTACAAAATAGCCATTTTCCAGACTTTTACCGATGATTAGGTTTCGTTCATCAACATTAAAACCGGATTGTGTTAATTTACCCAAGGCAGCAACATTCTTGTTGGTCAACTGTCCGTTAGGCATTATTTGAGCTACCGGCGTACCTGTAATGTTATAAATTGAGGATAAGGTTAAGCCTCGTCCAACCGACTTGCCGTCTGCTGAAAAAAGATAACCAAACGGAGACATATATTTTTTCTCTTCTCCATCCATAACAGAACCGCTAATACCCACAATTCCTAAGCTCTGGTTATTAGAATTCACGGCTAATAAATTGTTCATTGTGGCGCCTATTGCGCGTCCGGTATTTTCGTATGCCATATTATCCATAATATAGCCGGCGGGCGTTCCTTCCATAGTTACTATAGAGCCATTCTTTGAAGCATGTCCCTTTAGTGCTCCGCGATAATCAAAAACAGGTCCGGTTTTGATAATTTTACCAATGAGTTTTCCATCTGAAGAAAGGATTGCTCCTCTCGGACCGACTTGACCAATGTCGTCTTTTGCTTTGCGGACTTTTCCTTGAGGAACTACTCGTCCTAAATATTTACCATTTAAATCTGTAGCCGTTGCCGAAAAATCAACTACGGATCCTATAATTTCACCTTGTAAATTGACAATATTTTCATCTGCCTGAACACGACCGACAATATTGTTCTTATCAACGACTTCACCGTTGTATGTAACGAAGCCTAAATATTTTCCAGAGTTATCCAAAGCATAACCTGAACGAACAATACTTCCCATGATTTGATTGTCTTTATTATAAACAAAACCATTGGCCTTGACATAACCAATCGTTTGAGCATCAAAATTGGTAACATTTCCTCCGGGGGAGACACTGCCGATAAAATCCCCACTTAGAGATACAACCATTTTTGAGGAAATCAGACGTCCGTCTAAAATATAATCTTGTCCGACTTTGCGATAGGCATAGCCGTCAGGAGATACAAAACCGATTGCCTGACCTTGTAAATTTGTGTATAAGCCATCGCCTGTCAAACGACCGACAGTTTTTCCATCGTCTGAATAAACAAGCCCAGGAAACAAAACAGAACCAACAACATTAAAATATTCATCCAAGACCAAGCCGTTGGGCAATACTTTTGCTATTATTTTTCCTGAAGGAAGACGAACGGAACCATCATTATTGACTTTACCTAAGGGTTTATTATCATTGCCGATTGCAATACCTTGAGGAACAACGCCACCGATGATTGCGCCGTCAAAATCCAAAATCAAGCTGTCGGCCGTTACATTGCCGATTAATTGGTTGTCAAAACTTACGACTTTACCATCGGGAATAACTTTTCCGATTAAATCTCCGTTAAAGTCAACCGCCGTAATCTCCTGAGCTTGCGCATTAAAGCAAAAGAGCAACATTCCCAAAAGAATGTTGAAAAATCTTAGTGTTTTGGCACAGTTTTTCTTTTTTGTTTTTTCCCGTCCCAACTCAGTTCCTCCGGTTCTTTGCAACTTCCTGCAACGCATAGCCTGCAACTTTCTTATCCAAATTTACATATGAACCGTTGTTTTTAAGATAACCGACATTCTTGCCTTCGCTGTCTTGTACAATGCCTTCTGCATTTAAGCGACCGACGTAATTGCCGTCATTTCCTAAAATTGTGGCTCCTATCTTATAAATTTTTCCTATTATGTTGTCATTGTTATCTATTGCCAAATCACCAGAAATGGCTCGACCAATGAGGCTACCTTCTTTGTTTCTGATTTTACCATCAAAATTTACATAGCCTACAACTTTATCTGAGTTATCAATAACTATATCACCGTGGACAACTTCTCCGATTAATTTTCCTGATGCGCTGATTACATTGCCGTCTGACAAAACTCTGCCAACGACAACATTTTCTTTATCAACAACTTGTCCGTTAGGCAACACTGAACCTATTGTATTACCCCCAAAATCAATAACGGTCCCTCTCCTTAGCAGACTCAGATTTTTATCTGTCGAACCTCCTGGTAAAACAGCTGTAATTACTTCATTTTTCAAGTCTATTACGTCACCTATCGAATTTACGCGACCTTTATAATTTCCCCAAATATCTACAACAATATTTTCGGGTATAACCTCGCCGATTACCGTCCCCTTCAAATCGATAACTTTACCATCAGAACTGGTGGTTCCGACTTTTGCTCCTTCCATGCTGATAACCGTACCGTCTGTCGTAGCATAGCCTAAGAATGCTCCGTCATAACCAATTGCACTGCCTCTGGAAACAACTCCACCACGATAAAGCCCCTTGTTATCAATAAAATTGCCTTTAGCGTCTATTCGCCCTAAATTTTCACCAAAACGCGTAATAACTTGTCCGTCATGCGTAACCAAGCCTATCGTTTTGCCTTCAAAATCTGCTACAAAGCCTTTTTTGACGGTATTTCCTATCAAAGAATTGTAGAAATTCAGACCATCACCGTGGAGGCGACCGATTGCATTTCCTTTAGCGTCATAAACTTCTCCGTTGGGGAAAAGACGACCTTTGAAATTGCCTTCCGGAGAGATTATGGTTGCTTTTTCATCCATTAAAACACCAATAATTTCATTACGGTCGTTAGCGACTAAATCATTGGCAAAAAGTTTGGCATCTGATTGTCCACTTATCGCAACTCGACCGTTTGGCCCTACTAGATTTAAGAAATTACCGTGTAAATCATAGGCATTCGTTTTTTCTAAAACACGACCAATATAGGCTCCGTCTTTATTGAAAACATCTCCGTAAGTGCCGACACAACCAACGGGAAGTTGTGATAAAGCTATAACCAAACCATCAGCAGAAACTTGCCCTAGGTATTCTCCGTCATAAGATAAAGCAACACCATTCCGGACAACACTTCCTATCACATCGCCTTTTTCACTTAATACCGTGCCATCAGGATTAACGCAACCAACGTAAACCCCTTCAGAAGAACGAACTATACCATCTGTTCCGACATCACCCATATAAGTACAATTGTTATCAAAGACTTTTCCGGTGCGCACAACTTCTCCGACATAGTTGTTTTCGGGGTCAACAATCACTCCATTGGGCATTGGTTTTAGCTTGGTTTCAGTATTGCCTTTTTTTATCTTACCATCAGCATCTAAATAGCCGATATTCTTACAACCATAACCAACAACCAAACCGCCCCTTACTAATTTGGCTACGACTTCTGAACCCGAAGTATCACGAACCAAACCATTGGATAAAACTCGGCCAACAATTTTACTGTTTTGAACAACCGTTCCGTCGTTGTTGAGCTTTCCAAGAACTGTACCTTTCGGGGTAATCGGTATCATGCGGGTTTGAACCAATGCTCCTAATGTCTTATTTTGTGAGCTGATAATATTGCCGTTTTCATCAACATAACCTATTTCATTACCATTTAGGTCAAATACTTTTCCGTTGGCATCAACATACCCGATAACCTTTCCGTCTTTATCTAAGACAAGATTAACAACCTCACCGGCTTTTCCGATAACATTTCCTTCCAAATCGACCAAAGTGCCATCGTCTAACATTTTTCCGATGATATTGCCGTTGAAATCAACAACGTTACCGTTTTCATCAATATAGCCAATAACATTTCCATCTTTGTCGTATGCCAAGCGTCTTTGTGCGCCAATACTCATATCGGCAACTTTGCCTATGACATTACCGTTATTGTCAACAACCGTGCCATCGGGCAAAACACGACCTATAATATTGCCATTAGCATCTCGAACGTTGCCATCTTCATCCACATAACCTATGACATTGCCGTCTTTATCATAGACCAAACGTCTGCCGGGGACATTTGCTGCTCGTCCTATTGTATTGCCCTCAGAATCCACAATTGTACCATCTGGCAAGACTTTTCCGATGATATTGCCATTCAAATCTACGACATTACCGTTTTCATCAACTCGACCTATTATATTGCCGTTTTTATCATAAGCTAATCGTCTTTGAGGGATGGATACGGATTTTCCGATAATATTGCCATTTTCATCGACGACATTTCCATTGGCGTCGGTTTTACCTATTATATTGCCATTAGAATCGACAACATTTCCATTTGAATCAACAAATCCTATAACCTTACCATTTTTATCATAAGCCAATTTTACCGAGCCACCGGCATTGCCTAAAACATTTTTGCCAACAACTTTTCCGTTTTCATCAACATGACCAACAATATTGCCGTTTTTATCTACAACTGAACCGTCGGGCATTACAACACCAATCACATTTCCGTTTTCATCAACGGCAACGCGTCCTTGTTTGCTTACTCGACCAATTACTTTACCGTTAGCATCAACAGCCTCTCCGTTTGCATTGAGACGTCCGGTCACATTACCGTTCATATCAACAACCGTACCATCAGGCATGACACGACCGACAATATTGCCGTTTTCATCATATACAAATCCGGCGTCAACCGCTTTACCTATAACATTTCCATTAAGATCAACAACCGTGCCGTCGGGGAGCATACGACCAATTATGTTACCATCTTTATCAACTACCGTGCCATCGGGATTAACATAGCCAATAACATTACCATTAGCATCATAGACCAATCGACGATTTTCTGCTACGCCTATGACATTTCCGTTTTCATCGACAATCATCCCTGCCGAATTTGCTCGTCCGATAATATTTCCATTGGCATCACGCACATAACCATCTTCATCAATGGTACCGATTATTTCACCATTAGGACCAATCGCATTTCTTGTGCGGAGACCTTTTGCTTCCTGCCCATCATTTGCTTTGGCTCCATCTGTCGGAACTTGCTCACAGAAATTGCAATCTTCTTTGCGGATAGCGTTTCCTTCTACTGGAACTTTTTCTGATTTTGCATTTGCTGTTGTTAAATTGGATTCATGCCAGGTTATGATAAAATTATTTTGTACATTACCAGGCACAACCGGTGTCCAACTCATTGTGATATCACAAGTTTCATGACCGCGCAGTTCTTTATCCGTACAATCATCCTTAAAGGTAAAACCATCAAAAGGAGGTTCTGCCAATTGAACAGAAACAATTTTTATGGCTGCTTTGGCATTTGTTCCTATGGTCAGAACATTTTTAGCATCCGTGCCCAAAACGACTTGCCCCATCTGTACCGGATTTGGGGTGGTTGTTATCGGAGGTTCTTTATCTTCAATCATCCCAAATTCAATATTATTGCTTGTGCCGTTATCGGCGGCAATATTTAAGGCATCATCATTGGTTGTAAATACGGGTTCCGTATATTCATTTTCAACCGGACCACTTTGCATTAAAAGCATTACACCCAGAACAAAGATTACAAACGAGGTAATACCAACCACAAATATTATGCGGTTGGTCTTCTTTATATAACTCTCCGAATGTGTTAATACCTCTTTGCTCATTGCGTCCTTACTACGCTACAAAACACTCCGTTTCTTCCTAAACGACTGCACACATTATCGCCTGATTCCAAACTCTTTACAGGACCTACGCGTAAGTGAAACAGTTCTTTTCCTTGTCCATCTGCCGGTGCATCTACTGAGAAGAATGGCTCATAACGGCTCAAAACATCAGGATACTTTTTAGAAAGCTCACTCCACAAATTTTCCAAATTAGAGACATTGGCATCTGTTCCTAACTCAATTGAAATGTTTGAGCTGTCAGCATCAACAAATCCTGAACCAAAACCATATCCGCCCTTGCTGCCTCCTTGAGAGCCACTATTTCCGGCATATTGATTATTGTTCTTTATGTGTTGCATTTTGGAATAATCATATCCATCGTTAGGCGGCTGGAAGCCAATATTTACGCCATTGCCGTTATTTCGGCCATTTGCCATATTATTGCCATAACGAGGAACAACTATTTCACTTTGGCCAACTTGAATATCGTATTGTCCGGGCATGCCACCATTGGCTGAAGAATTAAATTCACTATCTCCACCGGATCCTCCCGTCGGGCGCATTGTTCCTCCCGGAAGCGGAGCCGGAACATCCCATGCGGCATCATCAAAATCTGTGGCGTAAGTTGCATTTTCCAGACCGGCGTCATCCGAACGGCGCATCTTTAAGCAAACAAGTCTTTTACCGTTACGCAAAACCATATCGCCAATACCTTCAACAATAATCAAGCGATTGTTCGGGCCTTTAGTTCTAAAGCCAACCGGAACTTCTATTCTTTCAACAATTAATGTGACTATCGGACGCTGTGTCATATTTAGAGCTTTTTCACCAAAATCAATATAAGTGAAAATATCATCTCTCCATACTCTTTCAGGTGCAATAACAACATCATCAGGATTTGGAACATAAACCTCAATATCAAATCTAAATTTGCTAGGATCAACAGGAATGTCTTTTATCCAATCACTTCTTTGAAAGCGCTTGGTAAAAAGAGAATCTGCAGAGTGCGAATTATTAGCTTTGTAGGTTGAGGCGTTCACTCCCGAACCACCGCCGACACTGCCTCCGGATATTCCGGCTCCTCTTGAGCCTGCCGGTCCATCAATCACATCAATATCAATGATAGAGTTGGTCAAACGTTCTGTATTTACGCCTTCACTTTTTACATAAAATACATATTTATTTCCTGAACGACCAAAAATAATGATATTAGTATCAACGCCGACATTTGCTCCTTTTCGAGGATAGAGCAAAATTGTATTCGGACCGGAAATTTGCCCATCAAATGTCGCATTGTCACCGATATACATATCCTCAATTAGTTCCCACTCAGGAAAATTAAGCAAAGTTATCATACCTTCACGAAGACGTATCGGCAAAATTAAATCCGGTGACCAATAGTATTTAGAATATGCCGGTTTGCTTTGACCTTCACCCAGATTTTGGAGCGGATCGAGCCAAGCAGCCTGCGTCATTCCCAAAGAATTAAAGCCGGCATAGCCAAGATTCATCGGCATATATTGCCCCTGACTTTGGTCGGCGTTTTGATCCAGACTGCCCATTGTTGCCTGAGATAGAGCATTACGGCTCAGCGTCAACGCAACGACCATTACTAATAAACTTTTGCCAACTTTCAAAATCATTTCCTAATACCTTAATCTACCTTATCGAACTTTGTTTAGCGTCAATGAATATCTATCTACCGTAAAGCCGACCGGGTTATTTAATCGTTCACCATATTTTACGCTTTTTTTAACATAACCGACACGGAGAGATGCCGTCCAATAATTTATTTCCGGCTTAACAGAATCCGGATACATATCTTGAGTTTCATATTCTACTTGCCAAAGTCCTTGACCAAGCTCATTTACCGTTAAGATACGAACATTTCTTTGCAGGCTCTTGGTTCGGATAATTTCGATTGCCCTTTTAGCCGTCTTATTCAAAAATTCTTGATAAACTGCCGGAGAAGACATTTCTTGTATCGGGCCGCCCGGCATCCAACGAGCTTCCATTTCCGGAATATCCCTATCAAAAGAACTCCTTTGCAACACATATTCTCTCACAAACACTTCGGTAATGGCTTTTTCATCTGCCAAATTGCCCCTAACAGGAACAATATTATAAACCTGTTCCCCCTTTGCCTGAAACGTTAATAAAAACGGCTCTATACGGAACAAAGGCATTACTTGAACAATTGCCAAAAACAACACGACATTACAGCACAAACTAATAGCTGTAATTACGGCGAATGCACGAGCCGTCCAAAGATATCTTTTTTCACCGACATTCGCAACGAAGACGTCTTCCGTCGTACGAGACTTAACTTGCGACTGAGGACGCACCTGTCCCCCACCAATAAGACGTTGCTGTGTGTTATTTTCCAGACGATTATCCATTGGTTTTCCTAAATCGTTTCAACAAACCAATCGGGAAGATTTTTAGGCAGTTCAACCTGCATACAAGCGCAAGGTGATAACTTCAATTCATCAACACCTTTACCAACGCCTACCGGTTCAGCCTCATAATATGAACCAAAAATGCCGCAAGATGATAGCAGCATGAGCACAAAAAGCATAATTATCTTTTTTGACATGTCTTAATTTCCTTATCTATATTATTCGAGTACTCTTATAGATGTTATGAAATTATACTCTTTTTCATTAAAAGTCTAATATCGTCTTGCGAAAATCCCCAACTTATCAACAAACTATAATATTTCTACTTCAGCTTGCGAGTAGCGCGTGACGGTAAAACCTATCGGATTAATCAATCTCAAGCCCGTAAATTCTCGCCCGGGGATGAAAAATGCCGTGACTGATGCCGTCCAATATTTAACTGTCATTATTCTGGCGCGGGTCTTTTTATCTACCGCATATTTTGATAATTCATAAGTTTTGAAATCCACTTTCCAGACAGGGCTTCTCTCTCCGCCTTGTTTGCCTATGGAGATAATTTCTACTTCTCTAACTATGCCATCGTGGCGCATTTTTTCCCAAATGCTGTCACGGTACTGAGAAAACTCGTTATAAACTCTTGGAGCTGACAAAAAATTAACCATTCCGCCGTCATACCAGCGAACTTGCATTTCTCTTTCATCATCAATTATGGTGTTGCGAAGAATTACAAATTGCGCAACAAAAATTTCCATGAGCTTGTTTTTAGATGCCATCCGGTTTGTAATTGCTTCTGCGCGAACTATCCCCTCAGATGTATCTTGATTGATGATTAAAAACGGCTCGACCGAAACCTGTGGCGCTAACTTAAAAAGGGCCAAAGAAAAACTCATAAACACTAAAAGTGATAATATTGCAAAAAATATAAAAAGACGTGAAAGCCACATATAATATTTAAGCTTAAAGCCTTCTTTTTCTTGCTCTGTTTCGCTGATGAACTCGTGCGTTTGGCCGTTAGAATCCGTCAATGACAGAACCTTGGCGCCTTCTAACTGCGGATTTATATTGTTCATCTCGTCCTCTTGCCGTTAATATGCTGCACAGAAAGGTATCGGATAAGCATTTATTTGTTTTTCAAATTCTTCATCGGCTTTTTTCTTGTATTCCGATGTTACTTGATGGTTGACTTCTTCCGTCTTTATTTGTTCATCTAATTCCGAACCACTGTCTGTGGCATCATTTAATGATATGTATGCTTCCTTATCTTTGCGCAAAGCAGTAAATATATTCTTAATCTTATCTACTCTTTCTTCAACTATTTCATTCTCCATCACATTAACTGCACTTAATTCTTCTGTTCCCTCATTTACTAATGTGTTTTTATAGCGCATCAGTGTTTCTTTGGTTAAGTCATAGTCTTCTTGCTTTGCTAAGTCATAATCCGCACGCGGGGTAAAGCCTATCTTTTCAAATTGTTCAAACAAGTCTGCTTTGGCTTCATCTACGCTCAACTTCATTTCCTCAAGCGCTTGACGATAGCTGATTTCTTGTTCAACAAAGCTCAAGAAATTGCCGATTTGGTTATGATTCAATAAGGCTTTTTCATATACTATATCTTGCATATTCTCAGTATATGATCCGCCATTTTGTTCTTCTGCCATTTTTTCTAAACGTGTTAATACGGTGTTGGGGGCATCATTGTAATATAGGCCAGAATCCGTTGCCTTTAACAATGTGCCTAGTTCACTATGCGCACCATTTTCTTCTTTTTCTTGCGAGGTGAGAACTTTGGCTGAGGCGGTTACATCTTCAACTTTATCTTTTATTGTTACGTATCTCTTTATTTGCCCTAAGATGCCGGGGGCCTTTTCTATGCTTATTTCGTTACATTGCGGCATTTGGCTGATTTCCTCTTGATTGGCAAGAGTTTGCTTATTATAGACGCTAAATGTTCCATCCTCATTGACTAAATCTACAATTTGGTCATCCAAAATACAGGGGTATCTGCCACCGCGCATAAAGTTTGCTGCTTCGTCCCCCTCGGATAACAAGGTTTTTAGGTCAATATCCTTATCAACAAAAGCCTTGTCTTTTAAGATTAATTTCCATATTTCAGGGAATTTTCCTCCACTGTTAAGGAAACCTTCTTTGCTGATTCCTCCATCTGAAGTTTTTCCTACATTATCAGAATCGACATCGTCAAAGTGTACAACCTCTCTGAGTGGCGGTAAATATTCTTTAAGAGAATTTTTCGGAGCCATAAAATCGCGCTCTTTGCCATATGAACCAACAAAATATTCCGAATCCTCTTGCATGCAAACATCTTCGGCACAGGCCTTTTCTATTAACATTTTTTGAAACATCGTTGTCAGAGGTTCAATGATAGATTTTGTTTTTGCATAGGCTCCTACTGATGATGAGAATTCTTGCAAGCCCTCAACAGGTAATGCTTTTAATTTTGTCATTAAATTTTGGTGCAGACTTAAAATCTTGTCTCCATAAGCACCAATGTACACATCTTCTCCTAAATTTAATATTGCATTGTGGGTATCATCAACCAACTGAATGGCGTATTTTCTCGTATCATCCGTTAAACCATTGGCTGTTTGCAAAATATTTAACAAACTAAACGCAGGCTTAATTCCATCTATTCCAGGTACGGGAAGTCCTATTTTATCTTTATAATAGGCAATTAAGTCCAAAGTTTCTTTTGCTTGGCGCTTTTCTTCTATGTATTTTTTAGCTTCTTCTAATTTGGTGTTATATGCCTGCTCTATTTGTTGAACTTGTGCAATATAATTTTTTTCAACAGCATCTATATCGGCATCAATGGCTTCTATCTGCTCATTTATTGCCCCTATTTCTTTATCCTTACTATCAACCTGAGCCTTCAGACTTGAGGCTAGTTTGTCTTTTTCTTGTACTTCGGATTGATAACGGTTGATTTCTTCTTTTGCAAAAGTCATCCCCTCCGTATCTTCCAAATTGAGGACTTCGGTTTCACTATTGTTGGTTGCCGTATATTCTGCACTTTGTGCGGCTTGGGTTTTCTCTTCTACGACATCCGTTGTTTCCAGAGTATTTACATCTACCGTTTCTTCGACTTTTGCATCAAGCTCTGCATCTAACTTGGCCTTTTCTTGCTCATAGTTAAAGGTGTTATATTGTGCGCCAAAATATAGTGTTCTACTCAGACTATATTTGGTCGTATTCTGAGGTGCATAGTCTCCGTTATCACTAAAAGGCCGACGACGAAACAGTGTTTTCTTTTCTGTGTTGGACTGAGACCCTGTGGAAGAATTATTCTCCGGATATAGGCTTAATGAACCATCTGGATTGCTGATAACATTTGATTGTTCCAAATTTTGTTTTTCTTGAACTTGTTGTTGCTTTGCTTGATAGTTTAACTTGTTCATTTTGTCTTTATATTCGGAAATAGCTTCACTGGTATCAAAAAGCATTTTTTGCTCAGTATTTTCCTTATATTCCGTCGAGTAAACCTGCTTTGTGGTTTCCGGACTAATTTCATAGGTTTCTGATGTATACTCAACATCACTTTGCTTTATGATATTGTCCTCAATATTGCCTTGGCGGTCTTCAAGATCTTTAAGCATTTTTTCTTGCGTCGAAATCCCTGCTTGTGCGGATAGTTTATCTTCTTGTACTGTATTGAGTTGTTCGGAATAATCTGATAATAGACTTGAAGCCTTATCTAATTTTGCCTGCAGGTTCTTTTTTTGGCTTTCTAAACTTTGGAGGCGAGATTGCTTTGTGTTTAGAGCCTGTTGCAATAAATCATCTCGATTTTTTTCTAACTCTTCCAATACGGTAGCCGGATCTGAAGTTGCGGCTTCTTTCTTCAATTGTGCAGCAAGACTATCAAGACCTGCTCGATTGTTGGCTCTTTCGTCCGCATCTTCTGTTAAGATGTCATTGAGAGGATAGGCTATCTCTACTATAATTGAGCTAACATCGTACTGTTGTAAGTAATCTTTGATATTGCCATACTTACCGCTCAGATATTGATTATAAAAACTGATTTGATCGTTCCATATTGGAAATTTTTCTGTCGGCGTACCCCATTGTGGCGTTGTTTTATGTTGATCTTCTACCAACATCTGCGCTGCCTCTGAGCCTATGTTGAAAGATACCATTTGAGATTCCCGTGTGGATTCTTCTATCTTCTCGGTTTGGCTTGCATCTACCAAACCGTTACTGTTTTTAGTTTCCAGCTCTTTTTGAATTGTTTTAAATCCATCGGCATCATCTATATCAACATCAGTGCTGATTTCAATTGTTCCCAAATCTTCCGGCTCTATCGGGGTGCTTTCTTCTGATTTTGCTAATTCAAATGCTTTGACAGCCCAACCAGATAAACCTTGGCGAGCATCATAGTCATTGGTGGCAGCATCAGCCATATTGCCTTTCCATACTGTTTGAGGAGATGAATAGTAACGGCCTAAATATTGCATAACACATTGGTCTGATGCATCTACAGCTTCAATTGCTTTTTGGTGTAATCTTTGATATTGCTGATAGCTCTTAAATATTTCCTGATAACTGTCCAATGCTTGTATTAAATTATGGACCTCCAGTGCTTCTTGGGCTTTTTCATATACAGGAGCAATTTTATCTAATTCCTTAATTTTTTCTTCATTGCCGGCAAATGGAGAATCAATGTTTGGCTTGGTTGCCTCTCCAAAGGTGACATTTCCGTAAAGGGACGGATTATAGACATAATCTTCATCATCATCTTGGGTCGTTGTGGTTTCTGCCGCTGTTTGAGATGATTTGAGATTGAAATCGGCTTGTGTAATAAAACCTAATTGACCAAACATTAAGGTTTCTTGCCGCGAAACAACACCTGAAGAAGCAAATTTTAACGTCTCATGAGTGCTATTGAAAGATGTTTTTTCTTGAGCAGCTTTTTCTTTGGCTTCTCTCTCTTCTTTGCTGACATAGTCTGCAGGAGTAATTTGGTTATGCAGTAAAAGAGCCGCTTCGTATTGAATTTTCATAGCCAAGACTTCTTGGGTTATTTTTAAGATACTGTCCATGGTTTCATAAGCGTTAAAAGCATTTTTCCAAGCACCGTTTTCGTCATCACCACTTTCGGCTCCATCAGCGCCGGAACTACCACCGGCAAATGTGGTTGAAAGTTTGTCAACCTCTACCGTCAAGGTTTCCAGCTCTTCTTCCAACTTTCGAGAAGATGTATAAATTTCAATAACCGTATCTTCATAAAACTCTTGCGCTTTAGCTTCATAAGCTCTGCATTGCTCATATTCATCGGCACCTTTATCACAATCAACAGGATAAGCTAAAAACAGCTCATATAAGGCCTGTTTTACGGAATTGGCATCATAAATATCGGCTGTTTTTGTTTCTTCAATGGTTTTAGAACCTGGCATGTCCTTTTTTTCTTTTTTTTGGAACAAGCCACTCATGAAACCTGTAAATTTAGACATATATTTGTCTTTAGCCGCCTTAACTGCCGCAGTAGCATTGTTGGCATAAGTTTGGAGTTGAGCTGCGGCCCCTTGCGCTGTAGCTGCAATATTTTGTGAAGCTCCGGCCACATCTGTTGGAGCATCCCCTGTCGGAGTAAATGGCCCCGGGGGTAGAAGAAAGCCATAAGAAGACATTGCCGAACCAAGAATCAGCATAGAAGAAAGAGTAATTATTTTGAGTAGTTTAATCATTCTTTTTCTCCTTTTAGAAGCCTATTCCAAGGCTACCTGTTGCTGACTTGGCTGCTGATAAACCATCTTGTGCCGTGCTTAGTCCAGATTTTGCTTTGCCGGCTAAATTACTTAGATTATCTTTACTGAAAAAGCTCGGCTTTTCGTACTTATAATCGTCTAAGTTAAACTGGGTAACATCTTTGTTCGGATTGTTAAGTTTTCCGGCATTAATACTAGCCAGGTCTGAAGAACTTTTCATCTTCATCTCCTGAACCAATAATTTGGTGTAATCCAGCAGAGCTTGCATATTTTGGACTTTTAATTGTGTATCTAATACGATTGCTGCGCTAGAGCCATCCATCATTGCAACGTTAGAGGCTGTATCATCTGCTTTTTCACTATTTTCACCTCTATTGGCACGCATTTTTAATGCTAATGAATAAGCGCGCAGAATATCAGCTGTTTTTGTCTTTTGACGATATTCTTCAACCTTTTTCATATTTTCAGTAGTGAGTTCTTCTTTTTCTGGCACAAAATTATTGGAAATGGTTTGATTAAGTGCCGCTGCCGATTGGCTTTTATCACCAAACAAAGATTTAGCTGCTCCAATGCCATCTTTAGCAAGGCTTAAACTTTCTTGGGCGGCTTTTTCCTGCAAGGTCTGAATTTGTTTATCAATAGTCGCTACTTGCGCTTGATAAGCTGACTGCTCTTTTTCTTCATTAGCCTCGTATTCTGCTTGAAGTTTCTTGATTGCCTCATTGTTGGCGGCTATTTTATCTTCTAACGCTTCTTTTTGTGAAGGATCTTGTGCAATCTGTTGTTGGTAAACAGCATTATTATCCTGATAGGATTTTATTTTTCCTTCATATTCCGTTTTGCGTGCTTCTGCCGCTGTATTATATTCAGATTCTAATGCGCTTTTCTCATTTTTAAGGCTCAATAATTGTTGGGCGGACTGAGTATTACTTGCCATGGATGAAGCTGCTGAAAGAGCTCCTCCGGCAGCAGAACCTACTGCTCCCGAAGCGGCGCCTGAAACATCACCAACCGTACCACTAACTTCACTCGTTATATCGCCAACGGCAGATGTGGCCGTATTTTTAACATCGTTTATGGCACCTGTGGTTTGGTTAATCCCTTCTTTTACAGCATTCGCCTGTTCTTTTAACCATTTTGCGGTTTCCATAGCTCCTTTACCATAGGCTATCATGGTTTGAATTGTGGTGGATTCATTTATGAGGGTTTGTGCCTGCTCTGCCCAACCACTTACCGTTCCTTGCACCTTATTGGCTGTGTTAGATATATCAAATTTTATTCCGGCTTGGCTCGGAAGACTAATTATTATTCCCAAAAGACAACTCAGAGCAAAAAGTATTTTTTTCATGAGTCCTCCTCGGCATAGGTAAATTGTCTTGCCTGTTGAGTGCTATTAAATTCAAAAAGCATAGTGTTCATCAGCATTATTTTGCGAAATCGTTTAGCCATTTCCATTGATTTTGACTTTGTACTTTGAATTATATCTCGCGTATTTTCTTTGTCGGTTTCTTCGGCTTCTTCTTTTGCCAGATTAGATCTGATACTAAAAGCTGTTGCATATAAGTTAGCAAAATTGGCACGCTGAATTTCGTTCATCTTTTCTTCTTGCTCGTTATATATTTTGACCAAATCTGTTGTTTCTGAACTATCAGCGTTGCTTGATGTTGATTGATTGCTTGCAGATGATGAGGTGCTTGTGTTGGATTTTGGGCGTTGCATAAAATAGTTGTTTTGGACAGCTGAGCTGAGTGCTTTAGCATCATTTAAGTCTACCTTGGTGGCAAAACCCGGCATTGAGCTACCCAAAGTGTCGAGTGAACCTTCAGGATCATTGGCAAAATTTTGCACTGCATTTACTTTATCTTTAACAGCACTAATGTTATTGCTAATATCATTTTTTACCGAATTTACGGTATTGACAGCACTTTTGACTGTTCCCATAGCTCCCTCTGCTGCAGAGCGGATATCTTGCTGAATTTCGTTTAAATCTTGTTGAACAGAACGAGCCTCTTCCAATCCTGTTTTGATCGGACCTAAGACTGTTCCTTGCACAGCTTCAATATCCGCATAAGATACCTGCGGCCAAAACAAGCTTAGCGCCAACAAGAAATATGTCGACAGCCTTTTCATTCACTTTCTCCCGTCTCTGCTTGCTCTCCAAGGCTCTCAGCTGTTAACCCGCTTAATTGTCCCAAAGCCGTTTGTGATAACTGTGCCGCTTGCATTGTGATTAGCTTATTGAGCAGTGTTTGGATTTCTTTATTGGTCTGCGCTAAAACCGCACTATCGTCACGCGTTGTTGAAGCACTTCCTGCTTGTTCATCAAATGTATTCAAAACTTGGTCTTCATAATTGGCTGCAATATTTTTCATTTGCATGCTTTCTGTAACCGTGGAAATTACGTTTTCAGCTCCAATTTGAGTTATTTTGCTCTTTCCTTCCGCTGCAACTTGGCTATCTGAATCTGATTGGTGACGGATGAGCTTTTTCAAGCATTCTTCCATAAGGGTCGGATCTTCCAATTTATCTACACCGATCTTACAATAGTCAACCAATGATTCCGGAATAATAGTTTCCTCATATTCGCCATTATTAATTACTCCGTCAGGAATGTATTCTTCACTTTCGGCACCGAACATTAAGGTTTCGGAAGATTTATAAGAGGCAATTTTAACATATTTTTCAACATCTAAACTTGCTCCCTTATCTAAAGTGAGGTTGTTTTTGATAATGGCTCTTTGACGAAAACCTTTAGAGGTATTCGTACGATTTGATACAGCCGGTGTTAGCTTTTGCAAAGTTGCCGGTGCTGCATTTGTCGTCACTGCAGGTGTTGTTTGTTGCAACGTGGTAACCGATTGACTCGTCGTTGCCGCCGGAGTTACCTGTTGCAATGTCGCGCTTGACTTACTTATTGCTGTTACCGGTGCTGTTTGTGGCAATGTTGTTAAATTAGTCTCATTATCAGAGATTTTCTCACTGGCAACAGATGTAACAGCAGCCGCATTGGTGGTCGATGTTGTCGTATCCAATGTTTTTTCTTGTCTAGCCTTTTTCTTGTTTATTTTTGCCTTTTTATTAGCCGCTCTTTGCGCTTTCTTCTCGGTATTATTGGTAGAAGTAGAGCTATTTTCCTGCAAAGTATCTGTATTGTCAGTAGCTTGAGCTTTATTTTGTTTTAATTTTTTGTTTTGCCTAAAGGGACGACGGAAACCTTTGTCTTTTTTAGACGGGCTCTGTTGCAGTTGACCTGCTTGACTTGCATCTGTTGTGCTTACTGCTGCTCCTTCCTCTGCTGGTGCCGTACTTGGGGCTTGAGCACCATCCGTAGGGGTTTGTGCTGAAGTTGCATTTCCTTCCGCTGCAGGCTGAGTTGCCACAGCTTCCTCTGCCGGTGCCGTACTTGGAGCTTGAGCACCATCCGTAGGGGTTTGAGCTGAAGTTGCATTTCCTTCCGCTGCAGGCTGAGTTGCTGCGCCTTCCTCTGCCGGTGCCGTACTTGAAGTTTGAGCACCATCCGTAGGGGTTTGAGCTGAAGTTGCATTTCCTTCCGCTGCAGGCTGAGTTGCTACAGCTTCCTCTGCCGGTGCCGTACTTGGAGCTTGAGCACCATCCGTAGGTGTTTGTGCTGAAGTTGCATCTCCTTCCGCTGCAGGCTGAGTTGCTGCGCCTTCCTCTGCCGGTGCCGTACTTGGAATTTGAACAGCCTCTTCCGGAATTGGGGCAACTGTTTGAGGTTGTTTTACCTCTGTTACTGGCAAGCTGTTATCATAAATCTTAGAATCTGAATTAATCTTATTTTCGTAGTCTGCAACATAGTCCTCTACAAATGTATCATTTGCAGAATTTGTGTTATTTCCGGTTGCTTGGTTGACATCCGAACGAACATCATCAACTTTATTTTGAACGCTGGATACTTTCTCTTGTGCCAAATCTTTAGCTGCATTTGCGGTTTCTTTAACTTCATTAACAGTTGCTTTGGCTTCTTCAACTTGAGATTTAACATTGTTGACTTCTTGTTTAGCTTTTTCAACCTCTTGTTTTGCTTCATTTATGGTCTTTTGAGCTTTTTCATATTCTTCTTTGGCTTTTTGAGCTTTCTCTTTTGCCTCATCTATTTTGGCTTTTCCTTCCTCAATACGTTTTTTGGCTTCGTCCAACTTCTTTGCTTGTTCTTGGATTTTTTTCAAATTATCTCCGGCAAATTTTGACATTGATGATTTTGCATCACCAATGGCACTGTTCATTTTGCCGGCTAATTGCGTCGTTTGAGTTACAATTTTTGATTGTTTTACCAATTCTATTTTTGAGGATATTCCTTCTTTAATTGCCGAAACATCCAATGTTGGCCATTGAGCGTGTGAAACCGAGGTCATGGACATGACTATCATTATCCCTAAAAGAGATATGAAATTCTTACGTTTTATCATTTTCATCATAACCTCCATACGACCAAATAACCGTATATATATTATTTATAATACCAAATTTTCCGCCATTTATAAATGACTATTATGCTTATTACGCAATATTTAAATATTTTGTAACAAAGTTTTCTTCGCCATATTCTTTTATTAACTCTTCTACCAACAACACATTCTTTCTGCCCGAGTTATACAACTTCAAATATGGTCCTAATCCACTTAAATCGACATCCAAAATAACAGATTCACCGGTTGCCGGACGAGAAAGTAAAATAGCATACGGGAAATCTCGATAACTTTTACCAAAAATAAAATCAATTTCTCGTTGCGTTAAATTCCAGTTAGCATAGTCTTCAGGCATTGCTTGCGGGTTACGGAAGAATATTACCGTTTGACATTGTCCACGAATAACCTCACCTACGCCCAATTTATCAATAATATTCGGCTGTTGGAACGCACACAAGTATGCTTGGCGCTTTTTACGTCCTTCTTGAAGACCAATAATAAAGTAATCTCTAAACATCGGGTGTTTTAACATCGGCGCCGTTTCATCAATCATAATTAGTGAAGGAACACCGGTATCACCTGTTTCTGACATAATACGATGCATAATATAGCTGATTACGGCCGGAGCTAAGGTTTCATCTTCAAAAATATGTGTAAAGTCAAATGCCATAAAGCGCTTGCTGGCCAAATCCAAACTATCGTTTTCAGCATTAAAAATATTACCGTATTGGTCAGGATTTATCCAACGATATAGTTCTCGACGCATATTTCCGGTCGGTGAAAAACAGCTTTTATAAAGATTTTTTAATATCCGCTCTTCAGGCTTTAAGTAATCGAATGATGTCGTTACCGCACGTCCGATTTCTTTTTCTGACAAGGCATCATCAACCATTGTAATGGATTTTAGCCACCTTCTTAAAAAGGCTCTGTTGTTTGGCGTATTTTTACAGTCGAACGGATTTAGGGATACGTTCTTCTCATCTCCGTCAAAACCAACGTATGCTCCTTGTACTGCACGGGTAAAAATTTCAGCACCGCGGTGACGGTCAAAGAAGAACACCTTCAAATCATGGTGTCTCATGGCTTGTCCGGCCAAAAATGTCAGCAATGTGGTTTTACCTTGTCCGGTCGGACCAATAATACAACAGTGCGCAACAGCAGAATCTTCTGTTGAAACGTGGAATTGGAAACGATAGGCAGAACCTGAGGTGGTTCTGAAAATTGAAATTGCTCCAGGACCCCAGTCACTCTTTGGCAAACCTTCTGAGGGTTTATCAAACGAAATCGCTGCCGCAACTACTCTTGATAAATAACGATATGTTCTGGGATAAGCATCATATGTCGGGAATTGGTTAAAAAATGCTGCTTGAGCAACCCAACCTTCTCTTACGGGGGTCACACTAAATAAACGACAAATTCATTGAACTTCACTTTCGCCAAAGTTAATTTCTTCCATGCTATCACCGCGAATGATAATATCCATGGCATATTCGGTTAAAGACTGGTAGTCTGCATCACTATCTTCAATTGCGGACAAAGCCTCCGAATATTGATTAACAACATCCGGAGAAAAACTAGTAACGGTTGCCATTCTTTGTTGTTGCATAAGCAAAGCTCGTGCTTGCGGCTTAAACATCGGTTTTATGTTATGCAGGAGTGTTAGTTCACAATCGATAGCTAAAAGTGATGCTATCATACTCTCGTCCATATAATCTCCGGAGGTACGAATTCCCATAACAATTTCGTAAATTTCTTTATCTCCAGAGAAAAATTTGATAATTCCGTTTTCACCCGTGAAATGTATATGGTCTGCCGTTAAAAGCTCATTTAGCTGATAACCTGTTGCCCCTCTGACTTTGGGCAAAGGTTTAGAGACTGGGCTACATATTTTAGCAAAGACATATAAAGGACTATCTGTTGCAGCGCTGTCTTCCGTTTCAAACATAGGCTTGACACCATAGTCATTTAAGGTTGCCAAGAGAGATTGTGAGGCATAGTTTAAGTCTTTCAACGCATCAGGGCGGTCGACTACAGACAATATAATATAGTGTTTATTACTATAAACCCTATCCAAATTATTGCGCCAAGTCATAGATATTTGCTCTAGCAGCTGGTTGCCAAAATCGCCCGTATCTTCTTCCATCGGAATTCGTTCACGCAATGTTAAAACGCGGCAAATTATTTGCATATCCGACATCGAATCTATCCATGATTTCCGGGCTTCCATCATGGCTATATTTTTCTCTTCGGTCACAAAAGATAAATCCACCCCTTCGACACGGAAGACCCGCGCAAAAGCGCCGTTATAGCAACGAATGGTGATGCCGTCAGCCATGAGCTTATTAAAAGGCAAAAAGTCCACTACTCGGGATTCTTGCGGTTGAGGCAAAATTAACCGACCTAATTTGGTTGCCCATAATCCGGCAAAAGCCGCAGCAGAAACGAATCCTATTGTGGCAACAATTACTTCTATATTCGACAATCCTTGAACAAAGATTGTAAAAAAATCAAAATCAGGGCGCAAATTTATTCCCCTTTTCTTTATAAAGATTATTACTTACGCGGCGGCATTGGCCAAATGCTTGTATCATTGAAGAAATATGAGGTTCTTTATTGCCTAAAAATATCATAAAAATATGACCCAAGGCAATAGTTATCATAAAAATCAATGGATTAGACTTAAAAACCCCCATACACATAAACATTAACGGAAATTGCACACCGAGATTTAACAAAGTCGGCAAAAATGGCCCCCATAAAATTTTGGGAGGATTTGCTACCGCTTTTAGTATCATTTCTCTCATGGCATTCTTTCCCTTATTGTTTAGATTCTAGCTCTTTTTTATTTTGTTGCAATATTGAGAGGAAAATTAACAACAAGCATTTTCCAGAATCTGACACAAACTTTTCTTGCCCTTTAGTGTAACTTTTTTTTATGAATATTCTATTAACAGCTTTGATTAGCATAAAAAATAAGGCACCTTTCGGTGCCTTATTTTATTATTTGTTATATTTAACATAAAAGTTTTTTGTAAACTCTGTCATCTTTTGATTTACTTCAGCTTTTGTTTTTACATTTGCTAACAGAGCTTTACAATCAGATAAGCATTGTTCTTTTCTTTTGGTTCCTTGACATTGGGTTTGGCAACGAGCATTTCTTTGCTGATCTGTTATCTCTACTGCTGCTTCTGCAGCTGCTTTTTCTTGAGCTCTTTTTTCATAATTACATTTTGCGCAAGCTTCTTTAGGTTCTCCCGTTTCAAAGCATGTTTGCTTAAATTTTGCATTATTACATTGATTTATTTCTTTTGCTTCTTTATCTATAGCTTGCATACAGCTACTGATTTCTTCTTTAGTAGATTTTTCAACACAAGCCTCACATTTACTTTTCAGAGCAATATAATCTCCTGTATATCTAGAACATTGCTGTTTTAGAGTATTCTTTTGCTCTTCACTTATTGCTTGAGTTTTCTTCTCTGTTTTTTCTTCTTTTTCTTCTTCAGATGAATTTTCCTCGTTTTCTGTTGCGGTAGCAGCAGGTTTTTCTTCCGTTGGCTTTTCATCAGTCTTTGTACCATTTAATGCATTGGTCATACTCTCTGCCGTCGGACGATTATACTTATTTACCAATTCTGTACTTACTTTGTTTCCGTTAGAATCGTAGGTTATTTTATTGCCGCTACTATCTGTAACAACTTTTGAACCATCTTTATTTTTAACAATTGTAGAACCGTCTTTGCCTGTAATTGTCGTAGTACCGTCAGGACTGATTACAGTAGTTGTTCCAGTTGATTCATTTATGGTCTTGATACTGCCATCACCTAGATTTTGAATGGTAGTATCACCATTTTTAGTCTCACTCTTTACATAACCAGCTGTTTTTTGGAAGGCCTCTTGTTCAGCTTGGGCTTTTTCCTCTCTCTTGGTTTCTTCACTTCTGAAGTCAAAAGCTCCACTTTCTTTACCTTTGGATACTGTATTTACACCTTCAGTAACCGCAGTACCAACACCAAAACCAACACCTAATATTGTTCCCAGTGCTCCACCGCCACCAATTGATTGACCTTCATTTGCAGCATTAGCTACATTTGAAACTGAATTAGCGGCATTTGATGTAATGTTTCCAACCTTATTAATTCCTGAGAGAATGGTTGAACCACCACCTTTGCCATCATCTTCCAGCCACTTATTAACATTGGTCTTTTCACTTTCTAAAAATTCTTTATTAACAGCCAATTGCTCCTTCTCAACATCACTACAGTTTCCGGCATCACATTTCTTTTGTAATGCATCTGTTTTTTCCTGAACTTTGGCTACAGCTTCTCTTGCAGCATTGGTAGAACCGGCATCTTTAATATTACTTGACAATTCACCTGCATTAGTAGCGATATTGTTGGCCAAGGTTTTACTTGAATTTACAATACTTCCGGTTGCGTTTGCAACTGCTCCTGCGGCGTTAATAATACCATCCAAACCACCGCCACCGGCTTTAATTTGGGCTTTCATATTTGAAACTGTATTGGATACGTTTTCAACTGTCGATTTAGCAGCTTTATACATATCACTCACATTTCTTACGGCATTCAATCCGGATTGAATTGAACCTTTCAAATCTTTTAATGACCATTTTTCTTTTTTATAGCTTTGGTCTATACCCATAACAGTAACTTCCGGACAGAGGTAACTTCCGTCAGCTGCTCTAGCGGCCCCTTCACCACTTCCGCCTGCGCCGCAGTTGTAAACCTGACCGTCGCTTCCCTGAATGTCCGTAAATCCTGCCGGTAAATATTTACCAAACATCAGAGTACCATCTTTACCCGTGGTAAAATATTCAATAAACGGCGTCATCATTGACAGCAAGAATAAACCTATACCAATATTGGCAAGATGCTTAAAGCTCATTTTACCAAAAATTGCAGCATAAGCTAATGCAACCATACCAAAACCAGAAATGATGTAGGCAATTACTCGCAAATCGGCCAAAGTAATCATGGCTTTGCAAGCAATCAACAAGAAGATATTTCCTTCTGCTTCGCTACACATTTTAGGTGCTGCTGATTGCGCAGATTCAATGTCTTTCTTGGCATCTGCTAATTCTTGATCTGCACTAGCTGCCTCTGCTAATGCATTTTGCTGCGCCTCTTCGGCTGCTATCTCTGCATTTCTTTCTTCTACATAGTTTTGTGCTTCTAAATCCTCGTCATTTGCGTTAAAGGCTTCGGCTTTTTGATTGGCATTATCTAATGCCGTTTGAGCACTTTCAGCTGCCGCTCTGGCCTCTGCCAAATCCGCTAAATCATCATCATCACATTTACCTTTAGCACACTTTTCTTCTAATTTTTTTATCTTTTTGTTGGCATCTTTTAAATCATCTTCAGCCCTATCAATTTCTTTTTCTATTGCTTTCTTTTGAGCTTTCTGCTCTTTTTCCAAGGCTTTTTGTTGTTTTTTAACTGCGTCATCCACAGCATCAATCTGTTTTTCAGCTGCTTTATCAAGCTCTTTGTTTGCCTTTTTTACCTCTTTTTCTACATCTTTTTGAGCGTCTTCTGCCTTTTCAAGATTTTCTTTTGCTGCCTTGAGGGCGTCATTTGCCGCTTTCATTTCTTCAGGCGTGCTGGCATTTTTTAATCTTTCTTGAGCTGAGGCATAGTCCTGGCGCGCAATATCGGTTTGCGCTTGCATATTGGCAACTCGCTCATTATTTTTAGCTTTTTCAGCATTTGTTTTTTCCTGAATGGCTGCCACATTACTATTTCTAATTGCTTGATTATTTTGCTGCTGATCCATCCTTTGCTGTTGTGCGTCATAAATAGCCTCTGCTTCAGCATTTCCTTTTGTCGCGTTATATTTTGCCTGATTTTTTCCTATGACCATTTGAGTATTTTGGCTTAATGACTTCCATCCGCCAACTGCTTCTTCCTCTGGAGCTTCCTCTTCAATTACTTGAGACATATCTATTTGAGCTAACTGGTACGAAGACGAACCTGCTGCACTGTTAGAATTATTTGTGGCTGGGGTTGAGGATGCTGCGGAAGGTGTGGATGCCGCCGGAGTTGAGGAGGCCGCCGGAGTTGAGGATGCTGCTGGGGTTGCACTACTTTCATTAACTGTTACTTTAGGACCGCTATTTTTCTTTTGTTCATATTCTTTCTTCTGTTTTTCCGCATATTGCTTTAATGCTACAGTGTGAGCTGCTGCATTATTCAACTGCTCCACAAGGGCATTAGCTTCTTCTTCTGAACAATTTGGATTTCCGTCACAATCTGCTAATTTTTGTGACAACTTATCCCATTCTTGGTTGGATTGCTCTGCCATTGCATTGGTTATATCATATCCCCTTACAATCTGAGCATAAACGTCTGACGATTGCATCAAAACACAAACAGACACTATTAACAGGCTTATGCTTTTTAATAAATTAGATATGTGTTTCATATTAGCCTCCCTTGTCTGTGTATTTTATTTTGCCGTTTTTAGGCTATCTGTTATCATTTGATCGGTAATAACTTCGCTATCGACCATATAGTTAATAATTCCCGCGGTTGTTGCTATCACAAACAAACCAATGATAATTGCCACCAGCCATTTCCAGTTCATTGTACCAAAAAAGGCTCCGACGGCAATTGCAACTACACCAAAACCAGATACGGCATAGATAATTTCTCGCATACCACCAAAAATCTCTATACCTTTACTGGTCAAGTCACTAAACAGAGCCTCATCTGCAGCATAGGAGTTTGTTGCAAATAAAATTGAAGAAACAGCAAACATCATTACTGAAAGAACAAGAAATCTCTTTAATTTTACGCACAACATATTCTCATCCCTTTTTTGCAAAAATTGTTTTACTCTGGAGAAAAATGCAACAAAAGGGAAGGATTGTGGTTGCTTTTGATTTAAGTTTTCCATAATACCCTCCCCTTTGTTTGCTACGCAGTTATTTGCTTATTAAATGTTACCAAATGTGGTTGCTAAGCCTGCTTCGGTAGAACCGGTTGCATATTCAACGATTGAACCTGCGGCTGCCAAAATTGCCAAACCTACTGCAAGGCCGGCAAACCAAGTCCATTTTACCTTACCAATAATTGCTGAGTAAGCAATACCGACCAAACCGAAACCACCTAAAATAAAGGTAATGGTTTTAACACTATCAAATACGTTACGTGTTTTCGTAGTTGCAGTATTCATCAAGCTGGCACCATCAGCCCAAGCTTCTCCACAAAAACCCATTGCTACAATCAAGGTCAAGCAGCAAAGAGTTAAAATATTTTTCTTAATAAATTTCATATTCTTTCTCCTTAATTAACGCAAAACTTCTTATACTCTTTTAGGATAGCTAATTTTTGGCTTTTTGACCAGAAGAAAGAGCACTTCCTAAAATTCTATAACGCCTTGTTTTTGCAAGATATATTTTCCTGTAACAAAAAATTCACAGAACTGAAACATATCTAAACACCTTATTTTTAATGCTAAAAGGTAAATTTTTCTCTAACAGATTTTGTTTATCTTTTATTTTTGCTTTTTAGAAAAAATTTTCTTTGTTCATTTTGTGCATAATTTTATATCTGCCTTGCCAAGAGTCGTATATTGAATTATCAAGGGGTTAGAGGGGTTTTTATTTTGATGGGAAAAACAGGTTTAAAAACTTTCGTTTGTAGCTTTACTTTCTCTTTGTTTGCCTTTGTTTGGGCGGGCAAGGAGTTCTTTGTTTTGTCCCAACCTCCTCAAAACGATATTGTTATTCCCAACAAAAATATCTCTTTGTTTTTTAAAGGAATGTCAGCAGATGCTCCGGCTTTGAAAACAATTCCCGTAAAAAAAATTGCGTTATCTGTTCCTCTTACTTTATCTAAAGATGAAGTTCCTCAGTCAGAATCCCCCTCTATTGAAAAAACTGAGGCTTCTCAAGACAACAAAACAGAGAAGCACAAAGACTTAATTCCCTTAACTTTTGCTGAAAACGACATTGAATTTGATTTAAATGAAGATGCGTTGAAATCAAATCAATCTTCCAGCAAAGATAAGAATATTACGGCACAGAAACAAGCAGAACCTCAAAAAATTGCTCAAAATTTTCAAAAATTTATTGAGCAAAAGCCTGATATAGAGACAAAAGAGCTCCCTAAAGCCGATGAAACCTCGCTCAGTGAGGAAGAGGAAGATTTTTTTGTAAACAAGCCCCTATTGGCAAATGTGCAAATTTTGCGTCCCAATGCTAAAAACGTACAAAAAATCCGCAAAGACCTTCCCTTATCATCAGAGGCAGAAGAAAAGCCTGCAGACGCTTCTATTCCTATGGACACCCAAGTCCCAAAAAATGAAGCTGAGCAATTATCTGGTGAACAGCAAGAAGACCATCATTTGATTGCCATGGTACCTGATGAAGAACCCCAAGACAAGCAAGAAGCCAATATTGCGCCTAAACGCCCCATTCTTCCAGCTTTCAAAGTTGCAAAGGCAAAAACTAACCCTGAAACTTCTCCCAAGGTAGTGACACAAGACAACGGTAAAGATATTGTAGCCCAAGCCCCTAAAAACCTCCTTATTCCTCTTGAAACAAATGAGGATGCTACCCGTATGGCTAAAGCTAAAATTATTAATGCACCCGAAGAAAATAAGCTGGCTATGAAGAGTGCAAAAGCCCCAATCAAAAGTATGGAGCAAGAAATTTCTAGAAAAACAAAAGCTACGGAAGAGGATAACACCTCCGAGTGGCAAACAATGGCTGAAAAGCAAAATTCATCTACAAACGCTTGGGTAGCAGCTAAAGGTTCAGGATATGCGCCAAACAACAAAATAAAAGACGAGCAATTCTACAAGTCTGCCGACAGAAAAGCCTTGAAAAAGGTTTTACAGGATGACACTTTGCAACCAGGTGCGTCAAAGGATATAAAACTTGCCTCAGAAACAGTGGATAATTTACTTATCCCTATCCCTGAGGATATCTTAAACGACCCAAATTTAACCCCACAACTTGTATCTTCTTCACAAAACAAAGATTTGGAAGAAAAGGTTACCGAGCAAGAAAACATCGCCTACGGCACAACCGACAAAACCTCTAAAGCAACTCCTACCAAAAAAGAAGAAAAAACCACCAAAGAGCAAGATTCAGGATTACTCAAAAGCATTACCTCTATTTTCAAGAAGGATTCAGCCAGCACTGAGCAATCCAACAAAGAAAATGATGAAGGAAGCTTTTTAGACCGCTTTAAGAGAAAAAATAAAGGCTCGGAATTTTCGGGAAAAATTTTACCGACGGAAATTCGTTTAGCTTTTCAGCCCAATCGCGCAGAAATTTCAGGTGTTACGCTTAAATGGTTACAAGCTTTCGCCAATAAAATCAATGAAGATAAAAATGCAGGTCTTGAAATTCGCATTGACGGCAGCAGCTCTTATGAACTGCAACAAAAGAGACTTAACCTTCTTAACAATATTTTAGCAAGCAATGGGGTTGATTTTAATAAGGTTAATACAATTTTTACAACGAGAGAGCCAAACTCTTTTATTATCAGAACTGTTCGGATTAACAACACAAACGGAGGCATAGAGGAAAATAATGATTGGCAAGACTATTATAAGGTGTGGTAAGCCTTGGTAATAAGTCGTGCCTGACGCTTGATTATTTATTTTTCAATATGTATTATAGGGAAAAATATGACAAAATATAGCTTAGGAATTAAAATTATGCGCATAAAGTTTCGGCTAATTACCGGATTAATGGGATTATTTATGACTTCTGGGTGTTTAGGTACACTCTCCCACCCTGCACAGTTGCCTCCGGAGGCTGTGGAATGTGACGAAAACGGTAACAGAGTTTGCACGGAAACAAATTCTGCACCACAGATGCCATCTTCTCATCAGGACAGTGAGTTTGTTAATTATACAGAGGTAGCTGCCGATTATAAAGAATATGGAGAAAGAGTTCCCAGAGACCAAAATATCGCTGATGGTGGCGCAGGAAGCAATATTTCTGCCGCTGTTCCTCCGACAGTAGAAAGTGAAGTTATTGAATACGAACAAGAAATTACCGAAACAAACGGAAATGGCTCTGATGGTTCTTCAGAATATAGTGCTGAAGATCCGGTCGAAGATTGGCTAGCTGAAGAGGGACAAACCCTAAAATCTTTGCTGACTGAGTGGAGTGAAAGAGCCGGTTGGAGATTAATTTGGAATTCAAACCGCAATTATACTTTAACCGCAGGTGCTATGTTCAGAGGTCGTTTTGCTGATGTCAGTGCTGCTCTTATCAGAGCTTTCGCTCGTGCAACCCCTGCTCCGATTGCCACATTTTATAAAGGAAACCGCGTCTTAGTTGTTGAGACAATGGAGGATGAGAATGCTTATGAATAGAATTACCAAATATAGCTTGGGTGCATTATTGCTTGTCGCAGCAGGCTCTTGTTCCTTATCAACAAAAATGGACGCGACAGTAGAACGCGAAGTTGAAGCTACTACAAAGTTAAAAGAAGTGGCTAAAATTCCTGATAAAGTACTGAATGATGATGTCGTTCGTGTTAAAAACGATATTTGGCTCGGCGACACCAGCCAAGTTGAGTATGACGGTCAACCTATTCCTGCTTATTTGGAAGGGAAAGACGGCATTACATTAATCAGCAATCGTCCGATTACGCTTTATGAAATCGGTGATATGATTAATAAGATTACAGGTTTGCGCGTCAGTTATGCTACCCATTTGGAAAAAGATGTACTTGCAAATGCAGCTAAAAACAAACCTGATGCATCTTCAGTTAATGTAGATTGGACAGATCCAAGCAAGATGTTGGTTTCTTACCAAGGTCCTTTAAGCGGTTTGTTAAATGAAATAGGGTCTCGCTTTGGAATTTGGTGGAAATATGACCGAAAAGAAATTTATTTTTACAAGTACCAAACAAGAACTTTTGTACTTTACAGCTTACCGACTTCTCCTCAAGTTTCTGTGAATGTCGGTGGTTCAACAAAAGGTTCAGGCGGTACATCTCAAATTTCTTTGACCAGTGGCGCTAAAATGGACTTCTGGAAAAACATTGAGAATTCCATAAAAAATATGTTGGACAAGAGTTCAAAATATACTATGGATCCGTCAAACGGTACGATTTCGGTTACCGCAACGCCAAACGATATTAAAAAGATTGCAAAATTTATTAATGAACAAAATGTTCGCTTATCAAGACAAGTAGCTATTAGTATTAAAGTTTTGCAAGTTAGTATAGATGATAGCGACCAATATGGTTTGGATTTGTCTGCAATATGGAAAGATCCGACTGGTGAAAGTGTTGGCATATCCAGTATTGCAGGTGGTTTAGGTCAAGATGTTACAAAGAACTTAACAATGACTCTATTGCCAGGAAATGTTTCAATAGATGCCTCTTTGCAAGCTTTGTCTACGCAAGCTACCACAAACTTGATTACAAGTGGTACGGTAACAACTTTGAACAACAAGCCTGCACCAATCCAAGTTGTTAAAACTCAAAACTATATTTCCGAAATTACCAAAACAAACAGCGGCGGTGATGCAAGTTATTACGACGTTTCAACTGAGACCGAAGAAATTGAAACCGGTTTTACGATGGACGTTTTGCCGAGAATTTTGGAACATGGTCGTTTAATGTTGATGTTTAACCTGACGTTGTCTGATTTGATTTCTTTGGAAAAAGTAAGTTTGGATGACAGAGCTGATGGTGAAACAAGTGCCGGTGGCGGTCAATATATTCAAAACCCGATTATCGAATCACGCGGCTTTACGCAAGAAGTTGCTATGAAATCCGGACAATCATTGGTTTTAACCGGCTATGAAAGAGTTGAAAACACTACAGAAAAATCAGGTGTTGGCTCTGCTGACAACTCTTTGTTGGGTGGAACAGCTAAAGCTGGAAAAGTAAGAAGCCTCTTGGTTATTATTTTAACTCCGGTTGTTTTGGATTCCCCATTATCACCCGAATCGAGAATGAAAGAATAAGGATTTATAAAAATGGTTCTGGAAGATGCTAAATTTCAAGAACAAGATTTTGATTCGAATGTTAATCGTTCGTGGGCCACTGAGTTTACCGTGGAAGGTATTTCTTATGCCACCAGCTTGTTTTGGCAACCTTTACAGAATAAAGATGACCCTTACACCGAAGTAGAAGAGACTGCTGGCGGTGTGTTGGAAGGGGCAGACCTCTTTTGTATAAAACCTGGTAAAGCTCCTCAATTTGGTATTTGTGTTTCTCAAGAAGGATATAAAAACGGAACACTGGCAGGTGCTGTTTCCTTATCTACTGCTCTTTCGGATCGTTCTTCTTTCGTCGGCGTGTTTAAGGTAAAAGAAGGATGGTGGTACACTTGTGTACGTAACGATATTATCCTTTCTGATGGTGATATGCTCTTCTTAAAAGAGGAAGATGCTAAAAACCAATTCATGTCAATGCTCGCCGTTCCGGATTGGGGACGTAAAATTGCACCTCCGGAATGGGAAATTGAAGAGACCGAATATCCCGATTTGGCTAAACTTTTGCAACGTGGCGCCAAAAGCAAGCTGCAAAAAATTAAGGCCTTAAGAGGTTCTAAATTGATTGCCGTTGTGGCGGTATCGGCAATTGTTGGGTTGTGGTTACTGTCTAGCATTATCAGCAGTATATTTTTATCACCTCCGAAAAAACCAATTATTGCGCCGGTGAGACCAAAGGTTGTTAAACCTGTAGAACAGCCCCCTGAAATTAAGCCTTGGGAAAAATTAAAGAATCCTTCCGAGATTATGTTGCAATGCAAAACGGGCGTTAATGCTTTGTTGCATATTCTTCCGCCGGGATGGAAAATCGGAGGAATTTCTTGCAGTGATTCTTCTATTACAACATCTTGGACAAGAGAGGTGGGTCGTATCAGCTGGATTGACAAGGCTCTTAGTCGCTCGGGAATTAATTTTTCAGGAAAATCTATTTCTGATGACGGAAATACGGTTATGGTTTCTGTTCCGTTTAATAAAATAGATATTATATCTTCTCCACCTCAATATATGGGAGTTGATTTGAAAAATGTTTTAAATAATATGTTCCAAGCTATCGGGCAAGATATATCTTTGCAAAGTTTTTCTTATACGTCTCCAAGAAATAACGTATATAGATCTATCAAGTTTAGATTTAAATCTATGCAAAATCCATCAGTTTGGAATGATTTATTAATAAAATTTTCAGGACTTGAGATTAATAGTATTAAATATGATGTAAATACGAAGCAATGGCATTACGAAGGAGCAATCTATGTCTTATAATACAAATTACAAATTATGCTTTGCAGCTGTGGCTCTGATTCTTGGATTAACTCCTAGTCAGAAGGCTTGGGCTGTTCTTCCTTTAGATGCTGAGCAAAATAATTCTGCTGAAATTCCTTTAATCCCTGATGAAATTTCGCTAAATGAAACATCAGATGCCAATGCTTTGTTAACTCCTCCGTCTTTAAATGGGAACGGTGCTCCGTCAACTCAGCAAACTGACACAATTCCTTTAAATACAACAGATAGTTCGGATACACCTATTCAAGAGTTGAATTTACCGAATCTCAATCCTGAGGCTGCAAATGCTGCACCAAACGTCCAACCTTTAGCAGCAAATGCTCCCGCTGATGGAAACAATAATCCTACAATGGTTCAGCCTTTGAATAATACTGCTAGTAACAATGCTCCTGACACTCAGGTAAATAGTACTGCTAACAAATTTCAACAGCTTCAGTTGCTAAAACAACAAGCCAAAACGCCTGAAAGCAATAATTTCGGTGAAACGATTTTGTCGCAGATTGATAATGATTTGTTTAACCAAATGTCAGATTTGGAAAAACAGACTAGTTTGCTCAGTCTTGAATTACGCAGAGAAAAAGTAAAAAATGAAATTGAAGCCTTAAAAGCTGCAAGACAAAAATCTATAGATGAAGCAAACGAAAAAAGAGAAGAAAAAGAGCGTAAAAAACTTGAGTGGGAACAAGAGCAACAAAGGAAATTGTTGATTGAAGAACAAAAGCTCAGAGAACTCAATTTAGCATATGAAAAATTGCGCCAAGAAAATATTATCAAGGCCTACAAAGAAGAAATGCTTATGTCAAACCAAAAATGGATTGATACAAATGCTAAATTGTATAGAGACATTGCCAAATTGGAAGAAAGTAATAGTAAGGTTGTAGAAGAAATGAAATTAAAACTTAACTATTTACTGCAACTTTCAGCAAAAACATCTGAAGCCGCTGAAACAGCCAAGAAAAATTACAGTAGAGAATTGGCTAACTTGCAAACCCAAGTTTCTATCTTAAAATCTCGTTTAGCTGCAGAAAAGCAGGCTCGTGAAGAAATTAATACGGCCAACAAGGATAAAACAAATCCGTTTGCGTCACTTTCTGAAGATGAAAAGAATGAAAAGAAAAGTCAAAAATTGTCCGATGAATATGCTATTATGGAAATTCGCGGACAAGGCAGCGACTTATCCGCTAAGCTCATAAACAAGAGTGGTTCTTCTTTTCAGGTTCAAAAAGGAACTATCTTGCAAACAGGTCATGAAGTCGGTGAAATTTCTCAAACCTACGTTATGGCGATGAAAAACGGCAAAAAAGAATATCTCTATTTTGCTGCCGGAGGTATTTTGGACAGAGAGCCTAAATCCGTTTCTCCCGTTTTATCTTCTGGGGTAACACCTCTGCCTAAAAAATCAGGCGGTTTAGATCCTTTACCGTCTTTAAATGCGAACCAAGGTTTGCCTAGCTTACGCGCAGGAATGTTTGTCAGGTAAGATGAAATATGGCCGAAGAGGAAAATACAGAAGCCACCAATGAAAACAGCAGTCAAGGTTCAGGACAAGTCATTGGTGCTTCTGATGCAGAAGGGCAAAAAAAATACAATATTATCGAAGATTTATTCAGTAACGGGAATAAGTTATTAACTCTTCCCGGCTCTTCTTTAGTGATTAATGATGATACCAGACGTCTTTTGGCTTTATTTGCTGATGGGCGTTTTTTGGTCGTTGAATCTCATAAGTTTGACGGACGCGTTTTGAGCTTTGAGGTTTTAGCGCGCAAAAAACACTTAAATATCAGTAAACCAACCTATGTAAGCCAAAATGAAATCAATGCTGTTTACGCTTACGGAGAACGTGCTCAGCCTCTTTCTAATATTGAAGGTGATGAAGACTTAGACCAACTGCAAATGCAGAAGGACTTTGTTAACGTCGTAGCCCGTGCAGCTGCAATGAAAGTGTCTGACGTGCACGTGGTTGTGGCTGACAGTACGCAAATTATGTTTCGCGTTAACGGCATGATGCAAACCGTTATGGAATATAATAAAGACTGGGGAGAATCTTTTGTTCGTGCAGCATTTGCTTCTTCTGATATTTCAGATTCAAACTATGCTCAAAATGAATTCCAAGGGGCTCAAAAATTAGGTTCAACACCATTGCGTGGCTCTAAAGGTAAGTTAATGTTACCGCATAACGTCTTGGCTATTCGTTTGCAATTTAACCCGATTGCATTCGGTTCTCAATATTTGGTTATGCGTTTGCTTTATGCGGATGAAAACCCTGATGGAAGCGGCGACTTACAGGCTCTTGGATTTGGTGAATATGAAGAAAATCTGTTTTATCGACTACGTGCTGTTCCTACAGGGTTGAGTGTTATTGCGGGGCCTACGGGTTCGGGTAAATCAACAACCTTACAGCGCAATATGATTAAGCTCTTGCAAGAAAAAAATTACGAAATTAACCTTATCACCGTGGAAGATCCTCCCGAATATCCAATTCCAGGCGCAAGGCAAATGCCTGTGACCAATGCTAATACGGAAGAAGAAAAAGCCGAAATGTTTACCAAAGCTTTGTCTGCAGCTTTGCGTTCAGACCCTGATGTTATGATGGTGGGTGAAACACGTGCTTTGGCAACCGCTGAATTAACATTTAAGGGAGCTCTTTCAGGACACGGTGTTTGGACAACTTTGCACGCAAACAGTGCGCCGGCGATTATTACCCGTTTACGTGATATGGGTATCCAACCTTATATGTTGGCCGACCCTGAACTCGTAAAGGGATTAATTTCACAACGTTTGTTTAGAAAACTTTGCCCTCACTGCCGAGTTTCGGTGAAAGAAAGACTTAATGATCCTGCAGTTAAAAGATTGCGTATTGCATTAGGTGATTTTGGTATTGAAAATACCTTTGTGCGTGGTCCCGGATGTAAGTTTTGCGATAATAAAGGCATCAAAGGGCGTATGAGTGTGCCTGAAATTATTTTACCTGATGCTGTTTTTCTCGAATTAATGATTGCTGGCGAAACCAGAAAAGCTATCGATTATTGGACCAGTGATTTGAATGGCAGACCTCTTCGTGATGCCGCGATTGAGCGTATGTTAAAAGGTTATATTGATTTAGATGAAGTTGAGCGTTGGTGCGGTTTGCTTGACCAACGGCCGTCTTACTAGGGAGTGAATTCTATGGCTCAAGAAGAAAAAAAACATTCCGAAGCTCTGACAAGAGCTATGAAAAAAGTTGGTGCTATTGAAATTCAATACGCAAAACTCGTTACTAAAATGTCAAACAAAACGCGCCTTAAAATGTATCGTAAAATCGCATCATTAATGTCTAACCGATTTTCATTGATGGATGCTCTTGATTTGCTTTATGATGGCGCCAGTAATGGCGGTCGAAGCCCTAGTGAACCAATTGCTATTGCTATTGCGGCTTGGTCTAAGTCCTTGCAAAACGGTTTGACCTTTGCAGAAGCTTTGAAAGGTTGGGCTCCGGCCAGAGAAAGATTGATGCTTTCTACCGGTGACGTATCAAACCTGGAAAGTGCTTTACTCAACCTTATTAAAGTTACCGAAGGTACAACCAAGATGGTTCGACCAATTGTCGGAGCTGTTGCTTATCCGTCATTTTTGATGTTTATGGCAGTTTTGATTTTGTATGGTATTGGCGCTTATATGGTACCGCCAATGCAAGATGCGGCTCCTAATGTTCGTTGGCGTGGAAGTGCTAAAACCTTGGTCGATGTTTCTGATTGGATTAGAACTTATTGGCAAGTTGCATTTGCTTCTCTTCCGGCAACTATGCTAATTATTTATGCTACAATCGGTATTTGGACAGGTTTTATTCGCTCTTTCTTTGATAATTTGCCACCTTGGTCTTTGTATAAGGTATTTACAGGTATCAGTTGGTTGCTGGCTATGTCTGCTTTAGTTAAGAGCGGAACACCGGTTTCTACTTCTTTACAAGCTCTGAGACGTGACGCAAATCCTTACTTAAGAGAGAGAATCGACAAGACATTAACCTTTGTTAACAATGGTGATAACTTAGGTCAGGCCTTGGAAAAAACCGGTTTGGAGTTTCCTGACCGTGAAATTATCGCCGACCTGAAGGTCTACTCAGAACTTGATAACTTTGAAGAAGCAATGGATAAATTAGCAAATGAATGGCTGGAAGATTCCGTATATATGATTGAACAAAAAGCCAGCGTCTTAAATATGATTGCATTACTTTCCGTTGGTGGTATTATTGCTTGGGCCGTTATGGGCGTATTTGATATGCAAGACCAAATTACAAGTGCTATGGGATAAAACTATGGAAAAAATTAAGCAATATTTATCTATCTATAAGCAGAAAATTTTATCTAGTTCCGTTTTTGCAAAGTTGGGGCAAAAAATCATCATTGCCACAACCATTATTACTGCCGTTTTGGTCGGAATTTTAGCTTGGATTATCAGACCTAACCCTGAAATTAATCAGGCCGCAGTTCAATTGGCTCAAACGGCTAATAATATTCGTTTATTCTATCAAACAAAACCAGGATATTGGGGGTTAAACACTGATAGCGTGATTAAAAATAATCTTTACGCTTCCGGTATGTTGAAAGATGTAAAACTTTATAATGCCTTCGGGAAACCTGTCATTATCGGTCAAGATACTGAGGGAAATATTGTAATGCCTGGAAGCAGAAACTTTGTAATTACGTTTCCAGAGTTATCTAAAAAAGAATGCACGGCTATGGCTGCTTTTAAGCTCAATGAAAGAGAGAATCTTACACTTTTGCAAATGGTGATTTTGACAGACGGACAAAGATTTGATTTTACTTGGGGAGGAAAAAATCCTCTTCCCGTAACAAAAACCGAAGCTGCAAAATTTTGTGGGAGCAAAAATACTGTCGCTTGGAGCTTTGAATAAACTAAAATTTGTCATAAAAGATTAAACAAATATTATTCTTTTTTATGATAAACTGTCGGTTATAGTTTTAAGTTCCGTTGATTTACGAGGGCATAATGGTTAAACTCAGTGAAGTTTTATTTTCAGATATTTATATTACTCCAGAAAAAGTAGCTTATATTCCGGATAACGTAACACCTAACGGATTGGAAGTTTTAAAAGCTGACGATTTTGAAGATTTCTTTGAATTACTTGAACAATCTTGGGATGGTTCAAACCCTAGTTATTCCGTTGTATTTGACAATGTTTTTTACCGCGTTGAGAGAACGGTTTCTATTTATGGAATTCAATATTGTGCACGTAAAATGCCAAAACAAGTTCCTCCGTTTAGCAGTTTAGGTTATCCTATTGAGCTTTCAAAATATTTACTTTCTCTCAGTAATGCTTCCGGCTTAATTCTTTGTGGCGGACCGACTGGTGCCGGTAAAACAACTACGATTTCCAGTTTATTAAAAGAATTTTTGACAATGGAAGGCGGCTTCGCTTACACAATCGAAGATCCGACCGAAATGCCGTTAGACGGTGTTTATCACTCTGTAGCCGGAGGTTTGGGATTGTGTAAACAAACTCTGCCTCCTAACGGAATGTGGGGCGAGGGTTTGAAATCTGCTTTGCGTTCTAAACCTCGTTTTATTTTGGTTGGTGAGATTCGTACACCCGATACGGCAAGTGAAGTTTTGCGCGCAGCAACGTCCGGACACTTGGTATTGTCAACTATTCACGCTAATAATATTACTGATGCGATTAACTCCGTTGTTAAGTATGCATCATCTACATCCATGAGTGAAGAATTGGCTTACGACCTGTTCTCCCGTGGTATGCTTGGCGTTTTACACCAAACACTTATTGGTGTTAAAGATAAAAAACCGCTGGTCAGCTATTTGTTTGCTAACCCAGATTCGACTAAAGGCGACCAAGTTCGTGGTATTATTAAGGGTGGAAAACTTAACTTAGGAACATCTATTGAAACGCAAATGACGCGTATGAGCCGAGGAAAGAATATTTTCCCTGACTTATAATAGATAGACCTGAGCAAAATCGGGGTTTTCTGTAAGACTTTAAGCAACAAAAAAGCTCCTTAACGGAGCTTTTCTTTTACAAATCCCAAGGAAAGACTATCCATTTATCAGGCATTTCTTCAACATAAAAATCAACCAATACTTTTCCTTTTGACTTTGCATAAACAGCGGCAAAATGAGCTTTAGGAAATTCTTGTCTCAAGAGACGAAAGGTATTGCCCGTGTCGGATAAATCATCAATCACAAGGGTATGCTTATCTACCTCTCCTACAAAACTTTTGATGTCTATATCGTTTTGAGAACGCTGTTTGTCGCCATCATAAGAACTCATATTAACGACTTCAACATTGCGAATATCCAATTCATAAGCCAAGATTCCGGCCGGCAACAAGCCTCCTCGGCTGACGGCAACGATTTTATTCCATTGGCCGGCATCTTTTAGCTTTGTCGCTAGTTGCTTGGCGTGTTTATGAAATTCTTCCCAGCTGATATATAATTTTTCAGTCATTTAATCTTCTTTCTTGTTTTGTTGTGCTTTTATTTTATAAATATATTCAATCACATCATCATCATCCCAATCGGCAGCGCCACGAATACGTCCAATTTCTTTGCCTTTATTGATTAGGACGGTATTGGGTGAAGTGAAAATTCCTAAATCTGCTGATAAATCGCCTTTTTTATCAACGTAAAAATCTAAGTCCTGAGCATGAAATCGTGCCAAAAATTTTTGTTGTTCTTCTATTCCCGTCCACTCGCTGGCTGGCGAAATAATTACAACTTTTATTCCATTTTCACTGACTTTTTTGCTGAATTCATTCAAATCATCTAATTCGCGAATGCATGGGGTACAATGTCTGGACCAAAAATTGGCAATTACAAATTGCTCCGGAAAGTCTGATAACTTATAGGCTTCACCATCTTCAGTATAACGATACATTTCTCTATCCGGCAAAGCTCTTGGCTCAGGGTAGATGTTTACCGGTTCGGGATTGCCCCAACCACCCAGAACAAAAACAGAAAAAAATATGTAGAGTAACTTTTTTGCCATCTGCCTATTAATAACTGAGTTTTAGTTTTTGTATTTCGCTTTGTTTGAGAGTATATATTTATATAATTTCCTATTTGACAACAAAAAGGTTAAAAAATGAAAAATTTTTGCAAATTAATCTCAATTTTACTGTTGGCCTTTTTTGTATTACAGCTGAGCGGTTGCGGTAAAGTATCTAACCCTGAACCTATTGAAGGTAGCGGATATCCGCATAAATATCCCCGCTTTTAAAAAGGAGTTGAATTATGGCTGATGATAATCAATTTGTTGATGAGATAATTCCTTACGTAGAATTTGCAGATAATGCAAATGAACGTACACCTTGTGTTTTGGTTTTGGACTGCTCCGGGTCTATGCGCGGCGAGCCGATTAAGCAACTGAATGCCGGCCTCAAAGCGCTGGAAAAAGAGTTAAAAGAAGATATAGATGCCAGCTCACGCGTGCAACTCCTGATTATTAAGGCTTTCGGAAAAGATGAAGCCGTTATCTCTTCTGATTGGATTGACGCTATGAATTTTACTGCCCCCACTATGGAGGCCGGCGGTTTAACGCCTCTTGGTAAAGCAATGGAACTCGCTTTGCAAAAAATTGAAGAGCAAAAATGCCTCTATGACAGTTGCGGTATTACCTCTAAAAGACCATGGATTTTCCTTATCAGTGATGGAGAACCGACCGACTATGATTGGGAAATTGTGGCTGAGAAATGCCGCTATGCTCAACAAAACAAAAAAGTGGTGATTCATGCCGTCGGTACTCAAGGGGCTAATTTGGATAAGTTGGCAAAATTTTCTTTAATGGCTCCTAAGCGCTTAACCGGTTTGAAGTTTACAGAATTTTTCTTATGGCTTAGCCGTAGCGTTTCTTGTATCTCTAAAGCAGCGCCTAATGTCCCCGATTTGTTGGAAGATACCGGAGATTGGGATGAAGACAAATAATATCCGTGTTTTGGCCACAAGTTTGGTCGGACCGATGCACACTGCCAAAAATATGCCTTGTCAAGACTACTGCAAATATAGTCTTGAAGGGAAAAATTTTGTGGCGGTTGTGTCAGATGGTGCCGGCTCTTCAAAATACGGAAAAATCGGCGCAAAAGTCATTTGCAATACCCTAACAGACCTGCTCCCTAATGCTGATTTCAGCAATGCGAAAGAAGCCGTCATTAAAGCAATTATGATTGCAAGAAATAAACTGCTCAGGCATCGACTTAACAAAACAAAAGATGAAGCCGGACTTGTGGATTTTGCAGCAACATTAGTGGGCGTTATTTATTGCAGAAACAAAGGCTTATTCTTTCATATCGGCGATGGTGCGGCTTTGGCTTTTCATCAGGATAATTTTGAGCATTTTACGGCTTCTCGTCCCGAAAACGGCCATTTTTCTTGCGAAACTTATTTCTATACCATGGATGACTGGAAAGATAGCTTGCGTTTTACCAGTTTTGACAAGGCACATACCTTGTTTTTGATGAGTGACGGACTTACTAATTTCTCGTTTTCTAAAGATTACAGCCATATTGAGAAAAATTTTATTGTGCCGATTGATAATTTTTTGACCAATGCCACCAATAAAAGAAAAGCTAAAAAAGCCTTGGAAAATACACTCAATAACGCCAAAGCGCGCAAGCTCAATTCCGATGACAAAACTTTGCTGTGGGTGAAACTCTGATGGATAGCGATAGTTCTTTGGTTTATAACGCCATTTATGGTGACGGGCATTTTGAAAAAGTGCAGCTTGGAGAGCTCATCAACAAAGGTGGCGCTGCCGGAAAAATTTATTTAGATGCCTCTCACCCCGGAAGCGTGGCTAAAATTTTTCATAACCGCAACAAAAGCTCTACCAACCGCAAAAAATTGGAGGCTATGCTCCTAAATCGTCCGAATTTTCCTAGAATCACAAGGGACGAAAATGGCGTGGAACGGGTTCAAATTGCTTGGCCGGATGCCATTTTGGAAGACGAAAACGGTTTTTGCGTCGGTTATCTTATGCCGATGATTAACATGAGCGAGGCGGTATCTCTCGACCACCTTATGCAAAAGGCAATTCGTGCTAAATTAGGTTTGCCCGAAAAATATGCTTACCGCGTGTTTGCCGCATATAACGTCGCGGCAATGGTGGCGGCAATGCACAAATGCGGGCACTATATTGTAGATTTGAAACCCTCAAACGTTTCGGTTTATAAAGACACTATGACCGTGGCAATGGTGGATTGCGACGGATTTTCCATTAGAGGCGAAAACAACAACCGATATCCGGCTGAATTTGTCAGTGAAGAATATATTTACCCTGAAGGTATGGATTTAGGTTGCGAAGAGATGGGCGAAGAGCAAGATAAATTTGCTTTGGCGGTTATTATTTTCAAATTACTCAATAACGGCATTCACCCTTTCTCGGGTATTCCTCGCAAAAATGATGAGCAAATGCTCACTATTCAAAACCGAATCGAGGAATATCACTATGCTTATGGTTTATGGCCAGATACATATCAAGCCCCTCACCCTTATTCCATTCACGAATATTTCGATAAAAAGACGTTGGAATTGTTTGAGAGAGCCTTTGTTAAAGATGAAGAAAGACCAACCGCTAAAGAGTGGCAAGAGCATTTATGGGGATTGATGCACAATCTCAAGCCTTGCAAAAAGAACCCAAACCACTTCTATTTTACGGCAAAAGGATGTGGCTTGTGTGTGGCTGAAGAAAAATTCAAAGGGACACTCAACAACGTCAAAAAACAAGCTCAAACGCCGCAAATGGTTCGAGGAATGGAAATCTCCACTCTGTCGGTTGAACATTTGCAAAAAGACAAAGCCGAAAAGATGCAGCTTAACCACAAGCTCAATCGCATTGCCGCCGGCGGAATTGTGGTTTATTTGCTCTTTTTTGCACTTTTGTACCCGATGTTAGAACCTATTGAAAAAAATATTCAGGCGATGGGGCTTGGTATTCAAGCAATTGTTACTACATTTCTTATGCTGGGAATTAACAGCGCATTGCATCTCTTGGAACCAAAATTTCCATTATTGCAAAACAAAGCGCTTACGCAAATGTTGCAAGTTTATGCTTTTATTTGCATTTTGATTGTATTGGTCTCTTTGAATAATTTGCCTGAAGGAATTTTCAGCTTGGCTTTGTAGGAGAAAATTTTTCTCACAGAGATGAATTGTTTTGATATTTTTCTCCACAAAATAAAATTTTTGTGTTATAGAAATACAAAAGTGAATTTTTTAAGGAATAAAAGGTTGTTTAAGTTAAATCCCATTATGATTTCTGGAAAAGAGGTTTTCCCTCTGATTGAGGGCGGAAAAGGTATTAATGCCAGTGATGGTCGCAGTTGCGGAGCTTGGGCTCATGAAAACTGTGTCGGTACTTTCTCCGGCGTTAGTCCTGATTTTTATGATGAAAACGGAAATGTCGTTATTGAACGAATTTTTCAGAAAAAACGTGCTGACAGACATGCGCAAATGATTGAATACGCAATTAAAGGCGGTGTTGCTCAAGCACAGATTGCTCACGAAATCTCCGGCGGGAATGGTCGAATTCATATGAATATGCTTTGGGAAATGGCTGATTCTGAGCAGATTTTGACCGGTGTATTGGAAAGAGCTAAAGGCTTGATTCATGGTGTTACCTGCGGTGCCGGTTTGCCTTATCATTTGGGAGAATTGGCATCTAAATTCGGGGTTTACTATTATCCGATTGTTTCTTCAGCAAGAGCTTTCCAAGTTTTGTGGAAACGTGCTTATTCCAACTTTAAGGAATTTTTGGGCGGCGTGGTTTATGAAGACCCTTGGCTTGCCGGTGGTCACAATGGTTTATCAAATGCCGAAGACCCCACCAAACCTCAAAGACCTTATGAACGTTTGGTTGAACTCAGAAAAACCTTACGCAACCTTGGTTTGGAAGATACACCGATTATTTTGGCCGGTGGTGTTTGGTCGCTAAAAGAATGGGAAGATTATATTGATAATCCAGATATTGGTAAAATCGCCTTCCAATTCGGCACTCGCCCGATGATTACCAAAGAAAGTCCGGTTAGCGATGCTTGGAAGAAATTGATGTTGCAACTGAAAAAAGGCGACGTTATTTTGCAAAAATTCAGCCCGACGGGTTTCTTCTCTTCGGCAATCAAAAATACATTTTTGGAAAATTTAATTCGCCGCAAAGAAGGTGAAATCTCTTTCAAGACAGAGGCTGACAACGAGTTTTCTCATCCTTTGGAAATGAGCAGCATTAAAACTGTTTATATTAGACCAGAAGATGTTAACAAGGCTGAAAGACAAATTAGTGCCGGTTATACCGAAATTAAAGAAACTCCGGACAGCACGGTGGTCTTTTTAACGCCTCAAGAGTGGAAACAAATGCAACAAGACAGAGCCGAATGTGTTGGTTGTTTGTCTCAATGCCAATTCTCTACTTGGTCAAGAGCAAACGGTACAACCGGAAAAATTCCTGACCCAAGATCTTATTGCATTCATAAGACTTTGTATGATGTCGGACATAATGGCAGCATCAAAGATAATCTTTTGTTTGCCGGACATCAGGTTTATCGTTTTGCTACCGACCCGTTATATAGAGACGGAATTCCCTCGGTTAAGGAATTGATTGATAAAATTAAATCCGGTGACTAGAAAAAAATAAAACCCCGCTTGTTGGCGGGGTTTGTTTTTTGAGTTTATTTTATGCTTGAGGCGCTAATTGAGGTGGAATAATCTCAATCCAATAACCATCAGGATCTTCTATAAAATAAATTCCCATAGCCTCGTTCACAAAACAAATACAGCCCATGGCTTCATGTTTGGCTTTGGCGGCGGCAAAATCAGGTGCCACAAGAGCCAAGTGGAACTCACATTCTCCCAAATCATACTTTTGAGGGTGAGAGGGCAAATAAGTCAGCTCCAGTTCAAAGTTGCTTTGACCATCAGTTAAATAAACTATTGTGTAGCTGTTATCTTCGGCTTGAATGCGACGTTTTTCTTTAAGACCAAGAGCCTTATCATAAAAGCTTAAACTCTTTTGCAAGTCTGAGACATTAAAATTAAAATGTGTAAATTGAAAAGCCATACTTTCCTCCTTGTCGGCTCTTATAATAAATAAAAAATATTTATATGCAAGCTAACAGAATTTGAGTCCTCTCGTGAATAAGAAGAGGAGCTCTTGGAAAAGCTATGGCGTGCCTAAGAGGACTTCGCTGAGTTCGATTTATAACAATTGCTTGGTATGCCTCACAGCATAGTCGCAATTTAACAAATCTTCACCTGTCGTTAAAATTGCTCATTACTTTGAGCAATTTTTGCCTCCAGCCTCCCGGTTCGAGTCCTCTCGTAAATAAGAAGAGGAGCTCTTGGAAAAGCTATGGCGTCCCCGAGAGGACTCGAACCTCCTGCCCACAGTTTAGGAAACTGTTGCTCTATCCTGATGAGCTACGGGGACGTTGCCTTGTTTTATAGCCTGAAATAACGCAGACTGCAAGGATTATATTTATACAAAACATTTGACAAAAATATACTTGTCTATGTGGCAAAAATATGGTATAAAGAAAGCCTAATCATTATAATTTAAAAATTATGAAAAAAATTTTTGTTAATCTGGCAATGGCGCTAATAGTTTTGGCGTCACCAGTATTCATTACAGAAGAATTTAGCATATGGAACTTTCCGTATGTTATTTATTTTTTCTGTTTGCTTATGACGGCTTGCGCGCCGTTTTTAAGCATAAATAGAGAAAATCCCAAAGATAACCTTTTTATCTTGGGGATTAATATGGTCATGATGGTCATATTGGCCATACCGGCTGCTTTCTCGTGCTATCGAGAAGTCCATCTAATTTTTTTGGGAATAGGTGGAATTGGAGCCGCCATATCTTTCGGGGTATCAATGCTCCGAATAAGACTTCAAAAAAAATACCATAGAGCCTAAGCTTTATGGTATTTTTTTGTTCTGCTTTTATGCTTTGGAAGCGAGTTTATCCAAGAAGCGTTTTTGAATCTCGGCTAGTTTTTGAACCGAATCGATTTCAACATATTCGCCATTGGCGTGCATGCCCTCACCCGTGCCAGAGTTCATAATCACGATTGAGCCCTTTACAGCAAAAGCTCTTGAATCCGTTGCGCCACCGATTTGTTCAAAAAACATCTTTTGTCCCAGAACTTCTTCTGCCAAAGTTTTATAGGCTTGGATATATTCATTCTTCGGATCCATCACAACCGGTGTGCTGGAAGAGACAATCTTGTAGCTCACGCCTTTTTCCATGCATTTTTTTAGGTTCTTTTCCAGATTTTTGACGGTCGAATCCTCGGTCAAGCGAAAGTCCAGCAAAGCCTCGGCATAATTGGAAATGACGTTGGAGACTTGTCCACCCTCGATTTTGGCAAAGTGAACCGTATCAATCCAAGTATCTTTCGGCTTTTTGGTTTCTTTGGAATAATAAGGATAAATCTCACGAATATTATTTAATGTATGCAATAATTTTTCGTTAGCATCTATGCCTTCCCAAGGAGTGGAACCATGCGCTTCTTTTCCCTCGGCAATGATTTTTACAAAAACCGGATTTTTGCATTTATTGACAATACTTAAAATATTGCCCCCGACATCATTATCCAAAACGATTTTTGCTTTAATATCTTTGTGCGCTTCTAAGAAAGCTTCCGTTCCTTTACTGCCTTTTTCTTCATCGCTGGAGAGGATAATACCAAATTTTAAATTCAGCTTATTCTCCAAGACATGAAACATTGAATTAAATGCCACCGCGGCAAAAGATTTCATATCCAATGTTCCACGGCCATACATACGTCCGTCTTTAATAACCGGTGTAAACATTTCATCTGTTGCCGGAACGACATCTAAATGCCCCAGACACAAAACATCAAACTTATCGGCATCGGTATTGCGGATATATAAAACCGGCGCAACGCCTTCTTTTTCAAAAATTTCTACCTTGGCATCCGTCTTGGCAAATAAAATTTTGCAATATTCAAAACATTGTTTGATTTCAGGAATATTCCCCGTTTCGGTGCGAAACTTGATTAAATCAGTAATGATGTTGATTAAATCCATGTTTTTTGTCCTTATCAAATTGTGAAACTTTACGTTTTATTCATCTTATTTAAGTATGATTACGCTAAATATAATAAGAAATAATTAAAATGTGAGAGTGGTCTGTATGAAAGCTGTATTTTTTAGTTTATTAGCCGCGGTTATGGTCGCTTTTCCGGCTCTGGCTCAAGATGCTCAAGATGAAAGCGAAAGCGGTTTGGCTCTGCCCAGAATGGTATCTTTGCGCTCTAACCTCATTAATGCTCGTTCCGGTCCGGGGGCCAGATATCCGATTGAATGGGTCTATATGCAAAAAGGCGCTCCGGTTGAAATCGTTGCCGAATTTGAACTTTGGCGCAAAATTAAAGACTGGCAAGGCTCCGAATCTTGGGTACATAAATCCATGCTTTCAGGAAAACGCACAATTAAGATGACAACTCCGGGCGAAAGCAATGTTTATGACAAACCTGACTTTACTTCTCCGGTTGTGGCCAAAGTGGAAGATGAGGTAGTCGGAAACATCAAAAAATGTCCGGCCGGAAGCCAATTCTGCTTAATTAGCTTTGGGGCTTATGAAGGCTGGGTTCCGAGAAGCAATTTCTTTGGTGTTTACCCAAAAGAAGAAATTAAATAATCACAAAAAAAGGAGGTTTGACCTCCTTTTTTTATTCTAAAAATTCAATACGCGTTAAGGTCGCTTCAAATCCTTCGTGTTGCGGAGAGCAAACAAAAGCTCCGACTTTGACTTCGGGTTGGTCTTTCAATAAATGCAACATTCTCATTTGGCGAAAATTCTGACCGTCAAAAGAATATGAAATGACATAATCCCCCTTATGGCGTTTGATTTTGTAATACATTTCTTCTACACCGGCAGGAATATCGATATTTGCCCAATCAGAATAGCCGTTATTGGTGACACAACTCCCTATCATCGGGTATTGCGGTGCATCATACATTATTGATGCCTTAAACCAATTTTTTTCATCAATACGCAACATTATGCCACATTGGTCAAACCGACCGTTGATTTGAAATTTCCACCCCACAACAAAGCTAAAATCATCATAACGGCGCGTATAAAAGAAATGTCCGTTATCTTTAGATACACGATGATGTGCCGACTGCCAAAAATCCGTCTTATTGTGGGTTAAAACCCGCATACCGGTTTCTTCAAAATTCACATCCAACGGCTCGTTTAGCCATTCAAAGTCTCGCAAGGCATCAAGAAGCATTAAAAGTTCCTTACATTTTCATCGGCAAGGGATGATAATACTTTTTCCAGCTCTGCATTTTTGGTCTTTGGCGCAACAATCTTTAATGTTACGATTTCATCGCCTTGTGCTGTTTTGGTCTTCATGCCTTTGCCTTTGAGGCGCAACTTCTCTCCACTGGTCGAATAAGGCGGAACAGTTACCGCTACTTTACCACTGATGGTCGGAATCGTAATCTTTGCGCCTAAAACCGCTTCTTTCATGGTTATCGGAAGTTCTAACAAAATATTCAAACCATCGGCCGTAAAATATGGGTGTGGCGCAACATTCAGCGTAATGAGGACATCTCCGTTTTCGCCCCCGTTATAGCCAACATCGCCTAAGCCTTTAAGACGTAAAGTTTGACCATTTTGGGTGCCGGAAGGAATTTTGACGTTAATATTTTTACCATTCAGATTTACTGTTCGCTCTGCGCCCTGAGCAGCCGTCAGAAAATCAATCTGCATGGTATAGTTGATGTCTTGCCCTCGACGTGCACGACGCCCATAGCCAGAAAAGCCACCTTGTTGAGCCCCGCCAAACTGAGAAAAAATATCTTCACCAAAAATTGAGGAGAAATCAAAACCTCCGGCGTTGCCGCCTCTAAATCCTCCGGCGCCAAACGGATTGCCCCCGCTCCCAAACGGATTTCCACCCGTGTAGCTGTAATTACCTCCGCCAAAACCGGCTCCAAATCCCGTGGGTTTGCCATCGGCATCTATTTCGCCGTTATCATATTTCTTACGCTTATCGGCATTGCCCAAAATATCATAAGCACAAGAAATTTCTTTGAATTTTTCGGCTGCTGATTTGTCATCCTTATTCAAGTCAGGATGATATTTACGCGCTAATTTTCTATATGCTGATTTAATTTCGGCATCAGAGGCTTCTTTTGAAACCCCTAAAACATGATATAAATTTTTATTCATCTTCTGTTTAGCACTCCTTCCTTCTTATTTTTTATATAGGAAGAGCCGCTTAATTTTGCAACTCTAAGCAATCAAAAGTCGCACGACGTGAAAAATTGCGATACAAAACCGTATCATGCAGATAAGCATGTTTATTCCCTTGCTCTTGGCAGTAGCGTGACGCTAAAAATGCCAACTCATCTATACGTACATCTTTATACTCGTATGTGATGTAATATGGGGTTTTCTCTTTAATTACCACATTTTGAAAAAAGCGTTCATAATCAGAATCATAAGCCTGTTTTACAGATGCTTTTTCGGTAGATGAGAAAGCACATCCAACAATCAAAGGAAAGATTAAGAATAGTGTTTTTAGTTTATTTTTCATGGTTTTCTTTCTCTTTATTTGAGAATATCACAGACTTTATTTCAGGTGTGGGTTCCGGAACATTTTCTGAAATATTTTCTACACGCTCAAAGCCTTCCATTGCATGCAAGCGTTGGCGCATATTTAGTATTTTTTCTCGAAAATATTCTGCGTTTTCCATGGTTATCTCTTTATTCGTTTTCTTTATTGTTTATGATAGCATTTTATCCTTAATGCTTTATTAATCAAGCAAACGATAAATATCTTGTCCCGCTTTTTCTAAGATTTGTTGAACCTTGGTGTTGGTGGTGTTTTTGGTGCGAGTATTTTGCAACTTATTTAACATTCTTTGTAATTTTTGATTAAATGCCCGATTTTGGCGTAGGCTTTCTACATCCTTGATGATTTCTTCATCATTGATTTTATAATTCACCACCGCTTTAAGAGTTGCTATATATTGTGCATCTTTTTGAGCGCTAAACTGAGCTGAGGCTTCTTTACTTACCAAAAATACACTCAAACAAATAATGCTTAACAGAATTTTACGCATAACAACCTCCCAAAATTTGTTGCTTTTACTTTTATTTATATTAGCATAACTCTTATTCTTTGCTAATGTATTTTATGAGTTATTAAATATGAAAAAATGTATTTGGGCCCTTCTTGACAATCGAATGGGAAGTGTCGGGCAGATTAAAGGCGTGCTCAATGAGTTAAACCCTAACGCCTATGATATCAAAGAAAAGCAAATTAAATATACTAAGTTGGCTGCTTTACCGAATTTGCTCAAAGGAGCTTCTTTGTTGGGCGTGGAAAAAGAAAGCATTGCTCAAATTAATTCTGATTTTCCCGATATTGTTCTATCTGCCAGTCGTCGTACAGCTCCGATTGCTCTTTGGATTAAAAAGAAATCTCCCAAAACAAAAATTGTGCAACTTTTGCATCCTGACGTATCTAAGTCAAATCTCCTTAAATTTGACCGAATCTTTTTACCTGAACATGATAAATACAAAAAATCTAAAGGAAATTGTTTTTATACTATCGGGTCTCCTCACAAAGTATCACAACGTGTGTTGGTTGAAGCGCGGGAAAAATGGCAAAAAGTATTCGCCAAACTCCCCAAACCGTTAACCGCAGTTATTATTGGCGGAAGTATTAAAGGAAAACCTTTTACCCTCAAAAACGCTGAAGCCTTAGCTTTAGAAATTAAAAATTTGAAAGAAAGAATCGGCGGCTCTTTGTTGGTTACTGATTCCAGACGCACAGGTGATGAGGCCGAAAAAATAATTATGAGTTATCTCAAAGATATTCCTGCGCATACCTTTCTTTGGGGAAGCAAGGATGAAAATCCTCTCCTTGGATACTATGCTTGCGCTGATAATATTGTGGTAACCGGAGATTCTGTTTCTATGGCTTGCGAATCTTGCGGAACAGGTTGCCCTGTTTTCGTTTTTTGCGGTGAAAAATGGCTCACACAAAAGCATTTACGCTTTGTTCAGTCTTTATATGACGGAGGATATGCCGTTCCACTACAAAAGGGCTGCGAAAAATTTAAGGGCGGGAAAATTCTCTTCCCCGCCGCACAAATTGCACAAGACATTGATTCTTTATAGAAAATCAGAATATTTTGGTGCTTCCTCAAACATTTTTGGGCGTTTAACCGCAACTACTTTTTGATACATTCCGCCAAAGTAACGCGTACGGTGCCATATATAATCCAAATTATCTTTAGCAAAAGTATCTATTCCTCTATCCCATAATTTTTCGGCAAAAGGTTGATACAAGCGATTAAACATTCTCACAACATATCTTAACGGGTGCCAATAGTTCGGTTGCGAGTAGTCTATAAATATGACTTTGCCATTTTCTTTAATGGCATGCAAAGCATTTTCAACCACTTTAATTTTGCTGGCAATAGGCAATTCATGCAACAGCATAAAACATACAACCGCATCATATTCTCCTTCTATCCCATCTTCTGCATTGGCACGGATAAAATGCATTTGCGGGTATGGGGTTTCATATTTCCCTTCCAGACGGCTCAGTTGAGTGCCGTTTACATCCATTACATCTAAATGCCCATAATAGCCGACACTGTCTGCCAACTCAGCGAGTTGATTACCAAAAGTACCGCCTAATTGCAAAACTTTGCTATGCATATCTATTTCATTGCAACAAGCTCGAACCAATTTTGAATAAGTGCCAAATGTAACGATATTGAGCAACAAATTGTTATCCAACAAAGAACTCCACTTTACACTATTGTACAGCTTGGAATAAAACAGACGCTGATATAAGGGGATTGAAACTTCTTTGGGCGCCTGAAAAGTAGGTTCTCGTGAAATTACATCTTCTTCTGCTTCTTCTTGGTCAATATCACTTATCAATTTTATCATTTTTTGGTTCCTTCTTATTCAGAATGTTTTCAACCTGCTTGGCTTCTTGCTCAAATAATTCGCTTATGTGAGATAATCTGGAATTGATAATCTCTATCCCGCCACCGGCTTGGAGATGTTCTTCCATTTGCTTGCAAGCTAAGACAAAATCATTCATTCCAAATGTTTTGCCTCCAGCTTGACGTGAATGAAAAAAATTTTGCAACAAATCTTTTTCGGATTGCAACACCCATCGTGAAAGCCTGGAATACAAACCGTCCCTTGTTTCTGTCTTGTATATATTCCAGAGTTCGGTCGTTTTAGCTTGACCTAACTGCTTTTGGTATTCTTGCAAAATAGCATTACTCATGATTTTATCAATCCTTGACGTTCGGCTTCTCTAACAGCGCCGGTTCGATTGTTAACATTGAGCAATTTTAATATCGCCGTAACATGGAGTTTAACCGTACCTTCACTCAAGCCTAACTCATAAGCAATCACTTTATTGGACTTGCCTTCGGCTACTTTTTCCAAAACTTCAATTTGACGAGGAGTTAATACGTTTTGCTCCGAATTTTGGTTTGAATCCATATTCATCTCAGTTTGAAGCTTGCTATTCAATAATTCAGGCGGAATATAAACGCCTCCCGATAAAACCAAATTTATCGCACTGATAATGACCATATTAGATGATGTTTTAGGAATATAGCCAGAAACGCCCAAATCAATGGTTTTTTGAACAATCTCTTTATCAAAAACTGCAGATAGCACTATTATCGGCGTATCGGGCAACTCATGATGTATTTGTTGCAGCGAATCCTGCCATTTCCCGCCAGGCATGGCCAAATCTGTCATTACAAGAGAAAAATTATGGTCTTTTTCTAAAATATGGAAAATATCTGAATAACTATGAGCAAAAACCAAATCTATGCCGGAATAGTTTTCTTTTAGAACAAATTCCAATCCCTTCAAAAATAAATCATGGTCATCAGCTACTAAAAAGCGCATTAGATTTGCTCCTTATAATTTACCCAATCGCCACTTAAAGCCTGCCAACAGCTTAAAGCTGATACAACTGCCGTTTCGGCACGCAAAATTCTGGGGCCCAGAGTTACTCCGGTTGCGAAATCTAATTGACGCAAAAGCTTTAACTCATCTTCGCTAAAACCGCCCTCCGGACCAACTAAAATTGCTATTGGCGCAGAGGCTTGAGAAAAGGCTTCTCTTACAGGGGTTCCGGTTCGGCTTTCATCCATATAATAAAGACGACGAGAAGAATCCCAATTTGATAAAATTTCAGACAAAGATTTTGCAGACACAACTTCGGGAATATCGAGCCGACGACATTGTTCTGCGGCTTCAATGCTTTGAGCGACAAATCTTTCGGTTTTGGTTTTATCGCTGATGGTATAGCGGGTAATAGTGGGAATTAATTTGCTTACCCCTAACTCCACCGATTTTTGAATAACAAAATCTGTTTGGTCTTTTTTTAGCGGTGCAAACAAAAGCCAAACATCCGGCGAGGCTATAAAATTTCTGTGCTTTTGTAATATTTTGGCCTCAACATGTTTTTTGGCTTGTTTTGTTATTTGCAATTCATATTCACCACTCGTTCCGTCAAAGCCCAAAAATTTGTCATCCGCTTTTAACTTCATAACATTACACAAATAATGGCTTTGCGCTTCGGACAATTCAAGTGTTTGTCCGAGAGAAAGAGGGGTATTTATAAACAAACGTATTGTTGAAGCCAATTTCTTACTCTACTTTAATGACTATTAATTTTGTTTCCAATACTTGAATATTATCCGGATTTCCAACATCTAAACAATCAAAATAAACTGTTTCTTGACCTGGAGCTTTTGCTTTAAATACTACATGAAAAAATCCATCTTCAGTGCGTTCCGATAAATATTCAAGAGATTGAAATTCTTTATCAAAATTCCATTTCAAATTAGATGATGTTCTTAATTTTAAATCAATCGTATGTCCCATACCCAGTGTAGCTTTAGAGGTTGGCTCCGTAATTGTGAATATTACATCTTCATAGGTTTTGGGTTGTGCCTTTTCAGCATTAGCTGCTGAATTTTCAGCCTTTTCTTCTTTGTTGCCACTAAAATAAGCATTGGCTATTCCTTTATAGTCTATCGGAGTATTGACGTTTGATGAGCTCCCCTGAGGAACTGTTGCCAAAACGGAATTTTCACTCTCTTGTCTTGCTTGTTCTGCTTGTTGAGCGGCTTGTTCCTGCTCCATTTGCTCTCTTGCAACTTGTTCTGCATAGGTTTCCTCAAAACCTCCCATTTCCTGAACTTGAGGCGTTTCTCCTTGAGAATCTACGGCTTGAGCTTGTACTTTTCCACACATAAAACTTAATAGCAACGCTAAACCTAAAACCTTTATTTGAGACATTTGTCCTCCTCGTTTTAAAAGCTCTGTATAACCTATTTAATCTCTGTTAATTTATAACAGATATGTTAATGAATAGATAAAATTTTGTAAAGACTTTAAGGTAATAACAAATGATTATAACTATTGATGGTCCGGCCGCTGCCGGAAAAGGTACTCTTGCGGCTCAATTGGCTCAAAAATATAAATTGGCTTATTTTGATACCGGAATGGTTTATCGAGCTGTCGGCTTGTTGATGAGACTTAATCATTTTGACCTTAATGATGAAAGTAAAGCCGAAAATTTGGCTCAAAAACTTACTTTTCCGCAAATGATGGAACTCTCTCAAAATTCTGAATTCAGAAGCTCTGAAGGCGGGGTGGCTGCTTCTATCGTATCTTCTCAACCTAAAGTGCGCGCCGCTTTGCTTAAGATGCAACAAGATTTTGCTCTTAAACCGGTTTTTGCAGACGGAACACCTGCAAACGGCGCAATCTATGACGGAAGAGATACCGGAACGGTTGTGTGCCCTAATGCGGATGTTAAGTTTTTTATTACTGCTTCTACGGAAGTGCGCGCCAAACGTCGTTTTGAAGAACTTAAAACAAAAGGGAAAGACACTCCGTTTGAAAAAGTTTTGCAAGATATGATTGAACGCGATGAACGTGATGCAAAAAGGGCAACGGCTCCCATGAAACCTGCTGAAGATGCTTATATTTTTGACACCTCGGCTTTGAGTATTCAAGAAGTTGTTCAAAAGGCTGAAGAAATTATTGAAAACAAGCACTAAAAATAAGCCTTAACACAAAGAAAATACTTGAAATTTTAAATTTTGACTGTATAAATATCCTAACTTTAGGTATATGGGTGCGCATTACCTATCGATTTAACTCGCACAAGTCCGTTTCTTTTTTATCTGAAATCGGCATTTTTGAAATTAATTTTTTATATGACAAATACTGAATTCCAAATTCCTGAAACCAACGAAAATTTTGAAGCTCTCTTAAATGAGCAATTCGGTGAAAACAGCCTCACCGGTTCTGTGGTTAAAGGTACTATCGTTCGCGTTACTCCTGATTTCGCTTTGGTTGACGTCGGTCTTAAATCTGAAGGCCGCATTCCTTTGCGTGAATTCGGTCAAAACGCTGAACTCAAAGCCGGCGACAAAGTTGAAGTTTATGTTGACCGCTATGAAGACAAAGATGGTCAAATCGTTCTCTCTCGCGAAAAAGCTCGTCGTGAAGAAGTTTGGCAAGATCTTGAAAAATCTCTTAACGCCGGTGAAAGAGTTAACGGTGTTATCTTCGGTAGAGTTAAAGGTGGATTTACCGTTGACCTCAATGGTGCTATCGCTTTCTTGCCGGGTTCTCAAATCGATATTCGCCCAATTCGCGATATCACTCCGTTAATGGGTATTTCTCAACCGTTCCAAATTTTGAAAATGGATAAAGTTAGAGGAAATATCGTTGTTTCTCGCCGTGTTGTTTTGGAAGAAACAAGAGCTGAAGCTCGCGCTGAATTAATCGATACCTTGAAAGAAGGTTCTGTTCTCGAAGGTGTTGTTAAAAACATTACCGATTACGGTGCATTTATTGATTTGGGCGGTGTTGACGGCTTGCTCCACGTTACCGATATTTCTTGGAAACGTATTAACCACCCGAGCGAAGTTCTCTCTGTTGGTCAAACCGTTAAAGTTCAAGTTATCAAATTCAATGAAGATAACCAACGCATTTCTTTGGGTATGAAACAACTCGAAAACGACCCTTGGCAAGCTGTTGCCGACAAATATAAAGTTGGCGAAATCTACAAAGGTAAAGTTACCAACATTACTGATTACGGCGCATTCGTTGAACTCGAAGACGGTATCGAAGGTTTGGTTCACGTTTCTGAAATGAGCTGGACTCGTAAAAACGTTCATCCGGGTAAAATCGTTTCTACTTCTCAAGAAGTTGAAGTTAAGGTTTTGGAAGTTGATCCGGATAAGAGACGTATCAGCCTCGGCATCAAACAATGCACTCCGAACCCTTGGGCTGCTTATATTGAAGAGCATCCGGTCGGTTCAATCATTGAAGGCAAAATCAAAAACATTACCGAATTCGGTTTGTTTGTTGGTTTGTCTGACGAAATCGACGGCATGATTCACCTCTCTGATATCTCTTGGGAGAAATCCGGTGAAGAAGCTGTTAAAGACTATGTTAAAGGTCAAGATATTCAGGCTAAAATTATTGATGTTGATGTTGAAAAAGAACGCATCAGCCTCGGTATTAAACAATTGTCTGAAAACAACTTGGCTGCCGCTTTAGATGAAATCAAAAAAGGCGATGTTGTTAAAGCAACCGTTGTCAGCATTGAAGACAAAGGTGTTAACGTTGAAGTTAACGGCGTTAGCGCTATGATTAAAAAAGCTGACTTGTCTAAAGAAAAAGCTAACCAAAATCCTGAAAACTACAAAGAAGGCGATGTATTAGAAGCCAAAGTTACTTCAGTTGATAAGAAAAACAACAAGCTCGGCTTGTCTGTTAAAGCTTTAGAAATTGAAGAAGAAAAGAAAGCTTTGGAAGAATATTCATCTACTGCTTCCAGTGGTTCTTCTTTGGGTGACGCTTTAGGCGAAGCTTTGAAGAAAAACGCTTAATTTTTATAGAAGTTAGCAAAAACACCCTTCGGTCTTCCGGAGGGTGTTTTTTTGCGATTCGGAGAAAGGCTTTGCGATTCGGAGAAAAATTAACTTTTATTTTGAACGAATCGAAAAAAATTTTTTAATCGGACTCAATGCGAATCTGGGCAAGGCTTTGAGCGAATCGAAGATAGAAAGAAAAGAATCGGCATAAGATTTTGTTAATAATTAAAATTATAGAATCGGGGCAAATCGATTTATCTTCCTTATGTTCTCCAGAAAAGAGAACTAGCAAAAAACAAGGCCGACGCTATGACGAAACAACTTCTTTCTTTTTCTTTTAGCCTTCTTACTGCAGTTGCTTTATGCAATTCTCCGGCTTTGGCTGATGATCCGGTCAACATTACTTGTCCCGGAGGCATGTGTGATTTTCAGACTATCGATAATAACGGCACAATGAACGTTAATGACACTGGAGTAGCCAACTCCAATACTGTCGGCGATACCGGAACAATGACTATTAATAAAGGAGGCATTGCAAATGAAACAACAGTCAATACCGGTGGTAACGTTATTGTTAATCAAGGAGGCGATGCTCAAAAAACAACTATTGAAGGTGGCTTAGTTACAGTAGCCGAAGAAGGAAGCACTACCACAACAACCATTAATTCCGGTTCTATGATAAGTGAAGGAAATACACTCGGGACCATAGTGAACTCCTCTGGCGGACAAATCGGTGAAAATACTTATCAAGGTTTTGAAGTTAGCGGAAACGGAATTGCAACGACAACACAAGTCAACACCGGCGGTACCATGCTGGTGAAAGATGGCGGTACTGCAGATGGAACTATTATAGACGGCGGTACAGTTGAAGTACGTTTTGATGAACCTGATAGCGGTGAAGATGTTACTGTAGAACCAACTCCAGGAGAAGGAGAGGAAGAAACAGTTGCGAGAATTGAGGATACAACGAATAGTGACGGAAATACTGATACCGGTCTAAATGATGAAACCGGTAGCGGAACTGAAGATGGCTCCGGTAGTTCAGACGGCTCTGATGGTTCCGATGGCTCTGATGTAACGGAACCCACAGAACCAACATATTCAACCGTTCAAAATACTACTATCAATTCAGGTACTTTAAATGTAGAAACCGGCGGTCTTGCCAGTGTGACCGAAGTAAATACTGATGGTGTTATGAACGTTAATAACGGGGGTATTGCCGACAACACTACAATTAACGGAGGAACCGTTAACGTTAATATGGATGGTATTGCTACAAACACTACCCTAACAGATGGAACACTAAATATTACTGATGGAGGGAGCGCCTCCCTATCCACCATTAATGGCGGCGTGATGAATGTCACCGGAGGTGGTACAGCTCAAACCTCTATTGTTAATAATGGCGGCGAAATTGTCGCTCAAGATGCCTCTATGGTAACAGATACAACAATTAATAACGGTGGTACCTTGACCCTTGAGGGTAGTGCCAATGCTGATATTGTTGTTGTCAACAAGGGCGGATTGATTGATGCCTCGCAAACAAATGCAACTGTTCGTGGCTTGACGGTGAATGACCAAGGCTCTTATCACCTGACTACGGATAACGACGTTATTGATGCTAATCTTTACGGAAAGCACTATGATACCCTCTTTAATAATGGCGTTGGAAACGGAATTATCGTAGGAGGTGAAAGTCAACTTGATGTCCTTGACAAAGGTGTTTTAACCAATACTCTTCTTCAAGACAGTGGTTTGGTTGAAGTCCAAAGCGGAGGCAGTATTTCAGATACTGTTGCTAACGGCTCCAGCAATATTGCGGTTGAGACCGGGGGTAGTGCAAATAATACTGTTTTGAATGAAAGCAGCTCTATGATTGTTGATGGTACAGCACTTGGAACAATCATTAACTCCGGCGGGCATGCTACCGATAGCGGTAATGTTCAAGGTCTAGAAGTTAATTCCGGTGGTATGGTATTTAATTCTACCGTCAATACAAACGGCTCAATGCTGGTTAAAAATGGCGGTGATGCCTATGATACGGTTGTTAATGGCGGTTTTTTGAGTGCTGAAAGCGGTGCTAGCCTCAATAACGTGGAAGCACTGGGTTCTTCAACTTTGGGCTTAGCTGATGGAACGAACCTTAATGGAAGTGTTGCTATTTCTCAAAATGCCACCTTAGCCGGAAGTTACGATTACAACAAACTCTTTAGCGATGGAAACATTTCATCTTTGATAATTGTTAACGGTGTTAATGAAAAATTTGGAAATAAACTTGAAGCCACAACTGCCGGTAAAGACTTAACCTTTGCTGATGGTAGTTTTAAGATTTCCTCTGATGGGACAAATGGTTCAACAACTGTTAATGGCTGGAACAGCATTAATATTGGAGGAAAAAACGGAGCTGCAAATGTTTCATTAGGTAGCGATATTAATATGGACAGTACGGCAAGCGAAATTAAAATTAACCAAGGTTCCGTACTTGATACTTCTGAAATTGAAAATGTAAATATTCTTGGCTCAGTTGTTAACGCCGGAGACCTCAACATGGTTAGCCCCGGAAGTTTGGCTGATGAAAAAGACAACACCACGACGATTGAAGGAAATTATACCGGTCAAAGCAATTCATCAATTACGCTAAAAGTGGATACAGAGAATAATATCTCCGACAAGTTAGTCGTTAACGGCGATGTTAAAGGAACATCCGAACTTAATATTCAACTTGCTTCGGTGGCAAAAACCAGTGAAAAAATTCTGTTTTTGGAAGCTCCGAATGACGATGCTTCGACTGCTGCAAACTTTACCATTTGGAGAGTAAATTCCAGCCCATACCTTTGGGATACCTATAATGAGGGCAATAACTGGTATATGGGTATGGCTAATAGTGGTGGAAAGATTGGCGTTTACTCTGAAGTTTTGGCTTACATGGGATTACCTCACGCCGCATTGGAGCAAACCAGAAGCGTGGTCTATAACGTGATTAATAAAATAAACTTGAGAAACAATAATCTGGTTGATAATCGTGTTATGCATTCTCCGGCTTATCGCTATTACTCTAAAGGAATTGAAAACTTTTATAATAACTACAATTTCTGGATTATGCCTATTTTCCACTCAATTACCAACGAAGGCTCTATTAATTATGATGCCGATATTATGGGTGGTGAGGCAGGAATTGATATTTACAACAATAACAACAATAGAATAGGCTTGTTTGCCTCTTACCGACAAGGTGACTATGATTTTGACGGAGAAGCCGAAGATTTCTTTGCCAGATATGGCAGCGAGATTGATATCGACAGCTATTTGGGTGGCGTTTACTATCGCCACAACTGGCAAAATGCTTGGGCTTTGGCTACCGTTTACGGCGGTATTCAAGAGGCTGACATCAAAACCAAAGATAACGTTACTTCAGACACTGATGCTACCGAATATGGTTTAAGCCTTGCTGCAGGATACGTTTATAACGTTAATTACAGTTTCAACATTGAGCCAAGCGCCATTATTAATATCACATCTATCAGTTATGATGATGCTAAAGATATTTATGGCAAATCGGCAGAATTTGATACCCTTACATCTCTGGAAGCAGATTTAGGTGTGAAATTTGAACAAACCTGGAATCTGGATAAGGGCTTTGCTAAAGCCTACATCAGACCGAGTGTTCTCTTTAATTCGGTCTCTGGAAGTGATGTGACAATTACCAACTTGCTTGATAATACTCCCGAAATGGACGACGGTGCATTTGCTCGTCTGGAAATTGGTGGAAGTGCTGATATCAGTAAATTTTTCAGCCTGTATGCTACCGCTCGCGCTACTGCCGGAAGCGATTATCAAGATGTGGCAATTACCGCAGGGTTAAACTATGTCTTTTGACGACAGAAGTCCCAAAAGCATAAAAAGATAACGGCAGGAGCCGAGGTCTTATATTAATTGAAGATATTATTACTCCCCATCCCCATCTATCATTATGTATTTTTTAAGGTTATGATTAATATATTAAGATTATTGATTATTAAGGCCCAGTTAAAAGGAGATTATACATGTATAAAAAAACATTGACGGTTGCCGCTTGTGTTTTGGCTCTCGGAATTTCATCTGCAAATGCTGAACTTGTCACTCAGCCTTTGCCCAAGCCCAACATGGTTGGTGGCAAAACCCTGATGCAAAGCCTGCAGGAAAGACGGACTGCGCGTGAATTCGGCAGACGTGCCGTTAATGAACAAACTTTGGCTGATATGCTGTGGGCAGCGGTTGGTGTCAATCGCCAGGATGGCAAGCGAACCATTCCGACCGCCCGCGACAGCCAAGATTTATCCGTCTATGTGCTTAAATATGACGGTGTATGGCTTTATGATGCAAAAGCTCATCGATTGGTGCAAGTCTCTGATAAAGATTTGCGAACAATGTTGGCTACGCAAGAATTTGCTAAAGAAGCTGCATTGGATTTGATTTATGTCTCTACTAACGAAAATCCGATGTATGGCGCTATGCATGCCGGTTCGGCTTATCAAAATGTCGGACTTTATTGTGCGGACAAAGGCTTAAACAATGTGGTCAGAGGTTATTTTGACCACGATGCCGTGGCTCATGAACTCAAACTTGATGATAAACAGCAAGTGATTGTGTCTCAGGCAATCGGTTGGCCCAAAGAATAAAAAATTAGCGACTTTTTTGAATTTAAGCAAAAAAACTCTTGTCAAACGCAACTTTTGACATTATGAATAGTTTCGTTCGTGGATAGATGGCCGAGTGGTCGAAGGCGCACGATTGGAAATCGTGTATACCCCTAAAGGGTATCCAGGGTTCGAATCCCTGTCTATCCGCCATTTACAAGAAAACCCTGCAGAAATGCGGGGTTTTGTTGTAAATGATGAGGATTGCCGGATTTGAACCCTGGATAAAAAGGGTTCGACTACCAGCGAAAGGCGGGCGGGAGAACGCCAGTGAGCGGTAGCGAATGAGCGCCTGTGCAACTCTAGCGGAGCGACGAGTAATCCCTGTCTATCCACCATTTACAGAAAGCCCTGCAGAAATGCGGGGTTTTGTTTTCTTATAGGCTTTAATCCCACTTTTTAAAGACGAAAAATACGGCTAACAATATTAACCCAAAGCCAACAATATAATTCCAGCGCAAATCCTCTTTTAAATAAAGAATCGAAAAAATACAAAAGATGCTAATGGTAATAGCTTCTTGCATTATCTTTAGCTGTGGTGCGCTAAAGTAGTCATGTCCGATACGATTTGTCGGCACTTGAAAAAAAAGCTATGCCCCAACTGGCTAAAATTACTACCCATAAAGATGTACTTTTAAACTTTAGGTGTCCATACCATGCAAATGTCATGAATATATTTGAAATTATAAGTAAAAATACCGGATAAAATTGTCTCATGCTTTCGCCTCTTTTTATGTTTAATGGTATCTTTATGCTTTAATTCTCATTTGTCAAAAAAAATTAACACAATTTCAATAAAAGATTCTTTATACTAAAGGTTATTGGCAAGTTTGGTTTTAGAAGGACGTATACTATGAATTTTTTTGATAAAGGTAACTCGGATAATAAAATGAATTTAAGACCCATGGGAAATTCAAGTGAAGAACTGATAAAGCAAATGTCAGTCAATAATGTTAGAGCCGCAGCTGAAGCTACCCCTACGCCTTCTAAAAGTGTTGATACTTCTGCTACCCCTACAAACACTGCAGAAGCTAAACCGCAACAACCAACAAATACTGCTCCTGTAAATTCTACACCTTCTCTTGCCAGACACCCTATTTCTGTTAACAAAATAAATCCTGAAGATGTTCTTGTTAGTAAATATAGCTCCGGTCCGATTAATGAGGTTAAATTTTCGGATGTATATGTTACTCCTGATAAGAAATGTTATATTTGGAGCGGACGTACAAACTGCGGTCTGAAAATTGTTACTTTTGACGATTTTGAAGAGTTTTTTGATCAACTCGAAAAGACCTATGACGGAGAGAATCGCAGCTATCTCTTAAACTATAAAGGTAGAAACTATCGTGTCGAGAGAACAATTGCTTTGGAAGGCGTGAACTATTGTGCTCGTAAGATGCCGACAACTGTTCCTAACTTAAAAGATTTAGGTTTACCTTATCGTGTTTATGAGCATTTGGTATCCTTGGCCGGATGCAGCGGATTAATCTTATTGGCTGGTGCTACCGGTTCTGGTAAAAGTACAACAATCGCTGCCCTCTTAAAAGAATATTTGCAAAAAAAAGGCGGATATGCTTTCACCATTGAGGACCCGATTGAAATGCCTCTGGATGGTGTTTATATTACTCCTGAAGCAGAACTCGGTCTTTGCAAACAAACTACTCCTCCTGACGGTAAGTGGGAAGAAGGTATTAAGTCAGCCCTTCGCTCTAAACCTCGTTATATCTATTTGGGTGAGATTCGTTCTCCCGATGTCGCAAGTGAAGCTCTACGTGCAGCAACTTCCGGACACTTGGTATTATCTACAATTCACGCCAATAACGTAAGTGATGCCGTAAACGCCCTCGTTAAATATGCTGCATCCAGCGGTATTAGTGAAGAAATGGCGTATGAATTAGTAGCTAACGGATTTTTGGGTTGTATTCACCAAATTTTGGAAGGTGCCCCCAAGAGAGCAAAAGTTACTTATTTGTTTGCCAACCCAGATGTTAATGCTGCTTGTCAGGTTCGCGGAATGCTTAGAAGCGGTAAGTTAAACATGGGTACTATCTTAGAGCAACAAAGAGTTAAAATTGAAAAAGGTTTAGGCCTTTTCTAAATGTTGTTTTGGGCTTGTCATACAGCGTTAGGTGAAATTTTTATTGTTGAAGAAAATAATAAAATTACGCATCTTTGTTTTCAAAAACAAAGCTTTATGACACCAGATATGATGCAAAAGACTCCTCTTTTGAATGATGCTTTTGAACAATTACAAGAATATTTAGCGGGGAAGAGAAAAATTTTTAATCTTCCCCTTTGTCCTATCGGCACAGCTTTTCAAAAAAGAGTGTGGTTGGAGTTGTTAAATATTCCTTACGGAGAAACCGCTTCTTATAAAGAAATTGCTGAGAAAATTGGTTGCACAAAAGCATATCGTGCTGTTGGCTTGGCTAACAACAAAAATCCTATTCCTATTTTTATTCCTTGCCATCGGGTTATTGGCTCAAACGGGAAACTTGTCGGATATGCCGGCGGATTGAATATTAAATCTCAATTGTTAAATATTGAAGCTCTCAACAAATAGTTTGTAATTTACTTTTACATTCTTTCTCTTCCACAAAATATAATGAATAAGAATTGAACTTTTACCTCCAAAATGATAAAATATACTGCAACAAAGGAGATGGACCATGAAATACTACTTACCCCTTCTTCTGATGATTGCATTTATTACACCTGCAAGAGCAGACAGAATTAATACCGACCTTAACGGACAAGTTGACTTAGTCAGAATGTCTGATGCTTTTATTCAAAACATTAAAGACTGCACCCCGATGATTGAAGAAAAAAGCCAAGATGCAAGTGGTTTAAGCTATGATTTTAAATATAAAATTATCGGTTGGGTCGGAGATAAATGTCGGTGCGAATTTATATCCACCTCCCAAGTAGGACATTTTATTAATCGCTGTGACTTTGATAAAGAAAATTTAGCCGCTTATCAAAAAGCTATTCAAGATTTTCAAAATGCAGAAAAAGTTTCTCTTACAGAGGCAAAATCACAGTTGGTTTCTGCGGTTAAGGAACTTATTTCTGATGACGGTGTCTGCCAAATGAAAGTGATTAATGTTGATTATACTAAAGATTTAAGAGATAATTTAATTGCTTGCAAACCTTACGAAAAAACTCTCGTCTTCTCTAATATGGATAATATTATGAGTGTACAAGGCAAAGATGGCGATAGATGTCATTATGTTTATACTATCAAAAATAAACCTGTCGATTTGCAAAAAATTTATCCTGACGGCGTACCTGAAGCCATTAAAAACTTACCGCAAGAAGGAAGTGTGACAACGCTCGATTGCCTTTTTACTGCTGAAGATGCTAAAAAATATACAGATGCTTTGGAAGCTAATATGGTAAATTTTGAGGATAATTTGGATTGGAATAGCGGAGATTCTGATATTACAAATCGTATGCTTCAGCCCTTTATTGATGCCGGAAGTTGCGTTTATGTAGATATGAAAAAACTTCCGCAATCTCCGTCTAAAGAAGACTTTTTGAAATCTTTAAGCAATTAAAAGATAAAGACATTGACTTTTTTGAGGTTATTGATTAAGCCATAAGTCAATTTGTGGGGCTGTAGCTCAGTTGGGAGAGCGATTGGTTCGCAATCAATAGGTCGAGGGTTCGATCCCCTTCAGCTCCACCAAATTTATCCTTTATTTTTTCTTTCCCAATCAAACTTCGTTTTATAAGAAGCAAAGTTCACCATACAAAAAAACCCCTAAGAAACGGTTTGTTTCTTAGGGGTTGTTGTTAGAGCGGACTTTTGATTATTCTTTTACTTCGGTCGGCTCTTCTTTTCCTTTTGCTAAATACTTTTTTACTTCAGCAACCACTTCAGCAGCTGTTTCTTTGATGGCTTCTCTTTTAAACCAAGCAGCAACTGCGCCGGCAACAACCAATGTTCCGCCGACAATTCCTAAAATCGTTGTCTTTTTCATGACGCAAAAATTTTTAAGTGAAACATAAATTATAATGTCTGCCAAGGCAGATGTTTTATCTAAAATAATAGTAAATTGGTTTGTATGTTTAGCACAATTTCTATGTTTGTAAATAGTTTAATGAAAAAATTTTTAGAAAAAACATTCGGCTGTCGCCTCCGCTCAGTCTCGAACTCTAACTCTTTTTTGTGTTGTGAGTTCTCACTGGCCTCATGTAGCCACAAAAAAAACCCTCCGCGAGGGAGGGATTTTTTATGGCGCACTCGGCGGGGTTGGCTTCGCCGTCCTTCGCGGTGCCTTCGGCATTCGGCTGTCGCCTCCGCTCAGTCTCGAACTCTAACTCTTTTTTGTGTTGTGAGTTCTCACTGGCCTCATGTAGCCACAA
>CASDYX010000005.1 GCA_949286215.1 uncultured Pseudomonadota bacterium
TAATGATATATCTGACATGACTTTTCTCCATATACTGTGGAACCAATTGAATTGTGCACACCTTACTGGTGATACAGTATTTAATGTAACACATTTTAGGCACTTTGACAATGCTTTTATAATAATACTTTTGACTTATAAATTTTTGGTTAATAAAAGCCGGTATTTTACAACCGGCTTTATACTTAATCTTCTAACTGCAAGGTCTTGCCAAACAGCTCTTTTTCCTTCTTTACCAACTTATCGGCATTTTTTATGGCCGCATAAAAGTCATTGTTAATAACACAATCACTTATGGCTGCAATGTAAGGAATTAAGCTTGGGGCTGCATTTTGCAAATCGCGCACATATTCCAAATACATCTTTTGCAGCGGGGTTGGATCTTTGGCTAAATACATTTGTTGAACAATAAAATATACTCTTTTACTTGGCGTATTTGCCTCCGACTCGCGCAAGATGAATTTTTCACGCAAAATCGGAACATTTCCCTCAATATAAAAACGAGTCCGTTCGTTGTCATTCGTTATTAATGACTCGCCAATTATTATGCTTTCATGGGGCTTTAATTCTATTTTCAGAGGCATTGCCTACTCCTTTGGATGTTTATAATTCTGTTTCATTATATAAAACTTTTATTTTTTTTTGCAAATCTTTATTTTCTCGTGTATAACTTTCTCAAATTATAACTTTAGGGACTAAATCTTATGCCTGATGTCAGCAAATTACTTTCTAAGACTGAGAAGAAATACTATCTGCAAGCGCTCGCTTTTGTTTTGGATATGAACAAAAAAGACTCTCTTACAATTACCGAATATCTAAAAGCTCAAGCAGAAGAGGCCGGCGTATCCGAAACGACACTCTCGCAAATCAAGCTAAACCTTGATGAAGAAAAACTTACAAAAGAGCTTGCTAAAATTTCTTCCATTAAAAGCAAACGATTTATTTTGCGCGAAATGATTTTGCTCGCAATTGCAGACCATGAGGTTAAAGATGATGAAATTGAAGCCTTGCACAGAATCGGACGCGCGATGGGAATTGCCGAAGCTAAAATCAACGATTTCTTTATTTGGGCTGCACAAGGCTTGGAATGGCAATTGCAAGGAATTAAACTGGTTGAGGAAGATTTATAAACAATATGCCTAATTTTGAACCGCCAATTATGACCATTAAAGGAGCCAAACTCAGTTTTGGCTCTAATCAGTTATTTAGCGATGTGGAACTCTACATTAATCGTGGAGATAAGATTTGTTTGGTTGGAAGAAACGGCTCAGGAAAATCAACTTTGCTCAAGGTTATTTCAGGGGTAATCGAAGCCGATGACGGCGAAATTTTTATTCAGCCGGGCATCAAAATATCTTATATGCCGCAAGACCCTGATTTTTCTACGTTCAAAACCTTGCGAGAGGTTGTTCTTTCGGGCTTAAATGATGACCAAAAAAATCAAGAATATAAGGCAGATATGCTCATTGAGCAGTTCTCTATTCGCGAAAATCAAGCTCCTGAACAAAGCTCCGGCGGTGAGAGAAAAAAGGCGGCTTTAGCCAAGGCTCTTATCGGAGAACCCGACATTTTGCTCCTTGATGAGCCTACCAACCATTTGGATATGCCCACTATTGAAAAATTAGAAAAAATTATTGCCGGTTTTAGAGGCGCGGTGATTGTGATTAGCCACGACAGAATGTTTTTGAGCAATATTTCGCAAACAACTTTCTGGCTTGATAGAGGAATTTTGCGCCGCAACAACAAAGGGTTCAAATATTTTGAAGAGTGGCAAGAACAATGTATTGACCAAGAAATCATTGAGCAAAAATACTTAAACAAAAAAATTGAAGAGGAAACCGAGTGGCTGCATAAAGGCGTTACCGCAAGACGAAAACGCAATATGGGACGTTTGCGCCGTTTGCAACAACTCCGCCAAGAAAGAAAAGAGCAAATTAAACAAGTCGGTTCGGTTGATTTGGAAATTCAAAATACTGAGTTTCGCTCAAAAATGGTGATTGAGGCTAAGCATGTCTGCAAAGCGTTTCAAGGGCGAGACATTGTTAAAGATTTTTCAACGCGCATTATTAAAGGCAACAAAATAGGAATCGTCGGTCCTAATGGCGCCGGAAAAACAACTCTGATTAAGCTCCTAACCAAAAAATTAGAGCCAGACAGCGGTTTTGTGCGGATGGGCAAAAATTTGGAAGAAGCCTATTTTGACCAAAATCGTGTCACTCTTGACCCGAAAAAAACTCTTTGGAAAACGCTGTGCGGCGAAGGCGACCATATTTGGGTCAGAGGGCAATATCGACATGTGGTAGCCTATCTTAAAGATTTCTTATTTAAGCCGGAGCAGGCGCAATGTCCGGTTTCTGCCTTATCAGGAGGGGAGAAAAACCGCTTGATGTTAGCTGTTGCTTTGGCTAAGCAATCAAACTTCTTGGTATTGGACGAGCCTACCAATGACTTGGATATGGATACGCTTGATTTGCTGCAAGAGGTTTTGATGGAATATGACGGGACAATTTTGCTCGTTAGCCACGACCGCGACTTTTTAGATAGAGTTGTGTCTTCTATCATCTATATGAAAGGAGATGGAACGGCCGTCGAGCATGCCGGAAGTTACAGCGAACTCTTAGAAAAATTAAAAAACAAACCCGTAACCGAAGATAAAAAGCCTCAGGTTAAAACAGCTAGTAAACCGCTGGTTTGTGAGCCGCAAAAGAAGCAAAACAAGCTCAGCTATAAGCAACAAAGATTATTGGAAGTACTACCCAAAACCATTGAAGATTTGACTAAGGAAATTAAACAAATTGAAGATGAACTTTCAGATCCAAATCTTTACACCGATAATCCGGAAAAGTTTGACCAACTCACTCAACGTTTAACTCAGGCGCAAAATGAAGTAAGTGAGGCCGAAAACCAGTGGCTTGAAATTCAAATTTTGCAAGAAGAATTAAGCGCAAATTAATTGTGTTGATATTTGTAAAGAGCATCTCTCACGGCTGATTTCATCGGCGTGATAAGTTTGATTTCCGCATCTGAAATTTGCTCAACATTTTGTTTTTGTTGTTGAAGATGTATCATATTTTGAATGCTACTCATTTGTGAGGTGAGTTTTGGGTCAGGGGTAATATTTTGCGATTGTTGAGCTGATACTTCCTCATATTGTCTGGATAGGTCCGCAATAAGAGCATTGCTTTGTTCTTGTTGGTCAATTGTTTTTAGAATTGAGCGCAAGCGTTGCTCAACATAAAAGAAACGCTTAGGATACCAGAGGCGGTGCAGTAACCACTCTTTGGCCTCATCAGACAGGTTATCTTCGGGGGCGCCTGAGGCTAAAGAAACCGGACGTTTTCCCAGTTCGCTGATATTTTGTTGCATATAATCTGACCAAACCGGCAAAAAAGCCATTAACTCAGGCTTGCTGATTTCTTTTGACGTGGGATTAGGAATTGCAGCATAATTGATGGCATTTTGGGCTTGGTAATAATTATATAGCTTTATGCCGCCCCACAAGAGCAAAAGGACGACAATGATTTTTGTAAAGCTTATCTTTTTTTTAGCTTTGGGCATTTTACCACCGCAAATTAGAGATTACAAAGTCCGGATAGGCATCAAAATTAGTGGCGAGTTCGCGTGTTTTGGCAACATCGGGGATATAGCCCTCGCCTAAGAAATTTACATGTACACCTTTAGATACCAAAACTGAAGCGACGCCTAGCAAATTAGCTCCTTTGATGTCGGTGGCAATATTATCACCGATGACCATCACCGTTTCTTTTTTGACATCAGGGATACCATCTAAACCATAAGCTAAAATTTTGGCATCCGGCTTGCCTAAGGTAATGATTTTTCCGCCTAAAACCGCATATTGTTCGGCTACGGCTCCGGGCGCAAGGCTGATTTCGCCGTCTTTGTAACTTGATGTATCATTGCCGGCACAAACAAACGGAATACCTAAGCTCGCTGCATGCTCCAAAGAGGGGAGATAGCTGTCAATCGTATCCGTATTTTTGGCAACCGAATTCATATACAAAAACTCTGCCTTGGCAACATTGTCGGTTTGAAAATAATCAAGTCCGGAAAAAACACCTTTATCGGATTGGTCGCCCAAAAGGTAATAAGTTGTTCCGAGAGCGGCAAATTCACCTTGGCGAGATTTGAATTTATAGTGCAAAATTTCTCCGGCTGTCACAATCGCATCAAATACTGCAACCGGAACTTTATTGGCGTGCAAATACTTAACCAAGGAGGAAACTCTTAAAGATGTATTGGAAAGCAAGACAATGTGTTTTCCGGCTCTTTTCATTCCGATAAGAGCATCAATGGCTTCTTTCTTGACGCCGGCACCATCACTCAAAACACCATTAAACCCGACTATGACGGCATTATAAGGGTCTATTACTTTAGAAACATTTACTATCGGTTTTATCATTTTTATCATAGTTGCTTCTGCCTTTTATTCATCTGGCGATTTTATTTGAAGTTATTTTAGCCTTAAGTTATTAAAAATTTGCTAGCAAAACAATGCTTTTTTTCAAAAAAAAGACGAAAGTTTATTACTTTCGCCTTTTCTTTGAATGATGTTTTTAGAAGAACAAGTCACGCTCGCCTTTTTGAACCGATGAAAGCTTTTGCAATAATTTCGCTTTTAAGGGATTGCTTTCAGGCATTTGCTCAAGTTCACGCTTGATTGCCTGAAGGGCTTTTTGCTTGGTATCGGCTGAGGCATAATCTTGCACATATTCACTCAAGGTCAAAATGGCATTGGGTGTGCAAAAACGCTTTACAAAACCGGGGATGGCAAATTCCATAAAATGTTCTCCGGTTCGTCCCAAACGATAGCACCCCGTGCAGAAAGAAGGCAAAAATCCGGCCTCACATAATTCGCCGATAACGCTATCAAGACTGCGGTTGTCACTCAAAACAAACTGACTTTTTGCTGCCGAATCTGCCGCATTATGCAAGGCATAAGCTCCAACGCCGATATCTGAACCGGCATCTATTTGGCTCACTCCATAGCTGATGGCCTCATTACGCAACGCAACAGGTTCACGCGCGGTCAATATCATTCCCGTGTATGGGATGCTCAACCGAATGCAAGCAATCATGTGCATAAAGTCCTCATCACTCGGAGCATAAGGCGGGTGATTGGCATAGTCCGTACCGATTGCCGGCTCAATTCTGGGAAACGAAATCGTATGCGGTCCAACGCCAAACTTTTCCTCCAGATGGATGGTGTGATAGAGCATGGACAGAGCCTCATAACGGTAGTCATAAAGTCCGATGAGCGCGCCCATACCGACATCATCTATACCTGCTTCAAATGCCCGGTCAAAAGCATACAACCGCCAGAGATAATTGGCCTTCAGTCCTGAGGGATGAACGGATTTGTAAGTGGGCTCGTGGTAGGTTTCCTGAAAAATTTGGTAGGTTCCGATACCTGCGGCTTTAACCGTTCTAAATCCTTCAACATCTAAGGGAGCGGCATTGATATTGACCCGGCGAATTTCGCCTTTGCCCTCTTTGGTGGCATAGACTTTTTTGACCGTTTCGGCTATGAATTCCGGTGTATAAAGCGGGTGTTCACCGTAAACCATTATCAGCCTTTTGTGGCCGTGGTTTTCCAAAATTCGGACCTCTTGCTCAAGCTCCTGCAGAGACAGAGTTTTACGCACCTGTGCAGTGTTTGACCGTCTGAAACCGCAATAAGAACAATCGTTGATGCATAAATTGCCGACATACAATGGGGCAAAAAGTACTATGCGATTGCCGTAGATGAGTTTTTTCAACTCCTTGGCACCGGCTTTGATTTCGGCGCGCAATTCGGGCGTGCGAACATTGAGCAACAGAGCCATTTCTTTGGGCTCGAGGCGCTGTTTGGATAACGACTTGGCAATAATCTCACGAATTTGGGACTTGTCTTCCGATGTTTGCTCTAAAAGAGCGTGAATCTCTTGCTCAGGAATAAAACTTTTTAATCCTGAAACATCAATTTTCGGTAATTTCATAATGTTAAATAATTATAAGTTATACTAATAAAACGCTGGGAGATAACTTATAACTACTGACAAAAGAGTCAATACCTATTTCAAGTCAAAAGGCTCTAAAACGCGGTTGAGCACTCCTTTGAGGGCAGAAATACAAACCCCGTAATTGGTCACGGCAACATGGGCTTGTTCGCATTTGTTTATACGCGACAAAATCTCTTTACGGTTGTTCATACAGCCACCGCATTGGATGACCAATTTATATTCGCCTAAGTTGTTTGGGAAATCACAACCCGAAACATGGTCTATTTGCAAATCGGCTCCGGTTTTCTTCCTCAGCCAATTCGGAATTTTTACCGTGCCGATGTCATCTTCTATGGCATGGTGCGTGCAAGATTCCGCAATCAGGACTTTGTCTTTATCTTGCAGAGAATTAATGACTTCTGCACCCTGTACCAATTTTTTCAAATCACCTTTGAAACGCGCAAATAAAATCGAAAAAGTGGTGCATTTGATGTCTGCCGGGGTTTGAGCAACCATTTGGTCCACAACCTGAGAATCACAAATTACCAAGTCGGGTTTTTGTTTGAGGTTATTGAGCATATGTTGATACTCGTTTTCTTTGACAACAATGATAGAAGCATCAGCGTCCAAACAATCTCGAATAGCTTGAACTTGTGGCAAAATCAGGCGGCCTTTCGGGGCTTCATAGTCAATCGGCACAATCATGATTACTGTTTGATGTGCGCCAACCAAATCGCCCAACAGGCTGGGCGCATTAATCACATCATTAGGCAAAACCTTTAATAACTCATTTTTGAGAATCGTGAGAACTTTATCTCGGCTGGAAAGGTCTTTGGAATTGACGGCTATGCCATCGCTACCGGTGGGCAAAATATCAGACTTATTAAAGATTTTTATTAGGGGAAGATTGCGCTTTTGGGCTTCTTTAATGATTTCACTTTCTTCCGTGCCGATATGGTTGCCTTCACAAATCAGCAAGACAACATCGGCCTTATCAAGTGCTTTTTTGTTTTTTTCAATGCGTTTTTCGCCGAGTAAACTTTCATCCCCAAGGCCTGCGGTATCAAGCCAAACAACCGGGCCTATGGGCAACAGTTCTTGTGTCTTTTCAACCACGTCGGTGGTGGTGCCGGCAATGTTAGATGTAATAGAGGTTTGTTGGCCGGTAACCAGATTCAAAAAGCTGGATTTTCCGGCATTGACTCTGCCCAAAACGGCAATATGAATACGTAATCCTTTAGGTGTGGATTGAACTGGTTGCATAATCTTATCCTTTATAATGACTTAGGTGTTTAATGACATAATTGGCAATTGTTAAGCCAAAGATGGCGGTAATGGTCGGAAGTGAGCCCAAAATTTTGTTTTGGCCTCTTTCTTGCGGCATTATGATTGCCGAAGGCGGTAAATCAACGGTTTCATCCGAATAGACACATAGGACTTCTTTTAAGTCTATGCCTTTTTGCTTTAACTTTTGACGCAAGGCACGTGCCAAAGAGCAATTTTTGGTTTGATTTAAGCGTGCGGTCTTAATGCAAGACGGGTCAGTTTTTAGCGCTGCTCCCATGGAAGAGATAAACTCAATATGATGCGTGGTCAAATAGGCGATTAAACTTGCTTTTGAGGCAAGAGAGTCAATGGCATCGACCACAAAATCAGGTTTTAAGGACATAAGCTCCGGCAAGTTATTTTCATCGACATACATATCTTTGATGATAATTTGGCAATCAGGATTTATCTCTTTGACCCGTGCGGCGGCAACGGAAGTCTTTTTTTGCCCGATGGTGGAGCTCAGGGCTAAAATCTGGCGATTGATGTTGGTTTCATCAAAGCTGTCAAAATCAACCAAGATGAGTTTGCCCACTCCCGAACGGGCAATTGCCTCTAAGGTATAACCACCGACAGCTCCTAAACCGATTATCATTACGGTTGAATTTTGGAGAGCGGAAATTCCTTTGCTTCCAAGCAAGAGTTCGGTACGCATCAGGCGTGGATTAGACATGGATAAACTCCTTTGCATTGTGATAAACGCGCATGGCAAAATCTTCTAAATTTTCATGGCGCAGGGCAGCAATTTCGGCAGCCAAAGTGGGAAGATAGGCTGGTGTGACTTCGGAATTTTTATCAGGTCCTTGGTAAGGGCCGTCGGTTTCAAGCAAAATTTTATCTAAAGGCACCATATTGACCAATTCTTCCTTATCGGCATTGCGCAAGATTGAGGCACAAAAAGAAACATAGCCCCCGTGAGAGATAATTTTTTTTAAGACCTCACGTTTGCCGTTATAAGAATGAAACACAAACTTAGGAGGCAACATATCCCAATAATTTTCCAGCCAATCCTGGGCTTTGACAGCGTGAATAATCAGCGGGCGATTGAGCTCGTTGGCCAACATAATCTGCCCGTAAAAAACTGAATTTTGCGGTTCATCATCAGGATTTTTTATTCTATCTAACCCACACTCGCCAATCAGGGCTTGCGGAAAGCGGGTTAAAAACTCACGCAATCTTTGTTGCCAATCGGGCTTGGCTTGTCTCACATACCACGGGTGCAGACCAAATGCCGGAACAACGCTTGAGCTATAAGTTCTGGCAAAATGGGCAACTTTATCCCAATCTTCCATAAGGCTTGAGACACAGACAACCTTCTCTACCCCTTGGCTTAGAGCAGAATTTAGAATATCCGTTGCAAATCCGGTCTTATAGTCTTGCAAATGAAGATGAGTGTCGATAAACTGCATGTAAATTTCCTTAAAAATTATATAGGATAATAAGAAGATATGAGTATTTTGACAAGACCAATTTTAGAAATAAACCTTGATAATTTATTGGACAATTACCTCACTTTGAAAAAAATTTCCGGTAAAGCCATTGCTGCTGCCGTGGTGAAAGATGATGCCTATGGCTTGGGCGCAAAAAAAATTGCCAAGTTGCTCTATAACAAAGCAAAATGTCGGCATTTTTTTGTGGCACACGGGGTTGAGGGCAAAGAAGTGCGTGAAGCGGCACCGGATGCCTTTATTTATGTGTTACAAGGAATCGGTGAAGATTCTTTAGACGAATTTAACGAGGCGCAACTTATTCCGGTTATCAGCTCCAAAGAACAGCTTGCTTTTTGGAAGGAACACAGAATTGCCGGAATTAAGCCGATTGTGAATGTTGAGACCGGGTTAAACCGTTTGGGGTTTAGAGAATATGAACTCTCGGAACTAGAAGAGAGCGATAGAAAAGAATTTTCTTATGTGATGTCGCATCTGGCATGTGGTGATGCTAAGGAGCATTTTATGAACCAGCATCAGCTTGATATGTTTAACTTCTTACGTGATACCTATTTTCCCAAACTGCCGGCCAGCTTATCGGCCTCGGACGGAACTTTTTTGGGCGAGGATTATTTGTTTGATATGGTGCGTTTGGGTGCTGCCATGTATGGTATTAACACCGCGCCTTATCGTGAAAATCAGATGAAAAATGTGGTTACCGTTAAAGCGCCGGTTTTGCAAATTGCCGATTTGCCCAAGGGAGAGTTTGTCGGTTATTCGGCAACTTATCGCGCCACGGCAAATCGCAAAATCGCCATTGTTTCAATCGGCTATGGCGACGGAGTTCCCCGCTCACTCTCCAATGTCGGCAAAATCTTCTTTAACTTGTGCGATAAGCTCCATGAGGCACGTATTTTAGGGCTTATCTCCATGGATAATATTATTTGCGATGTTACCGATATTCAAAACCTGCAAGTCGGAGATATGGCACATATTGTCTCAGATTTTTATACACTTGATGATATGGGACGAGACGCCGGCACAATCAGCTATGAAATTATCTCGCGCTTAGGCAAAAATCAAAGATTTATCCGCAAATATAAAGGCGGCGAAGAAGAATAGAAAAAAAATCCCCGATTGCTCGGGGATTTTTTGTGATTGCCTTACATACCAAAGGTATTAATCTTTCCATTTATCAAGGCTTGGTTTAGGCTTTCCGAACCCTTACCTGAAGTCGGGGCATTGCCTTGAGGTGTTTTGGGTTGCTCATGATTTTGTGCGGTATCAACACGGACAATATTGCCTTCACCATCAGCACCTAGGCCGTTTGCTCCTATTCTTGTTGTTTCCTCATTGATATTCTGGTTCAGAGGAGTGTTTCCTCCTACACCTTTCAAATGAGGTTGCTCAAGCGTAGTCTCATTTTCCGGTCCTACCCAAGGAACTGGTCTATCAATATGATCCGGCATTGGAGATGGGCCAGGGACAGGAATTCTGGTAGGCTCCGGTTTAATTGGATCAGGTCCTGGTTCCGGCGTCGGGGTCGGAGTTGGGGTCGGTACTGGAGTTGGGGTCGGAGTTACTATGCGACCACCATGCAAGATGGTTTTCTCGCAATCAACTTCAACAGAACGTGTGTAAATGCTCGGGTCGGTATAGCCATAGTTCGGATCTTTCGGGAAACCGACACCATGAGGATCATTACAGCTATCCGTAAATTTAGACGCAAGGTTATCAAAGTAGCCGGTAGAAGAAATCTTGCTGACTTCATCGCAATCTAACAAAATCTTTAAGCCGGTATCATCTCCATAGTAGAGCATTTGAACACGTGCAAGGTTGACGGCCATCTCAGGGGTCATACCTTTCGGTAATTCAACAATATCATCTTTAACATTGGCAACCATGATGTCGGCTTTATCAACGATTTTCAGGTTGCGTTCATAAACAGCTTGTTCGCGAGCACCAACCGTATATTCATGTGCGGGGGATCCTGCAAGTTCACTGTGGTCTGTTTGAACAGCAGTGCCATGATCTGCCGGAGCGTCAGCCGAAGCGTCAACTGCAGAATTGTCAGCCAAATTTTCTTGCCATGGGAACGGCTTGAATGTAAAGGCTTCTTTTTCTGCCGGTTTGACAACATAATTAAAATTATCATCCTTAGCTTCAACCGGAGTTTGGCTCGGCGTGTCAGTATGAGATGGGGTTGAAGAGTGGTCAGCTGAAGCGCCATCATGTGCACCGGCTAAAGCATGAGCCAATTCATAACCAACACCATACATGGCAATGGAACCAATTGAACGTTTAATGGCCTTGCTCATATCAGGCGTTCCCCATGCTTGGGCGATATCGGTTGTACAACGGGCTGCAACCGTACTGAATGCAATAGCGGCTTTAGCTTGAACCAGCGGTGCAACACTGGCCTGAGCTAGCGTTGTTCCGTGCGTTATGGCTTGGGCGGCTGCAACACCTGCAACAGCAAAGGAAGCAACAGATGATGCCATATAAAGACCTGCAAACATAGTATCTTTTTTGTGTTTGCCTAAATATTTCCAAAAACTCTTCATTTCCGGATTGTTTTTCTTTTCTTCTCTATAGGCTTTATATAACGGGTGAACACGACGATAGTATGTCCATGCACCATAGGCAGCCATACCAATAGGTCCGCCGGTAGCACCAACAAAGGCCATACCAATGTCAGCTAAAGCTCCCTGCTCTTGCAAAATTTGAGCATAAGTACGAGCCTTAACATAAGTGTCTTTCAACTTTTGGGTCAAGTTTGCATTGGCTTGTTCAACTTTGTTTTTGAATTTTTGAGCCAAATTCAAGCTTTTGAACTTGCTAACTAAATTATCGGCAAATTTGCTTAAAGTTACAACTTGTGTTGCCAAAATTGCTGATGCGCTGGCTGTGGTAACCGTCTGTTTTTGACCATCCAACATCGCATTCATTGATTTTTGGAATGTTTCAGGAGAATTATTGGAATTTGATACTAAATTGGTCATCATGATACCATAGATGCTCATATCTATGTTATCGCGCAAACGATTATTATAAACTTCTTGGCTCAGAGGCTCTGATGAAGTTGTTAAATCAGCTGCAGTTTTTAACTTGGCAATTTCAATAATATTGGCGCTGACGTCAACTTGTTTACCTTGTGCATCAACAACAACCATATTATTTAAATAAGCACGGCTGGTGGCAAATTCTTTATTTTTGTCATCCAACGGATTGACTTGGCTGAAAGATTCCAGCTGAGTCAAATTACGTGATACGGTTTGCTCATCAGCCATAATGCCAGAAGCTGCTCCGCCATTGAATTGTGATTGGGCACGTTCATCCTCGTCTAAAATCTTTTTTAGGCGAGTACCGGCTTGGTGCATCAATTTATTAAATTGCACTTTATATTCTTCATTGCCTTTCAGAGCTGAATAAATTTCTACCAGCTCATTATCACTGACATTGTGCAATCCTGCTTGCACTTTTGCGGCGGCAATTTTAGCTTCCATTGTTTATTTCTCCTTAAAATTTTCTTTAATTATGCGTAATTTACCACACTTTTATCGAAAAAGCAATAACAATTTTGTCAAATTAGGCAATTTTTTATAATTATTTGTTAGAAAGAACAGCCTCTAAAGTATGAGGCTGTTCTCTTCAAATAGGTTTTAGGCCATACCGTTACCTTGGTTTCGAGAAAAGGTTTGAGCACCGGTAAATGTTTTTTGTGGTTGCTGTATGTTTTGGGCAACATCTTCTTTGGTTTCGGCATAAGCTCCTATTTTTAAGCGTTGTTTGGCTTCATCTAATCGGGCATGCGTTTCGTTGTGCTGATTTGAACTGGATTCTACTGCAATTTTTTCGTTCAAATCCTGCAGGCGGCTGCCTTCATAACTCTCATATCCAGCAACATGTTGATTAACTGCTGTTCCGGCAGTTGCTTCATGTTGTGAATGTAAATCATGCAACACTTCCTTACGGGCCGATATTTCTTGTTCAACTCCTGAAATTCTGCCTTTTAATTGTCCTTCCAAGGCATCATATTGCGTCAAATTTTTGTGGTGCAAAATTAATTCTTGAGCCTCGGGTGAAAGATTTGATACGTCTTGTGGCAAATTGTTCGGATCAAGACCTAATTTTACTAAGTCTTTATCTATTCCCTTAAGAGAACCATGTTCTTGTTCGTAGGCGTTTCGTTGTAAGCCTAATTTTTCAAGTTGCTCTTGGTGGGTGTGTGCCGTATCATTGAGACCTCTGATTTCTTGTTTCAAAACGGCTTCTGTTTTATCAACGTCAGCTTTTGCCATTTCCATAGCCGCTTTATCAAAGTTAGCTTGAGCCTCAGGACTATTAGGATTATTTTTCAACTCATTCAAGGCTGCTTTATATTCACTATAGGCTTTGTCGGCATCGGCTTTTGCTCCGGCAACTCTGCGGCTATCATCTTCAGATACTTGGTTGCTGACTTCATGTTCGGCATTTTCAAATTGTTGATGACGTGCGTTTAAGAATTTGTCTGCTTCGGCAAAATTACCCTGCTCTTTTAATTCCATATAGTGATTAAAGTCTTTAATCGCTGCGGCATTCGCTACTGTTGCATCTTCCGCTCCAATGTTATGTCCACGGCGCAGTTCTTCAAACAAGGCTCGCTCATTGTCGGTTTGCGGCAAATGGTCTTGTACTATCGGGTCGATATGCGTCGGCATTTCACTGGGTTTTACCATTGATGATAAATCAGGTCTTTGCGGAGTAGGCATTTCCGGTCCCTTATCCTGAGGAACACTTACGCGCGGCGTACCATGGTTTGGGGTTTCATGATGAGGGGTATTATCAACCGGTTGGTGATGCGGTTGTTCCGGTGCAAAACCATGATGAGGTTCCGTGGGGTGATAAGGCTCCGGACCTATCGGCTTATCATGACGAATAATTTCGGGCTTAAAATCGTCTCCATCTACCGGTGAGTCATGTGGCAAAGGAGAATCCGGATTATTGGCTTTCATAAAACCGGTAAAGCCCAAACTTACCATGCTACCAAAAAAGACACCGCCCAAAGTATTCCAAGCATTTTTACGGAGTTGTTTTTTCTTTTCAGGGTCTTTTTCTCTAAATGAGGCGATAAAATCAATAGCACTTGAAGAAACGCCACCACCCAGAGAAACGCCCCAACGAGCGACTCGTTGACCATCATTAAAAGTATTGGTTGCTTGATTATAAAAGTTTTTACCCCAAGCACTCATGCGCTCATTCCAGGGTTGATCTTTAACAGCATCAGGGCTTGAAAAGGCATTACTTACCGTATCTTTCATCATAGTCCAAGTGTTGTCTAAGCCATTTTGATAAACTTGTCCGCCTAAACCCCAATCTGCAGCAGTAAATCCATCCATACCAACAAAGGCAACCGACATCACAGAACCTGTTACACTGGCTGCTAAACCGATTGCTTCTTTCGGGTTTTTGCGCAAATAGCCAAACCAGCTTTTGTATTGTCCATCGGTATTGGCTTCTTTATAGTGTTGATAGCTTTGTTTAATTGCTTTGCCTGTCTTATATGCAGAATAGGCCGCCAAACCAACGCCACCTGTTGCCAAACCAATGGCAGAACTGATGGCTAAATTTTTCACAAAGGCATAAGATTTCGGATATTTCTTAGCAAGCTTCTTATCAAACTCTTTAATCTTACTCCATAAAGATTTGTGTCCGGTCTTTTGACCAATACGCTTGCTGACACCTTCTAAGGTAGTGGTTCTACTCGCTAATGTTGATAAGGCAACATGGTTGCTAACCTTATAACTTATATTTTCAGCATTGATGGTTTTACCGATAAATTCTTGAGCTTGCTGCTGAAATTCTTCAGGCTTTTTGGCTTCTCCACCTTCTTTTGATGCATTTTCAGCCATTTGTGCCGCAATCAGGCTAACCATACCCATTTGCATATGAGAAGCCCAGACTTGCGCTAAAAGCTGTTTTTGTTGTTCTGAGTTTAATTTTTTAAAGTCTGGATTCATACTCAGTTCAAGCACTGCTTCATTATAGGCTAATTCTGCCATATCTTGCTTGTATTGGTTTTTATCCAATGTATCAACGCGTTTGTCTGAGTTGTCTATCTCTAATTTATCATAGAATTTGTCAACAATATCAAATCCTGCGTATAAATACTCACCCTTTTCATTTTTAGCAAAGGGGTCCATATCTTTTCCGACAGCTTCAAGAGCTTGCTGGTTGTCTGCTAACATTTGAGCTTGTTGCGGCGAAAGATTGGTAAGGCCGTGTTCTTCATCAAATTGTTTATAAAACTTATTTAAGCTCTCGCCTATTTTAGCGTTTCTATCCTTTTTGTCTTGAGCAGAATTTTTAGATTGAATATCGTTACTAATCTTTAACCATTCAGAAACTTCAGGAGCTACCGTCATTGACCAAGGCTGGTTGGGATTGACCTTGGACATTAATTGTTCGGCATAATCTGCCATTTTTAATTTGGCTTGCAGAGCTTCCGGTTTGGTGGTTTGGGCTATTTTGTCATCTAACTGACCTAAAACACTCCAAACTTTGGTGATTTCATCATAGCTGAGTTTGCTCAAATCACCTTTTGATAAATCAATGGCTTCTTTATATTGTTCTGGGGTAATTTCTGAAGATGATGAATTAGACGATGAATTCTCTCCAGCTGCACGCAACTCTTCCAAATACCGGTCAAAACTTTCCGGCGTAAAGGTAACGTTTGCCTGAGAATTTCTTTCTATCAATGCTTGACGAAGCTCGGGCGTCAAATCATTTTTGGTTTCAAGCCATTGTTCAAAGGTTTGTTGCGTGTTGTTTGCATTATCAACCATCTTCTTACTCCTGAATAGAAATCTTTCTATTCTCAATTTAGCATATTTTCAAATTCTTTTCAATATATTTTGTCAAAATTTGCCAAAATGTAGCAAATTTTTAACATTTTGCATACCATAGCAGAGAATGGTTAAATTTTATTTATTTTTAAGCCTTTAAAATGCAAAAAGGTGTCACTTTGACACCTTTTTTGTAAAGAAATTAATTCACATCACAATCTTTCGCCCTTTTCTTGGCGCATTCAGAGCCGCCATAAAGGTCTGCAAATGATAGCGCTCAAGACTTTCATGGGTATAGGGCACCTCTAGTGCGTTATATCCTCTATCGGTGAGCGTGTATTCGCCATTTTTCTCTTTGTACAAATCGTACCGGAACATAAAATCACCGTGCTCTTTGGGGACAATTTTGCTAAAGTTCTCGGGGCTGAGATTCTTATCTTTTATCATTTTAAGGAAGCCTTTGATTTCTTTGATAAAATCGCTTTCCTGACAACTTAAATGAAAAAAGAAGTCTTGCGGCAGGCAATAGCGCAAATTAAGGCTATCACAAAGCTTGTCCATTAAATCTCGCTTGAGATAATTGTTTTTGGCGGCGTATTCCTTTTGGAACTTTTCAACCAAACAAGTTTGTCGCAGACTATAGAAGCGCTGTTTCTGATTTTTCCAAAAAAGCAAACGCAACAGACAATCCGGCTTGTCGGCAAAATAATCCACATAGCTTTCTATCAGCTCATTAGCCTGACAGATTGTGAAAAAATGTTGGCGGACATGCTCTTCAAATTTGGTTTTGAGAGTTGAGAGCAACAAATCAATGTCTTGACGGTCAAGCAATTCATTGCTTGCAGAAAATCTTTCCTCTTTCATAATAGTAAAAATTAAATGTAAATATAAATGACAAATAATAAAGATTTGTTGGTTATAGTAAAGTAAAAATTATTTTTGTCTAGCGTTTTTTACAAAATTAAAGCCCCGCTTTTAACGGGGCTTGAGTTTTTATGCGCGTTGCTGAAAGTCTTGTATGACGCTGGTACGCGTATTAGGATTAAGTTCTACGGTTTTTACGGGTTTTGGCTTAGCACGCAAACGTCCTTGAGCCATCAAAACCTGGCGCGCTTTTTTCATTTGTTTTATTTTTTCAATTTCTTCTGGAGTGCGAGCTTTTCTTCTGGCTGCAAGAGCCTCTTTGGCTTTATTCTCCTCACCGGACTCGGCTGCACTCACAGCTTCCCCTCCGGTGATACCAGCAAAGTTAAAGCTATCCGGATTATTCGGGTCCGGGGTTTGAGCCGTATTTTCAGCCGGCTTTTGCGTATTGGGTTGTTGGGTATTAGGCTGTTGGGTGTTTTCAGCCGGTTTTTGCGTGTTATCCTGTTCTTTGGGTGGAAACAGATTTGGATTTTGTTGACGTATAACTTCCATTTGCTCAGGAGTAATACCCTTTTCGGCAAACCCCTTTTCCATTAATCCGGCTAAATCGCCATATAGCTTATCCTCTGGTTTAAGCCCGTTTTCTTGCCCAAACTGTTGCAAAATTCCTAACTGAGTTTGAACAAGTTTGCTTTGCTCTTCCGTTAACGGTTGCACCTCTTGAGGTTTGGGTTCTGCCTCTAACGGTTTGTCTTGAACCGGAGGTGTTTGGCTTTGGGATTCTTGTTCTTTGGTTTCTTCCGTTTTATAGGGATTCTTTATGCCAAACTGCTCTAACTGTGCCGCAACATTGCGGTTGCGTTCTTCTTTGGCTACAACATGGTTGTGGTTCACCTTATCCTGAACCTCTTTGCTAATTCCTAGCCAAGCCGCGGCTAACTGGGCATTTTCCGGCGTCAACTGAACTTTGCCGGAATTAATGGCATCCAGGTATTTATCTGCATAGCCCGACATATTATAATGGGCCCCGCTGCCGGCCGAATATTGGTCAAACAGATTAACATCCCGCAGCTGAGTCCAGGCTGCTGTTACCTGCTGCGCATTTAAGCGGGAAATTTTTTTCTCGTTTGAAGCTTGTTTGATGGCGGTTTTCGTGTCTTGTGCCACTAAATTCGGATTTCCCAGCGCTTTGGCCTTCAATTTCTTATAGCCGTTGCGAATCCAGTTGACGCCGGCTTTGATTTTATTATAAGTCCACTTAGCGGCCTTATAGGGAAGAATAACCGGTGAAGCGACAACATAAGCAGTCATCCAGGCGGCTTGTTTGGTGCCGTTCCATACTTTTTTGCCAAAATTTTTAACTTTGTTGACACCGTTGTTAATCTTGTTTTTAACTTTGGTTACCCGATTTTTAATACTATTTCTAAAGTTTTTTAGAGCATTCATCATGGCTATTCTGTTTGCTTGGTCATGTTTTGCAGCCCATTTGTTCAATTTTTTATAACCTTTATACCCCATAACGGCCAATTCTTTTACACCAAAAGCTAACACAAACGGCACTTCGGCAGCGGTTTTGGCTCCCTGTTTGACTTTTTGCGCCGCTTTGTTTTTAAATTCGACGGCTTTAGCCTTAGCCTGGGCAAACATTTGTTTTATTGCAGCTTTATCGCGGTTGTACTGCATCCGCCGCAGACGGTTGACCGCCTTTCCCTTGGCTGCCAAAGCCTTGGCCTTGTCAGAAACATGCTGTTTGACGGCAACGGCACCCTCTTTTATATTATGGGCCGTATTGACGACACCTTCTTTAAATTGCTGCTGAGCTGCTTTAGCCTGCTCGCTGACCCTTTCACCGAAAGACTTTTCTTCAATGCCGCGCTCAACGTTGAACCATTTCTGTTCCGCATCTTTAAAAGTTTCAAAATCTTTTCCTCCGTCCATATACATGGTTGAAGGAGCATGATCAAGGATGGAACGGAAATTGTTCGTCTCCCGCGGATCTAGCTTATATTTGCCTTTTGCAACATTTTCAATCCTCTTCCAAGCAATATCTCTGACCTGTGCTCGCTGGGCATCCGTAAAAGCTCCTGGATTCTTCTCCATTGCCAATTGTAGATTGGCAATTTCTTTAATATCCATTTTTTCAAGCGTTTCACTTCCTAGCACAAACCATGCCTTGGCTTGTTCTTCGTTCATGGCTTGTACTTCATATTTATCTTCTTGTTCTGGCATTGCTATAATCCTTTTGCAAAATTTTGCCTTTATATTAAACAAAATTGGTTAAGATTATCTTAGTTTCAAAATAGCATAATTTGGACATTTTGTCTATTGTTTTAAAAGAACGTTACAAAAAATTCATACAAAAAAGAGGTCTTGCGACCTCTTTTTTTACTCGTTCTTGCGTTTTAGGCAACTTTGGCGTCAAAGCAAATTGACTTGCCTTCAATGTCTGCCTGAGTGCCCTCACTGCAATCATTGCTGAATTTGACTGCTAAAACTTGCTCGGCGACGTAGTCTTTATTTTCTTCCAGAGCTTGAGCCAATTCGGCATCCGGTGTCTGATAGCTCAATTCTATTCTATCGGAAATGTTAAAGTCTTTGTCTTTACGCAGGGTTTGAACGAGGCGTACAAAGTCTCTGGCCATGCCTTCACGTTTGAGGGCATCCGTTACTGTGGTATCCAAGGTTACAACAGCCTTATTATCGGCAAAAGACTTACCGGCAACGCCTTCTTTCATCTCAAGGCGGACTTCAAACAAGTCTTTGTTCAAAGTTTGACCGCCGATGGAGAGGGTTCCGTCTTCGTTTAAGCTCCATTGACCTTGTTTGTAGGCTGCCATAACTGCGCCCATATCTTTACCCAAAGCCTTACCAAGCAATGGAGTATAGAGATAGATTTTCTTCGTGGCGTAATTTTCTAGCTGATTGTCAAATTTAACTTGTTTTACATTGAGCTCATCTTTAACAATCTCTTGATAAGCCGGACTTAACTCAGCTCCGATTACCGTTAAGCTATTTAACGGCAGACGGTTTCTTAAGTTCTTTTCCTCACGGATGAACTTACCGGTTGAGCACAAGTCTTGAACAAAGTCCATGGTGCTGACCAATTCGGCATCATAGTTAATCGCACTCAAGCTCGGATAATCTGCCAAGTGGACGGATTCTTCACCGGTTAAGGCTTTGAAGATATATTCACTCAAGAACGGCATCAGAGGTGCGGCAATTTTACAAGTATTGACCAAAACCGTATAAAGTGTGTCAAAGGCTTGAGCCTCGCCTTCCCAGAAACGGTCACGAGTGCGGCGAATGTACCAGTTGTTCAGAACTTCCATAAATGAGGCTAACTCATTGGTGGCTAAAGCAACATCGTAGCTTTCAATGCCTGATTTAACAACTTCGGCCAAGTGTTTCAATTTAGAGAGAATATAGTTATCAATTGCCTCAGATGAAGAGCTGATTTCTTTGGCTTGATATTCTTCGGCATTAGCATAGAGTGTGAAGAAGTAAAAAGCATTCCACAGCGGAATTTGTGCCACGCGTGAGGCTTTGGCAATTTCTTTACCTTCTTTATCAACGGCCAGATTTCCGCCTTTTAAGACCGGAGAAGAGACCAAAAACCAACGCAGAGCATCAGAACCGATTGAATCCAAAACTTCATTCGGGTCTGGATAGTTTTTGAGGCGTTTGGAGAGCTTTTGTCCGCCTTCGGCCATCAATAAACCGGTACAGATACAGTTCTTGAACGCCGGACGATTGTGCAGAGCCGTGGACAATACCGTTAAGGTATAGAACCAACCTCTGGTTTGATCCATTGCCTCAACAATAAAGTCTGCCGGGAAGTGGCTCTCAAACCACTCTTTGTTTTCAAACGGATAGTGAATTTGCGCATAAGGCATTGAACCTGATTCAAACCAGCAGTCAAACACATCACCAACACGGCGCATCATGGTTTGACCTGACGGGTCATCCGGATTGGGATAAACAACGTCATCAATATAAGGCTTATGCAGATTGGTAACCTCAAATCCGGTCTTTTCTTTAATTTCTTGAATTGAGCCAAAGACGTCAATACGCGGGAATTTCGGGTTATCAGACTTCCAAACCGGAATTGGCGTACCCCAGAAACGATTTCTGGAAATTGACCAATCGCGCGCGCCTTCCAGCCATTTACCGAAACGGCCGTCTTTAATATGCTCAGGAACCCAATTGATTTGTTGGTTATTCTTCACCATTTCATCACGGAAATCCGTTACCTTAACAAACCAGCTGGACATAGCCTTGTAAATCAACGGCGTATCCGTTCTCCAGCAGAAAGGATAGGAGTGGGTGTATTGTTCTTTTTTAACCAAGATGCCACGCTCTTTTAAGAGTTGCATAATCGGCTCATTGGTTTCAAACACTTGTTTACCTTCATAATCGGGAACTTCGGAAGTGAACTTACCTGCTTCATCTACCGGGCAAACGACGGGGAAGTTTTCATCATAAGCGCGGCAAGCATCAAAGTCGTCTTGACCAAAGCCCGGAGCAATATGAACAATACCGGTACCGTCTTCGGTCGAAACGAATTCACCGCTCAAGACCTTAAAGGCACCTTTGGCTTTCAAATCCTTAAAATACGGGAACATCGGCTCATAGCTCAAGCCTACCAAATCTTTACCTTTGATGGTTCCAACTTTGGTGGCATGCTCGAGTTGTTTTTTGTATCTGCCGAGCAAGGCTTGTGCCAAAACATATTTTTGACCATTTTCTTCCATAATGGCATAGTCAATATCCAAGCCAACAGCCAACATCAGGTTGGAAGGCAAGGTCCAAGGAGTGGTGGTCCATACCAAAATGTTCATGCCGTTTTCAAGTTTGAACATTACGGTAATGGCGTTATCGGTTTTATCTTGATAGCCTTGATTGACCTCAAAGTTTGACAGAGGGGTTTCGGCTGCCCAAGAATATGGCAAAACGCGGTAATCTTCATAGACCAAACCTTTGTCATACAATTCTTTGAAATTATGAATAACACTTTCCATAAAAGGTAAATCCATGGTCTTATAGTCATGGTTAAAGTCAACCCAACGGCCGATGCGTTTGAACATATCAACCCAGATACCTGAATATTTCAAAACGTCAGAACGGCAGAAGTCATTAAATTTTTCAACGCCGAATTCTTCAATTTGTTTACGCCCTGAAACACCTAACTGCTTTTCGGCAGACATTTCAGCCGGAAGACCGTGGCAGTCCCAGCCAAGACGGCGTTCTACTTTTTTGCCGTTCATAGTTTGGAAACGAGCAACTACGTCTTTGACATAAGAAACCATAATGTGTCCGTAGTGCGGGGTACCATTGGCAAACGGAGGGCCATCATAGAACACAAATTCAGCCGCACCGTCACGGTTGTGGACTGATTTTTCAAAGGTTTTATCTTCTTCCCAAAACTTGAGAACTTCTTTTTCCAGCTCGACAAAATCTGCCTTTGCTTTCACTTCAGCATAATGTTTAGTCATCCTTAAACACCTTGTATCTGTATTGATTATTAAAAATTAAAATTTTTGAAATTGATGAGTTTGATATGTATGAAATATGATGCAATCCCCTAAGGGATAATAATGAACGGAATGTGATTTATGATATTTATTTGCATCTTGGTATCTTTCTTTTGAAAATCTTTCAGAAATTTAATACAACTTTTTTTTCAAGTCAAACAGAATCTATCGGTTTTAGAAAACAAAAAAACCATAAAGGCTTTGTGAGAGCTTGTATGGTTTTTGAGTGAGCGTTAGAGGTAAAGATTTTACACAACCGGAACTTCTCCGAATATAATGTAGTAAAAAACCATTACCAAAAATACAATAATTACTAAGTCTTTATACCAGACATCCTTTTGCGGATTTTTTGTTTTAGGTTCATTCTGACCGCTAAAATCAATTGTTTTCATAATCCTTATGTTTTTAGTTTATTTATAATAATATTTTTAATTCTTTATTCGTTTTCCTGTTGGTGCGGAGTGCTTATTTCTCCGCCGGACATTGGCTCAACTACCCCTGTGGTGGATGGAAAACTTATCGGTAAATTGTATAGGCGTCTGGCGCTCAAAAAAGCATAGGCTTGCGCTGGCAAAGAGTTGGTATTTAACCCCTCTTCGGCAGCTGTATGAATTGACATTTCAGGTAAGCGTTGACGCAAAAATCTTAAAATGGTCGGGTTTTTGGCTCCCCCACCGCAAACTATCACTACTTTGGGGATTTCCGGCAAATAAAGCAATAATGAATAAGCAATAGCCTCGGCAACAAAGGCTGTCGCTGTGGCCGCTCCGTCCTCTAGGCTTAACCCCTCAAGGTGTTCCAATTTTTCAACAAACTCATGGCGAGCAACCGACTTGGGCGGATATTTGGCAAAGTATTTATGTTTCATCATGGTGGCTACAATTTGCTCATTAACCTTACCGGTAATGGCTAGTTTGCCGTTATAGTCCATATGCATTCCGCCATGTTTTCTGACCCATTCATCTATCGCAGCATTGCCCGGACCACAATCAAATGCAGCCATTTCGCCGTAAGTACCAATCCATGTGACGCGCGAAATTCCGGTAATGTTTACGATAGCCATCGGCTTGCCGATATCCCCGCACAAAGCATTATAGTAAACCGGCTCTAAGGGAAAACCTTGCCCGCCGGAACGAAGGTCTGCTTTGTGAAAATCATGAACAACCTTAATTCCCGTGAGGCGAGACAATAATTCACCGTTGCCTAACTGAATAATTTGATGTTCTGCGGGATTGCAATACAAGGTAATCCCCTCATAGCCGATGATATCTACTTCTAAGCCATGGGTGGCAATATAGTCTTTTACAACTTCGGCATGAAAACGTGTTAGCTCTTCATTGATTTCATTATACTCATGAATTGCCTCATCCGTATAAGGGCAAGTACCAAACAGAGGTCTTATTTTTTCTCTTAGACTTTCATCATATGGAATATGTTGCAGAGGACCAAAATCATAAACATCTACCCCGTCCGTATTCAGCAAAGCTATATATACGCCTTCAAGTGAGGATGTACTCAATAAGCCGATTGCGTTTAAGGGTTTTATTACAGGCATGATAAAAAATTGACCTCTGTTGTTGCATTGTTGGAATTATATGATATTATCGGTTAAGAATTTATGAAACTTCAGCTATTTTTAGCTGTTTTATTTTTGTTTTAGGATAAGGAAAATGAGCCAATTTAAATCTGAATTTTTAAATATTATGGTTGAACGCGGTTTTTACAATCAATGCACGAATGAAAGCGCCTTTGATGCTTACTTGTATGAGTGCGAAAAATCAGGAAAACCAGCTGTTGGCTATTTGGGCTCTGATCCTACCGGAGACAGCTTGCATGTCGGACATATCGTCCCCTTGATGATGATGCGTTGGTTCCAAAAATGTGGTCATAAACCTTTAACTTTGGTCGGTGGTGCAACCGCTCGAATCGGCGACCCGTCAGGTAAAGATAAACTCCGCCCGTTTTTGGATGAAGAAACACTCAAACACAATATTGAAGGTTTGAAAAAATCTTTCTCCAAGTTCTTGAAATTCGGAAACAGCGCAAATGACGCCGTGATGGTTGATAACTGGGATTGGTTTAAGGATATTAATTACCTCGCCTTTTTGCGCGATATCGGAACTTATTATTCGGTTAACCGTATGCTGACTATGGACAGCGTGAAATCTCGTTTGGACAGAGAGCAACCTATGTCTTTCTTGGAATTTAACTATATGCTCTTGCAAGGATATGATTTTTGCGAACTCTTCCAAAAATATGGTTGCCGCGCACAAATAGCCGGCTCTGACCAATGGGGTAATATTACATCCGGTACCGAACTCGGACGCAGAAAATATGACGTTGAGCTCTTTGGTTTTACCAGCCCGATTATTACTGATTCAAATGGTAAAAAGATGGGCAAATCCGAAGGAAATGCGGTTTGGATTAATGAAGAAAAGCTCCCCAGCTATAACTACTATCAATATTTCCGTAATATCGGTGATGCCGAAGTTGGCAAATGCTTGCGTATTTATACCGATTTACCGATGGATGAAATCAGACGCTTGGAAGCCCTTAAAGACCAAGAAATTAACGAAGCTAAGAAAATTTTGGCCTTTGAAGCTACCAAAATTTGCCGTGGCGAAGAAGAAGCCAAAACCGCTCAAGAAACCGCTATTGCCACTTTTGAAAAAGGCTTGGCCGGAGGAGATTTGCCTTGTCTTGAAAAAGCAAGCGTTGATGGATTATCTATGCTTGATGCCTTTGTTGAACTCGGCTTTATCTCCAGCAAAGGTGAAGGTCGTCGCTTGGTCAAACAAGCAGGTCTCAAAATCAATGACAAAGTTATTAGCGATGAAAACTACAAGTTCTCTTCTGCGGACTTGATTGACGGGCAGATTAAGCTCTCTCAAGGCAAGAAAAAACATGGTTTGATTAAAATTGCTTAGTTAAAAGAGTTTATATTAACGAGGCTCTCAATTGAGGGCCTCTTTTTTTATTGACAAAAATGACTTTTCGATTTAAGAACAGCTTAATTTTGTATTTTTATGTCTAACTTAAAAAAAATTACAATTATGGGAAAAAGAAAAAACAAATCCGGGTTTGAGGCTATGCCTAATCAGATGTATTACACTGAACGTTTGGTTAAAAAGCAAGGTACTCCTTGCGAGTCAAAAGCCAAATTCACGCCCAACAAGTTCAAGGTTCATCGCCGTGGGTAATCAGAGACTTTAGAAAAATTGTTTAATCATTAAAAATTTTTAATCATGAAAAAGTCAGTAAAAATCAAAAAAATTACAGGTACCCGTGAAGGTATGGAATTTGAAACTGAAGAAGGAAAGTTCACGCTTTTTTTCAAAGAAATGGCAAAATTTGTCGGTGTGCCGATGCCAGATGGTGATACAATCGTAATTGAAACATCTGATGATGGCGGACCTGCAAAACTTGCGGTCGGCCGCATGGTGCTCAATGTTCCGGAATATTTCCTCAAGGAAAAAGGCTTAATCTAAAAACCTTTTCTTTATGAAAAAATTGATATTTTTCGTTAGTTTCGCATTGTTGATGTGCGCTTGTTCGTCTTCTCCGAGAGAAAAGCCCCAAACAATTGCCAAACAACAGCAAAACACAAAAATTTTTTCGACAGATGAAAATATTGCAGGGATTTCACCAACAGATGTTATCTATATGATGACCGAACCTGGGATTTTTGATACACCTCGCAATGCTGTCGGGAGAATATCTGTTACTTATATGCTACTCAAAGATAGCAGCGTATTAGTGTTGAAACACAGAAATGTTATTGCACCATACACAAAAGAGCAAGCAAAACTCATTATGCTTACAAAAATGCGTATGGAAAGCAAAGAATAATTAAAAAAGTCCGTTTTTCTAAACGGACTTTTTTTGTGGCTATTTATAGAGTTTGGGGAGAGGTTGCTCCTCTTTGGCGCTCTTTATTTTAGACTTACGCACTTTTTCAAAACTCTTGAGGAAGCCCTTCTCGTTAAAAGCTTGGGGTGTTTGCGCATAGAGCAATGCGCCCAACTCATCTAAGTATGCTCCAAACTCTTTATCTTGGGCAGCTTTAGCAACTTCTTTTAAGTTGGTGATTTTATCATTGTGCCAACGCTCTCTTCCCCAAGTAACCAAGCCATCGCGAAGAGCACGGTAATCTTTGCTTTTTAAGGACTTGATGATGTATTTGTCATAATCTTTAATTTCATCGGCATTGGGGCGGCGGCGACCAAAAATCAGCCAACTGAAAACTATGCCGACCAAGAAGGCTGCAACCGCAATTATATATGCCATATTGGTATTACCTCCGGGGATTGACATATCGGAGAGGTCTTCCATTGGGCTCTGTTGTGGAGCTAGAGCTTCGTCTGCTTGCGGAAGAGATGGTTGTGCGGCTTTTGCTTGCGTTGAGGGTAAGCCGGCTGATGGCATAACTTCAATATTTACTGCCGGCAAAACGGCTCTTTCCATTTGGTTGGTTTGGACATTAAACCAATCAAGCGCAATCTCCGGAATGGTTTGGGCTCCAGATGTGGTCGGAATATAAACATTGGTGATTTTTTTAACGGCAACGACCTGACCATTTTCAAGCCCGCTTGAGGAAATGGCTTTGTCTGGATATTGTTTCAAATCCGGGGTTTGTGCAAAGCGGATATCGGGCAATTGATTTTCGGCAATACCTACGGCTTTAAGATATATGGTGCGGCTGACTGCCTCCCCTACCTTAAATTGGGGTTGGCGCGGTTCCCATTCCGCCATTAAGGCTACTTGTTTGGCAGGCAGCCACCAATTGCTTCCGTTTTCACTCGGGATTGGGCGAACTTTAATGCTTTGCGGAGCCGCGGTTAACAAAACCGGATTGCGGGTGGCAAACATATCGGCAAAGCCAATGCCGCCCAAATTTCCGCCAAATAAGTCATCAAACGGGTCATTAAACCCACGCGAACGCGTCAGATAATAGCCTTGAAAGCGGACTTCCGGCGTTTTTAATGTACCGCTTTTTTGCGGAAACAAAGCATAGCGGAAAGTGATTTCTCTTAGGCTGCGGCCATTGACAATTTTTGAGCCGATTGTAGGTGAGCCTAAGCTCTTGATTATCCAATCATTGTTCCCGTCGTCAATAAACTGCGGGGCATCTCCTTGAAGACCTCCTGTGTCATAAATGGTGATGGTGTAGTCAATTTGTTGCTGAACATAAGGATTGGTGTTTTCAACTTTGGCAACCATATCAAACTTTGGACGATTGGCGTTTTGAGCCGGTTGATTGGGGTTGTTTTGCCCTGCAGACAAGGCTTGATTGGCCGGAATAACATTTAAGGTTATCGGTTGTGTGGCGAGGTTATCCATCTGAATTGACGGAATTTCTATTGAGCCTGAGTTTTTAGGCATAAGCGCAATCTGCCATTGACGCGACTTGGAAGAAACACCGTTGATGTACTTATAGTTAAACGCCGTACCGACCGAATAAACAATAAAATCCTTATCCAAAACACTTAAATCAGGATTGCCTTTATCGTCTCCATCAATGAGTTCCAACGTCAAGACAAAAGTTTCGCCTTGCGGGACATCGGTGCGATTGACGGTAGCATTAAAAGTTTGCGCCCAAGCTGTCCCTGCTAAAATCACAGAGGCGACAAGACTTAAAAACAAATAATTACCTAACTTTTTCATCAGCGACCTCGATTATAACGATTTTTACGATATTCTTGATAAATAAACGCCCGCAACAACCCTCCCGGATCCTCGGGAATTTCACGATATTGTTGCTCGCGAGCCTGAACTTCTTCATTATATTTAGTATTTTCGTCCCCTTCTTGCAATGCTTGAGGAATTGGTGAAGCGTCTTTTTTGGCTTCTTTATTCTCTTTATCAAGTGGGGCTTTATTTTCTTGCTCATCAACAGCTTGAGACGGGGTGGATTTATCCTCTTTTTCTTCTTGTTTGCTTTGAGAGGATTGTTCTTTTTGTTGTGTGTTTTCTTGCTTAGAGGAATTTTGTGCTTGGTTCTTATCCTCTGGATTTTGCTGAGAATCCTGAGCGCTCTGAGAGGATTGCTGTTCATTGCTCTCTGATTGCGACTTGTTTTGTTGATTTGAAGATGAAGAATCTTGGTTTTCTTGCTGGTCTTTATTATCTTGCTGATTTTGTGAAGATGAAGACTGTTGCTGTTGTTGCTGTTTTTGTTGCTTCAAATACTCCAAATTAAATTTGGCGTCTTCATGATTGGGAGTGGTCTTTAGAACTTCCTCATATTTTTTAATGGCTTCATCTAACTTACCGCTTTTGGCCAAGGCGTTGCCCTGATTATAAAGCGCTTCAGCATCTTGCGAAGATGAAAACAACTCAAAAGCTTTTTTGTAATCTCCTTGACGATAATAGCTGGAGGCTTGCCAATTCTTATCCTCAAAAGTTTGAGCGGCTTTTTCATATTGTCCGGCATTGAAGGCTTTTAGGGCATCTTGATTATTATTGGTCAAAAATCCGGCTTGCGCGGTTGGCATCATCATAACCATTAGGGTAATGATTAAAATTCCGCGACGGAAAAAATACAAACAGAACAATAGCGGCAACAGTGTTAAATAATAGCCATAATCAAGCCAAGAAAGGCGCATATTTTCACTTTGTTTTAACTGCTCGGAGGCTTCGGCATTTATCACATTGGCCAGAGTTTGAATATCGGCATCGTTTGAGGAAGTGCGAATATACTCACCACCGCCGCTTTTAGCCAACATTTTTAGTCTTTCGGAATCTCCTTTTTGCATGGCTACAACATTGACCCTAAAACCTGATGTTTTAGCTCTTTCAGCTGCTCTTAGTGCAAAGTCTAATCTCTCGCCGATATCCGAACTAAAAATGACGATATTGCCTTTGGCATATCCGGCATTTTTAAATTTCTCCACCGCTAAATCTATAGCACGGTCGGGGCGATCGCCGTTTGAAGGCATAAGGCTAAAATCAAGCCTTGGCAAAAGGTTGTTTAACAAACGGGTGTCTTCGGTCAGAGGGCTGATTAAGTACGGCTCATCACTATAAACTATCAAACCGCTTTGCGTGGCGGGTATCATCTTCAAAAAGTCTGAAATCTCAAACTTGGCACGCGTGAGGCGGCTTGGAGTTAAGTCTTTTTCGGCCATGTCGGTTGAGAGGTTGAGCGCAATCATTACCGGATTTTCAGGCGTCATATTAGGGATTTCTTGTTTCTTCCAGGTCGGGCCGGCGGCGGCAATAATTCCTAAAACAAATCCCAACATTCCCAACCACAAGATAAATTTTCTTTGTGTGGAACTGCCCTTTACCAACAAAAAATCAAGCAAATTTTTATCGCAGACATTAGCCCAGGAGGAAACTCTTGCTAAGCCTTGAAACTGCTTCCACGAAAAGAGAAGCGGAATAACCAACAATACCAAAACTAAAGGGCGAATAAAATGAAATTCGGTTATAAATTCTGACATTTTTTATCTTCCCTTTCTGATTTGCCATACCAAAAGCATTCCCAAAACTAACGCCGCTAACAACGGAATATAGTAATATTCTTTGGTCTCTTGAACAAAGTTATCTTCATTTTGGGTGGGTTCAAGCTCATCAATGGCGGCATAAACTTGCTGCAAGCTCTCGGTATCGCGGGCACGGAAATAAGTGCCTGAAGTGTCATCAGCAATTTGTTTAAGGCCGGCTTCATCTACCTCGCCACCCAATCTTAGTCCAAAGAAAGAGGAAAAGTCTCTTCTATCTCCCCCAACGCCGATTGTGTAAATTTTTACTCCGGCTTCTTTGGCTAATTTGATAGCTTGAGGCAAAGTTATTGCACCGTCGTTATTCTCGCCATCGGTCAAAAGAATGATGACTTTATCTTGCGCATTGGGACTATCTTTCAGGCTTTTGAGTGCCAAGCCCAGAGCATCACCTATAGCCGTGGAATTTCCGGCCATTCCTGCCTGCATGGAATAGAGAATTTGCTTAACAGCGGCTTTATCATAAGTAATCGGGGATTGCAGATAAGCCCTTGTGCCAAACAATATCAGCCCTATTCTGTCATCGGCACGGCGGTCGATAAATTCGCCGGCAACTTTTTTAACGGCATTCAGCCTACTTACCGGACGACGATTTATCACAAAATCAGGTTCTTCCATAGAATTTGAAATATCCATCACCAGCAAGACATCTCGGCTTTGGCTATGGATACGAATCGGCTCTCCGACCCATTGCGGGCGAGACATGGCACAAACCAATAAAGCAAAGACGGCAAACAACTCCCAAAAATGAAGCGAGAGTTTTGAAGAATCGCTTACATTGACTTGCCCCCAAACGCTTCCCGACTTCAGATTAATATTGGCTAAATCTTTCAAAAAAGGAACGTGCAGAGCGTCGCCATGCATTCCTTTTAGGGGAGAAAATAAATAGCGTACGACAAAAGGCAGCAAGAGCAACAAAAACATTAAGGGATAGGCAATATGTATCATAGATTTTCTCCTATCCATGAAATGCAAAATTGTTTGATTTCTTTTATCTCTTTTGTGCCATAGCCCTTGGCATTCTCATTCATATAAGGGGCATTTAACAACAAGCCTGCTTCTGCTTCATTTAATTTTTGGCGGCAATGGAGGTGCAAAAAATCAAGCCAATCTTGTCCATAGAGAGTGGCCGCTTTAGGATATTTCAGGACACAAATTCGGCGCAGAATTTCGGATGCTTGTTTGGCGGCCAAGACGGGGTTAGCCTCGGCTATGGCTTCAATTAATTTTCGAGCGTAGCGTTTTTTGCTTTTGCGGCGCAAATACAAGATAACTTTGATGAGCACAATCGCCCCAATGATACTGAGCCCAATCACCCACCAGCCATAGGCCAGAGGAAAAGCCGAAACGCCATCGGGCAAATGAATATCTCTTAATTCGGGTAAATTATCTTGCAGTTGAGGCATGTTTTGTTCCTTTCTTCGCTTTTATAAATTTAAGCGTTTCATCCTTAAAAATCAACCCGAACAAATAAAGAATCACAAAATGATTAAGGGCAACCAAAGTTGCCCTTAACTTGCTACTTAAAATAGGTAAAACGGCACCTTTGCGATAAGATTTCATTATCTTTGAGGTTTTGTGTGCCATTGGCAATCATTTCTATCACTCGGTCGTCATTGTCATATTCGGTATGGGCCGTAACCGGATTGACCACACCGGCTCCAAAGACCGATATTTCTTCAGCAATGTTGATATTAACATTCGTGACTTCGGGACACATTCTGGAATCAATGTAATTATCAACAAATTCTTGCGGCAGACCATAGCTCAACAAATCATTCGGGTCAGAAAACGCCACAATATTTATGCGCTTAAAGACACGGCTTTTATAGTTTTTGCCTTTCTTGCTGCAATAAGACGGAATTTGTCCGGTTACTTGAGGTTGCGGACCGGCAATTTGTAACAGAGGTAATTGGTTTGCCAGCATAAATACCGTCATTTCTTTGTTTTGCAGTTCTTCCAAAATCAACCGGACATCGGCACGTTGTTTGATTTGTTCTTGCTCATCAAGAGCGGCAACCGTGTTAACAATGTCAGTTAAGCTATCCATTAAGATTTTACTGCCCAAACTATGGGTAATGAAAATGATATTATCTCGCGTTAAATCTTTGATTTGGTTATAGGAAGAAACGGTACAAATCTGCTTTTTGTTTGGTTCAAGCTGTTCCCAAGAACGACTTAACATCCAACAGGTGGATTGCTTAGTTGCATTTAAGATATGGTTATTTTTATCGGTGACATAAATCTCGGGGTCAGGAATAACATCATCCAAAAACTTTTTCATGGTATGGTTAAATGCGGCTCTCTTATGCTCATAAAGCCCAGAAGTATCATAATCTAAAATACGTTTTTGGGTTGATGTGTTAATTGACCAACTCAATTCATAAAAAATCAAATCTTTGGTGCCGGTTTCATTTTGCATGCGGGTCACGCGCAAATTACCAATCTCGGTCTTTTTATCATCAGGATCAATCAAGACGATATTTTTATCACGACGTGAGAAAACATTTAGCCCCATACTCTTAGCCAAATTCTCTCTAATACGGGTAGCATAGCCCGGCGTATGCGTGCCAACCCCGTGAACCATCATAACCTTAACAACTTTGTTTTGCTTAAACATATCGTTAATTCCGGGTAAGGGCGTACCTTGAATTTCACACTGGCGAGTGTCTTCCTTTTGGTCGTTTAACAAGGCTTCGGCTACTCCTCTGCCAAAAGAGGCGCACCCACTCAAACTCATCATGATTAAAATCAGTAGTATTTTTTGCATCGGCTTAGTCCATAAATTTTATTAATTGCGCGAATTTTAATTTATCTTAAAGATTATTGCAATATCATGTAGAAACTAAATAATAACTTGGTATGTATAACAATGAAAGTTCTGGTACAAAGAGTAACTTCGGCATCTGTGAAAGTGGATAAAAAAATTGTCGGCAAAATCGCTAAGGGATTTTTGCTGTTTATCGGCGTGCAAAAAGGTGACACCCCGCAACAAGCCGATTATTTGGCTAAAAAAGTTGCTAATTTGCGTATTTTTGAAGACGATGACGGAAAAATGAACCTCTCTATCCAAGATGTCGACGGTGAAGTCTTAGCCATTTCGCAATTCACTTTAGCCGGAGATACATCGCGTGGGAATCGCCCCGGATTTGAAACTGCCGCACGACCGGAAGAAGCCAAACCCTTATATGAATATTTTGTGCAGCAGCTGAAAAGCTACAACCTTAAAGTCGAAACCGGAATTTTTCAGGCGGAGATGTTGGTGTCTTTGGTCAACGACGGACCGTGCACCTTTATTTTGGAAAAATAAAAATAAATTTTAACCTTTTTGACTTATTCTTATTCAAGCTAAAAGGATTATTAAGATGAGTGATGAACAAAACCAATTAACACAACCAATTCAAGCTCAGGTAGGAGAACTGCCGATTACGAGTTTTCCGACTATTTATAAGTTATTGGTAAAATTAAACTATGCGCAACAAGATGAAATTTTGCACCTAGAAAAGCAGCTTTATCACTTGACTAAAGAAAGTCCTAATGACATAAACGGCTTGATTTTGCTCATGCAAGAGCAGATTATGCGCGGAGAACAACAAAAAGCCAAGGCCCTCGCCTACAAAATTTGGGACTTGGGCGGTGATATGTCGCCGGCTATGGAGGCTTTATTTATCTCCAACCTTATCAATCTTGGGCTTACAGATATGGCCGGTGTTTTGCTCAAACCTAAATTTGACGCCACAAAAAGTTTTATTAATATCTTTTTTGCGCAGATGATTAAATATGCAGCCATCGTCGGCAATTTGGATTATTTGGAAAGAATCGCCGTTTGCGATGCAAATTTTGACAGGAAAAAAGCTCTGCAGGAATTTATTAATGTCTTCAAATATTTGAACGCGCTTGAGCATTTCAAAACTTTGCAAAAAACTTTAATCAATATGATTAAAGATGTGGTTTTGAGCCTTGATTTTAATCTATATACCGACCGCGGCTTCACAGATTTGGAAATTGTCGTCTTTGTGGGGGACGAGGCCGGAGACAAGGAAGTTTTACGTAACAAACTTGAAATGCAAATTACCGCTTATTGTGCGGCAAAATCACTCCCCAGATTCAACAACTTATGCTATGTGGTTCGCTCAATTAAAGAGCACCCGTCTTTGCTGGAGAGTTCGACACCGGCGTTATAATCGGCGGTAATCCGGCGTCATTATTCTTTTTGCGTTGTTTAATCTCTAACTCGGTAATGATTTTATCTGCCGCTTTGGCAAAAAGCTGTTTCATTAATTTAGAGGCGACTTCTTGCTCATCTTCGCTTGAATTAAACAAGACAAAGCGATTTTGGTGTTCGGTATTGGTTTCTTCCGTGGCGGGATTATAACTTTCAAGTGAAATAACCATTTGCAAGCGGTTGGTTTCGGCATTTATCGGGTCAACCTTGGCACGCAAAACTTTCGGCGTTATCACAAAATCCGCCAATTCTTTTTTATCGGTAATATAAAAGTACTCGCTTTTGACAAACATCTCACGCAGAATTTCTGAATATTTGGCTGAGGAAGTGTTATTGAAAAACTCTGTCGGCGAAATAAAAATCAGCCCTTTGCTAGCCGCTTTGGCCGCTAAATAATCATCCTCTTGCGATGAAGAAGGTTCTTCAATCGTTTGCGGAATTTCTTGTTGAACTTCGTCCGGTTGCGTTTCCGGTGCATAGAGAGCTTGTTTTTGCGAAACATCCACTTCTGATGGTTGTGTTTCTTGAGCAACAGTTTTTTGCTCCTCTACTGGCTCAATATCTTGCTGAGTTTCATTTATTTCTTCTTCGGGCTCAGATGCATTTTTTTGGCGATTTAAGGCCTCATCAATGGCGGCAAAAATGTTTTTGCCTGAAATGTAACCCGTAACCTCAACACAAATTTCATCCGGAGTTTGCTTGGTGGTACGAATTGCCATGTCTTCAATGCTGTTATCTACCAAATTATAGACCATAACATTAAAATCATGGTCATTCAATTCAACATGAGCATTCTTTAAATCAGGCAAAGAGCTAACAGCCAAATAACTTGCTTTGTCCGTTACTCGAACACGCACAGTTGATCTAGCCTCTCCGGCTTTGATTTTTTCACAATCCGTGCCGTAAACAGAGATAACATCACTATCCAAAGACGATGTGTCTAAGGAAACATCATTATCTGCAGCTTGGGCTAAAGGCACGCCCAATAAGGCAACCACTAAAGCAGTTAAGAATCGCAACTTTACCACCAGCTTTTATCATCATTTTGAACTTGTTTAATTACCTGCGACCAATCTTTAAGAGGCGTATTATCTGCAGAATAAAGTGCTAAATGATACGAGATAGCCGGCATTGTGCTCCCTTGCAGAGCTATGGGTTTGGCAGAAATTTTGAGATAGTAATCAGCATCATTTAAATTGTTAACAACAGTATAAGTTTTAGAGCCTTCCAGAACATTTATGGTTTCGAGACGAGCTTGATAAATACCGTCAGGCGTATTTTCATCTTGTTTTTCCGGCGACATTACATAAATTTTCGGACGAGGTAATTTGTCATAATATTCGGAAGTTTCATCCAACAACTTATTAACCGTGCGGTTGGCTACCAAAATATATGCCTCTGCCGAGGTATTCTCTTCTGTCAGAGGTTGAGGTTGCGCATAAGGCGTATCAACCACGTATTGTTCGTTTTCTTCCATAGCCTGATGACTGACCACCGTACAGGCTGCCAATAAGATATATGCAGATGCTGTCAGAAGTTTTTTCATCTTTTATCCTTCAAATTTTTACCTTTTGTTAACCTTAATATAAAGGCATTTTTTTAAATCTCATTATCTTTTTTTAGTTATTCACTATTTGATAGGTGGTTGCTTTTTTTTATTATTCCGTTATTATGCCTGACGTATTGTTAATTTATCAGAGAAAATTTATGGTTATTACCGCAAGCGCTATTTTAATCGGATTGTTACTTCTTATCCGCCCTTTGCAAAAAAACAGCTTCTATCTTCTCCATGCCGGAATCGTTATCTTGGGTGCTTATTATATTGAAACACACTATTTTAGGGTAACACCTTTTGCTCCCAAAACGCTTCTGTTGTTTTTGGTTTATCAATTTGTGGTTATCAATCCCGTTACTTATTTGGCTTACTTTGTTGATAAACGTGCAGCTGTTCGCGGTGAGTGGCGCATTCCGGAAAGAAACTTACACGCATTGGAAATGCTCGGCGGTTGGAGTGGCGCTTTGCTCGCTCAAAAAACCTTACACCACAAAAACAAAAAGAAAAGCTATCAGGCTGAATTTGCTTTTGTTTTAATTATGCAAATCGGTTTTATTGTGGCTGCTCTGCAGTTCTTAGGGATTATCCACTTATAGCTTGCATTAAGCATAAAATTTTTTATTATACCTTATCTTTTGTATTTTTAAGGAAAAACGATGATTGAAGATAAAATTCAAATTAATGAAGAGCCCAAAAAGCTTGAATTTACAGAGCACTACAAAAAAATGTGGCCTTTCGTTAAACCTTATTTATTTAGGGCTATTTTAGCTATTTTAATTTGTATTCCTATCGGGGCTTTGGACTCGGTAGTAGCCTTGTCGTTAAAACCTTATATGGATGTGGTTTTGGTTGACAAATCCAGCTCTTCTCCAGCTTATATCCCGATTTTGATTATCGCATTTACATCGGTGCAAGGTTTTCTGAACTATGCCGCAACATATCTCAATACTTGGGTTGGAACCAAAATAAACCAAGATTTGAAGCGCGCTCTTTATAAAAAACTCTTGCACATGCAAACTGCTTATTTTGATCAGCATAATTCCGGTTTTATTGTACAAAGATTTAATACCGACTGTGATATTGCTTGTTCGGGATTATTAGAGAATTTGAAGGTTTTCGTTTCTCGCTTCTTTTCTTCGGTTTCTTTGGTATGCGTGTTGATTTATAACTCTTGGCAGTTGGCGATTATCGCTGTTTTGATTTTGGGTTGCGCTTTACTTCCCTTATCGTCGGTTAGAAGAAGAATTAAACGCGTGGTTATGGGAAGTGTTGCAGAAGGAGCTAAAATTATTTCCAATTACACAGAAACATATTCAGGCAACAAAACTATTGCCTCCTATAATTTACAGAGCAAGATTTATAAAACCTATGATGACACTCTCCGCAATCTGTTTAAGCTCATGATTAAAATGGTGCAAAAAACCGCTTGGATGACACCGGCTCTGCATATCATCGTTTCGATTGGTATCGGTGCGGTCATCGGCTATGGTAGCTATTTGATTGTAAACGGAACTATTACCAGCGGTAATTTCGTTTCTTTCATCACGGCTTTGATTATGCTCTATACGCCGATTAAAAGTATCGGTAAAAACTATAACGCCATGCAGGTTTCTTTTTTGGCAATCGAGCGTGTGGTTGAAATTTTGGAAACAGAACCGACCATTACCAATAAAGCTGATGCAAAAAAATTAAACGGCGTACACAAGTCTATTCAATTTAATCATGTTGATTTTGAATATAATGAAGGAATTCCGGTATTAAAAGATATTAATCTTAACGTTAAGGCCGGTTCCACTATCGCCTTGGTCGGAAATTCGGGCGGCGGTAAGACAACTATTGTTAACCTTATTCCTCGTTTTTATGACGTTAAAAACGGCTCAATCACCATTGATGGAACAGATATCAGAGATTTTTCATTGAAAAGCCTGCGCGATAATATTGCCGTGGTGTTCCAAGACAATTTCCTCTTTTCAGGCACAATTCGTGACAATATTTTGTTAGGTAAAGAAGATGCTACGGAAGAAGAAATTAACCAAGCAATTAAGATGGCTTGTTTGGATGAATTTATTTCTGAACTCAAAGACGGACTTGATACCAAAATCGGTGAAAGAGGTTCTTTGCTATCAGGTGGCCAACGCCAACGCTTAGCCATTGCCAGAGCTTTTATTAAAAATGCACCGGTGGTTATTTTGGATGAGGCAACATCTGCTTTGGATAATAAAGCCGAAGCCGTCGTTCAAAAAGCTATTGATAATTTGATGCAAGACAGAACCGTATTTGTGATTGCTCACCGCTTGTCAACCGTACAAAATGCCGATACAATTGTGGTTATTAATGACGGTGAAATTGTGGAACAAGGAACGCACGAGCAATTGTTAAACATTGAAAACGGTGCGTATAAAGCTTTGTACAATGCTCAATTTAAGTCAAAGAAAGCCGCTTAAAAAAAGAAGAGCTCCCTTAAGGGAGCTTTTCTTTTAATAAAAGACATAAGACAAAGAAATTGCGGCAACAATTCCTGCCAAATCCGCCAAAAGCGCGCAAGGAAGTGCGGCTCCGACTTTGGTGATTTTAACCACTCCGAAATAAACCGCTAAGACATAAAACGTGGTTTCGGTGGAGCCTTGGATGACGCAAGATACAAATGCCGGAAAACTATCTGCGCCATAAGTTTGCATGGTTTCTATCATCATGGCTCTGGCACCGCTACCTGATAATGGCTTCATCACGGCGGTTGGCAAGGCGGCAACAAAATCCGTATTAAGTCCAAGAGATGAAAACAGCCAAGCAAAGGCTTGAACAATATAATCCAAACAGCCCGATGTGCGGAAGACAGCAATGGCTACCAACATTGCTACCAAGTAAGGAATAATGCGGATGGCAATATCAAAGCCTTCTTTAGCACCAAGAATGAATTCCTCATAAACATTTAATTTTTTGACCAAACCGGCTGCAATAAAAACAATTATGATCAAAAACAGAATAAAATTACCACCTTGGGCGGAGGCTGTCAGCCTATCTTCAGGAGAAAGCGACAAGAAATACCAGGCAAGGACACCTATGAGGGCTAAAAATCCCCCTAAATAGCTCAAGACGACACGATTGAAAATCGGCAATTTTTGTACCCAAGCAACTGCTAAAAAGCCAACCAAGCTGGAGACCGATGTTGCCAAAAGAATAGGAACAAAAACCGCTGAGGGATTAAGAGAGCCTAACTCTGAGCGATACATCAAAATCGTTATCGGAATAAGGGTGACGGCGGAGGCATTAATCACCATAAACATGATTTGCGCCGAAGAGGCTTGGTCTTTATGAGGATTGAGCGTTTGTAATTGCTCCATGGCTTTTAGCCCCATTGGAGTAGCAGCATTATCCAACCCTAAAACATTGGCAGCAATATTCATAACGATTGAGCCAAGAGCCGGATGGTTCGCGGGGACGTCTGGCATAATTTTTTGAAACAGAGGCTTGAGAAAAGCAGCTAAAAGGTTTGTTATTCCTGATTTTTCGGCAATTTTTAAGAAGCCTAACCACAAGCATAGCATGCCGGTTAAATTTAGGCAAATTTGAAAAGCCGTTTTGGCGGAAGAAAAGGTTGAACCAATCAACTCGCTCCAAATTTCGCTATTACCCAAAAACAAACTTTGCGCAATAGCAGCTAAAAAGGCCGCAATGAAAAAGCCACACCATATCCAATTTAACATTTTGTTCTCCTTAATACAAATTTAGCTAAAAAAAATGAAAATATTGCTAACTCTTTAATAAAATTTAATGTTTTTACGCCAACATAAGGTTATTCGTAAATTTCTATAGGAGTAAAATTATGTCTGTTTTCGGTTGGGTTGTGTTAGGCGTTGTAGCCTTGATTTTGTATGTCTTATACGCCGGCGTTATCTTGAAAAAAAATAAAGTGAACGAGGCGATGTCGGGCATTGATGTTCAGCTCAAAAAACGTTATGACCTTATTCCCAATATGATGAATATGGCAGCAAAATATATGGAACATGAAAAAAATCTTATGGCTGAAATCACAAAATTAAGAACAAATGCCATGAGTTCATCTTTTCGAGCTGACCCGAAAGCAAAAATTGAAAATGAGTCTTTATTAGAAGCAAAGCTCAAAGAATTTAACATCTCTTTGGAAAATTATCCCGACATGAAGTCTAACCAAGCCATGCTTGAGACGATGCAATCTTTGCAAAGCGTGGAAGAACACATTGCTGCCGCCAGACGTTTTTATAACTCGGCTGTTAATGATTTGGTAAATGCTACCGAAATTTTCCCCAGCAGTGTGATGGCTAAAATGCTCGGAATTAAAGCTGATATGCCCTATTTTGAAGCTTCTAAAAATGAGAAAAAGCCGATTAACAGCGCGGATTACTTTAAATAATGCTCAAGACTAAAGCCGAATTTGATGATTTTTATAACCGCAAGCTATTAGGCAAATTTGCGGAAATGGAAGTTGAACGCCAAAAACAACTCAATATTTTTATTAATCGTATGCTCTTGGCCGCGTTTTTTATTCCACTTTTGATGCTGGGATGCTGGATGGCTTTCTGGGGAGATATGGTGAAAGAGAGCGAAACTTGCCTAAAATTCACTACTTATGGCTTGTTTCTTTATGTTGCTTTTACTTATTTTTACTGCAGATCTCCGATTACCAATTTTATTGTTGATATTAAAAATGACGTAATGGAAGAATTTGCCGGATTTTGGGGGGATTTTACTTATGCTAACTGTTTGGAAATTCCTTCCGATGTTTTGCTAAAATCTAAAGTTTTCCCTCTATTTGATTCATCAATGGGTGATGATTTTTTCTGCGGCGTTTATAATCACACAAAGACCACAATTGCAGAAGAAACACTTTATAAAAAAGTTCGTACAAAAAACGGATCGACCAATGTTACCGTGTTTAAGGGCGTGGTGATTTTACTCGAACTGAATAAAAAATTTGAGGGACAAACCGTAGTGGTAAAAGACAGCGGGATCTTTAATATTTTCAAAAAAGTCGGACGCGGCGAACGTATTAAACTCGAAGATCCGGTGTTTGAAAAACAATTTGAGGTATTTGGCGACAATCAAGTGGAGGCCAGATATTTGCTAACCACCGCTTTCATGGAAAGAATTTTACAAGCTCAAAAGGCATTTCTGGGAAAAACTATTCAATTTGGCTTTTTTGATAACAAATTGCTCATAAGCATTGAAACCAAGCAAAATATGTTTGAGATTTCATCAATCTTTCAAAGGACTACCAATCGCCAAATGATTGACCGCTCTTTTGAACAATTTGCTGCCGTAATGGAAATTATTGATACCTTACAGCTCAACAAATATATTCAATTTAAGCGTTAGTCTCATCTTCTTCGATTTGCAAAAAGCCGGAAGACTGCATTTGATAAAATTGGTAATAGGCACCTTTTTTACGCATTAGGGCTGCATGAGTGCCGATTTCTTTGATTGCGCCTTTTTCCATCACAACTAATTTGTTCATCTCTTTGAGCGTGGATAGACGGTGGGCAATAGCGATTACCGTTTTGTCCTTCATGAGCTCTTTGAGGGCGGTTTGGATATAGTTTTCGCTCTCACTGTCTAAGGCCGATGTGGCTTCATCTAAAATGAGAATCGGCGCATTTTTAAGTATGGCTCTTGCAATGGCAATGCGTTGGCGCTCACCACCTGAGAGCATAACACCTCTTTCACCGACTTTGCTGTTATAGCCATCAGGCAAGGTCATGATATAGTCATGAATATAGGCTTTTTTGGCGGCTTCTATCACTTCTTCATCTGAGGCATGAATATTGCCATAGCGAATATTTTCCATAATCGTGCGGTTAAACAAGCTCGGGTCTTGCGGTATGAGAGCAATGTTTTGCCGTAGAGAGTTTTGTGTTACAGTTCTGATATCTTGAGAATCAATCGCGATTGAGCCTCCTTGGACATCATAATAACGCGAAATTAATTTTATCAATGTGGATTTACCTGAACCCGAACGCCCAACAAGGCCTATTTTTTCTTTTGGTTCGATGGTCAAGTTAAAGTCGTTAAACAAGGCTGAGGCATTTTTATAGTGGTAGTCAACTTTATCAAAAGTAATTTTTCCCTCGGTAACAGTCAAAGGCGCGGCATTTTTGGCATCTTCAATATCACAAGGTTTATTGAGCAAATCAAGCCCGTCTTGAATACCGCCCGTAAACATTACATAATTCGTACAGAAAAAGCCCATGTGCATCATGGATTGTGTCATAGAAGAAATAAGCGACAAGATTAAAACAACATCTCCGACGCTCAAGTTCTGATAATACCAATAATAAAACGTCAGGAGATAAAAGCTGATGGTCATGGTATCATTAATCATTCGGGAGAAAGTATCAACCCAAGCACTGCGTTTGACCTCTTTGCGGACGGCTTTGAGGGCTTTTCTTACCGAATCATAATAGGTGCGACGTTCATAATTAAAATTGGCACAGTTTTTGACCAAATCCGAATTGGTAATACTATCAACCAAAATACCATTCGATTCAGACATGAGTTTTGCTTTGCGGGATGAAAGAGAACCGATGCCTTTGCGAATTCTGATTTGTACAAAAGCTAAAATAACACACAACAGGCTAAACCACAGGGCTAAAGACAATCTGATTTGTCCGATAAAGAAAAAAGCTGTCAGAAAACTGCCTACCGGAAACAAAAAGCCTTGCATAATATGGTAGTAGAGCGTTTCGCTGTTATTGAGGATGGTTTTGATTTTGCCGGAGACATTGCCAGCCATTTCTTCGGCAAAAAAGGCGGTTGAGTGCTTGTGCGCCCAAGTAAATAAATCTTTGGACATTTTACCTATGTAATAAGGCAGAAATTTCATATCCAGCATGCGGGTGGATATAATCAGCAAACTTTGCATTAGCAAACACAGCAAAATCAAGACCAGATAGTGAATAATTTTTTGCAAAGTCTCATTATCGGCTGAACCTTGAGAGATAAGCTCTATCATTTGCGCACTGGCCCAGTTGGTGCTGCGACTGAAAAACTGTGCTCCAAACATCACTAAAACCATTAAGATACATAGGCCTTTAAGGCGGCGTGCATAGTGCCAAAGAAAACGAGCTACTGAGGTTTGCATAAAAAATTTTCCTACCGAGGTTATCAAAAACTCTCAGAGTATAACACAAATAAAAAATTTATTTAAGCGAAATTATTCTTCCTTGAGGCTTTCTTGGTATAACCAATTTGACAACAAGCACAAAACATAGGCACTCAGCAATGCCCAATAAGGATTGCTTAAATCTGCTACGACACCGATAAAGAGAGCGCATAGGGCATAAATTAAGCTTTTACCCAATGACATTAATGAAATGATAATCTCATGGGTTCTGTCCGGGCTTTCTTCTTTGATGAGTGCATTTTGCAAAGGTTCTCGCACTCCACTGCAAAATGGGGCGCCTAAACGCACGAATAAGCTCCAGAAACTAGACATCAAAACCGCAACGATATTAATAATACTATCGGCAAAGGCTCCTCGTATCGTGGTTTTGGAAATTCCCCATTGTGCAGAAAACATAGAAGACAATCTGCTCCCGATATGTTCAAGAACCAAGCCTAAAGCTCTGAAGATACCCAAGCTCCAAACCGGAACAAATTGTTTGAAAAAGGCTGCATTAAAGTCAAAAGCTGCTTCATTTAGCCCATAGCGCAAAGATTCCCCTAAGGCCAAGCCGCTTAAGCGACGATTACCTTGTATGTATTTGAGCACCATTTTGAGGTGAATGAAGAAATTATCGTTCCGCGGCTGAGGAAACGGGGCTTCGATTAAAAACAGTGATAAAACAAAAGATAAAGCTAAAGGAATAAGCGTAATTTGTACTGCCAACCGCAAAGAATACATAACCGCACAAATGCTTACAAGCGCGGCTATTCCCAACCCTATTTGCATAATCTTTTGGCATTTGGCTCGGATATATTCATATTCTTGCAGGCGGTTCATATATTGCAAGCTACTATGAATAAGTGCGTCAGTATTAACATGGAGAGAGCGGCTTATCCCACAAAAAATTGCCCCCAAAAACAACAGAAAATATCCACCTGCAAAGCTATAACACAAATACCCCAAAAAAAGCGACAAGGCCCCTAAGATGCAGAGATTTTTGCGTCCGTATTTATCGGCCAACCAATTCAGCGGCAACTCAAAAAAGACCAAGCATAAATTTTGCAGAGCAAACAAGCTCATTGCTAAAGTATAGCTTTCTAAGATTTGCGCAAAATAGAGTATCTCTATCGGCCAAGAGATAATAAACCAACTCAAAAAACCCTGTGATAAATACAAATTAAGGTTTCGGTTTAGCTGACGATGCAATGTGTTTTGCGGCATTTTCATCTCGGTGTGTGATTCTAAATTGCAGATAGTTTGCGCCTAAAAAATTAAAATATGATAAAAAATTGCAAATTTTATAAAAATAGTATTAAATAATGGCATCTTTAACGATTGAGGAGATGGTCTATGAAAGTCGGAATTATCGGCGCCGGATTTGTCGGCAGCACTACCGCCTATACTTTGGCAATTAAAGGTTTGGCAAGAGAAATCGTGTTGGTAGATATTAATACCGACAAAGCTAATGCCGAAGCCTTAGACGTGATTCATGCCGCGGCAATGACCTCGGATAGCAATGTTTATTGCGGCGATTATGAAGATTTGGATGGCGCAAATATTGTGATTATTACGGTTGATTGCCAGAAAGCTCTCTCGGACAATCGTTTGGAGTTGTTGGAAAGCAACACTAAAATTATGTGCGATATTGTCCCGAAAATTATTCGTAACACACCTAATTGCATAATTGTTATTGCAACCAATCCGGTTGATGTGATTACCAAAGTGGTTTTGGATATTTCTAAATTCCCATCAACGCGCGTTATCGGCTCCGGTACCGTATTGGATACCGCTCGGTTCAGAGCCATGTTGAGTGATTATTTCAATATTTCTCCGCACTCTATTCATGCTTATGTTATGGGGGAACATGGAAGCTCGTCTTTGGTTTCTTGGTCAACAGCGACTATCGGAGGTTCCAGCATTGACAATTATGCTAAAGAAACCGGAATAAAGTTAACTGATGAGCTTAAACAAAAAATGTCTCAAGACGTGATTGAGGCCGGTTTCAAAATTTATCACGGGAAACGTGCCACATATTATGGTATTGCCAGCTCTTTGGTAAAAATTTGCGAGGCTATTATTAAAGATGAAAAACGAACTCTAACCGTCTCTTCTTTACACAAAAATGTTGAAGGCGTGAAAGATGTTTGCTTGTCTTTGCCAAGTGTTGTCAGCCGCAGAGGTGTATATGGTGCCGTTGTTCCGAATTTAAGCGATAAAGAGCGAGAAAAACTCCGCCTTTCGGCTGAAATTATGGATAAGGCTAATCAAGAAGCTAAACAAATTTTGAAAAATAAATAACACAAAAGAAAACCCCGATTGGGGCTTTCTTTTATTTGGATTGTTTGTTGGCTTTTTTGCGCTTTTTCAAATTGGTCAGCTTATCACTAACAATGGAGGTATCACGACCGGTTTTGGCTAAGCGGTCATACATACGCTCAATTTCTTTTTCCAGATAAGCGGTTTCTATCTCATTGGCAAGCTCTTGTCTTTCATCATTGGTGCCGTGATGAATTATTTGATTCATATTGGCAATGATATCTTCAACGTGAACTGAGCTATCGGTTTTCTTTTTTAAGAAATAAGGCAATTCATAAATCAACTGACGGGTTGAAGAATATACCTCTGCCGTGGTTTTGCCTTTTTGATAACGCAACTTCAAAAGACGGAAGACAACACTCAGTTCTTCACTATTATCAACAATAATGAACGGCATCGGATCGGCAAAGCCTTTCAGAGAGATGGACTTAAGGTATTCTACCAAATGGTGGAAATAGCCATCAATATTAAACAAAATAAAGGGTTTTACCGGTAAAAATCCATCTTGCATGGCAACACAGTCATAAGCTAATTCATCCAACGTACCCACACCGCCGGGAGCAAAGACGACAAAGTCAGCATTGAGGAGTTTTTGTTTGCGCTCTTCTAGTGTCTTGGCTAAAATGACATCTTCAATTTGACCGATAATGGCGTCATCATGCGGATAAAGAGCATAATATTCTTGTGTGGTAATGCCTTGGATTGGGCTGGCTTTGCTCTTCTTTTTGTTCCATCCATCCAAAACACCTCTGGCAACTGCTCCCATAATACCAGAATTAGACAAGCCAAAGTCTAATTTGAAATCCAGCTTTATGATTTGGCGTCCCAAATTATAGGCTTCTTCTACATATATAGGGTCATTTCCGGGGCGATTTCCTCCGGCAACAAATACTCTTAAGCCTTCTTGCCGGTTTTCTTCGGCAAAGGAGCTGACAACTTCATCTATTTTTCCATTTTCGGTCATCGTCTTCATCTTTCATTAGGGTTAGAGTGCCGGAATATCCCCTTGCGCTTGGTCGGCATAAAATTGTTTGACAAATTCATCTAGCGTATCTGAGGCCAAAGCATTGCGCAATCCTTGCATCAGGCGTTGATAATATCTGATATTGTGCCAGGTCAAAAGCATTACAGCAAGAACTTCATTGCACTTTTGTAAGTGGTGAATATAGGCTCTGGTGTAATGGCTGCACAATGGACAATCACAACCTTCCTCTAAAGGTCTGGGGTCTTCACGGTGGCGTGCATTGCGAATATTTATTGTGCCATAACGCGTAAAGGCTTGTGATGTTCTGCCCGAACGGGTTGGCATAACGCAGTCAAACATATCAACACCGCGTAATACTGCACCAACGATATCGTCCGGACGTCCGACGCCCATGAGGTAACGAGGTTTGTCTTCAGGTAACATTCCGGGGGCATAGTCTAGAACCTGAAACATGGTTTCTTGCCCCTCGCCTACAGCCAAACCGCCGATTGCATAACCATCAAAACCGATTTTTTTCAGACATTCCGCAGAGTATGCGCGCAAATCTTGATAGTCTCCGCCTTGTTGGATACCAAAAATTCCATATCCATCGCGGTCTATAAAGGCTTTTTTACTGCGTTCGGCCCAACGCATGGACATTTCAACCGATTTTTTGACCTTGTCATGTGGTGCCGGCAATTTGACACATTCATCCATACACATGGTGATGTTCGAATCGAGTTTATGCTGAATTTTTATTGATTCTTCCGGACTCAAGAAATATTTTTTGCCATCGACATGCGAGCTGAAAGCTACGCCTTCTTCACTCAATTTTCTTAAGCCTGACAAGCTCATTACCTGAAAACCGCCGGAATCGGTAAGTATCGGCTTGGGCCAGTTCATAAATTTATGCAAGCCACCCATTTTCTCAACCAAATCAGCTCCGGGACGAAGCATCAGGTGATAAGTGTTGCCCAACAGAATTTGCGCGCCCGTGGCAGCAACGGATTCCGGCATCATGGCTTTTACCGTCGCACAAGTGCCTACCGGCATAAAGGCCGGAGTATCAATTGTTCCATGTTTGGTATGGAGTTTGCCTAAACGAGACTTACCGCTCTTTTTTAAGACTTCAAACTTTAGTGCCATTCTTTCCTCTGTTTTATTATGATTTCTTGAAATAATGCTACACTTCTCAAAATTTGGCAAGAAATTTAATTTTTTTGAAAAAATTATTTATTCTATATAAAAATTTATTGACTCTTATACATTTTTTTACAAAACTAGACAAAACAACTAATCTTATGAGAGAGTCCTATGAAATTTTTTTCAAACAATACATTAGGTGATGAGACTATTTCTTTTGCCTCAAATCCTGCAGAAAATCAGCAACCGAAAACCATTATTCTTTATCCGCCCGAGGCTTTTACCGATGAACGCTTCGAAGAAGTTATTGCCAAAAAAACTTTAGAAAATATGACTGATGAACAATTTCTAAAAATCTTTAACCAACAGAAAGATGGGGTTGATTTAGAAAAAATCGTTCCTGATGCCGTTAATAATGATGTATTTGTAAAATTTGCCAATAAATCTTTAGATAATACAATGCAAGAAGTCATTAACTATGCATTGGATGGCAAAAAAGATATCAGTTACAGCCTGTTATTTCAAATCTGCGATTTTACGGCTGAAGAACAACAATATATTGCTTTGAACAAAACGGCTGAGCAAATTAAGGAAGCCTTACCTGAATTTATGGAATTGCGTTTTACTAACCTGCCTTATTTGACTCATTTAGTAAGCTTTATTGAACATGCTGACAAAATTCATCAAGGGAGAGAAAGAGGAACTATCGGCTTGCCAATGATGGAAGCGCAACAACTCTATCAGGAATCTCAAGCTTATGAGAGCATCTTAAAACCCGCTCAGAAAGCCAAAATGTATTATTTGCAATCCGAAGTTTTTCGCAAATCTAATGTTATGCCTAACTCTTACGGAGAAGGTCCGGCTTGTGAAAGCGAATTGCAATGCTTGCTCAAAGCTTTGGTCAATAGTGATGACTTGAAAATTGTAACTTGTTGTCATGACCGCTTAAAAAGCCAAGCTAAAAATGTAAATAGCCAAATCTTTAGAGAGAATACAAATAATATTATTGCGGCATATAAACGTGTTTTAACAAAAACAAAAGCACCTGATGAGAAATACAGAGCAAATAAAAAATTGGCTTCTCTTTATTGGGATAAGACCGAGACTAAACAACTCTCTAAAAATTTAGACCCTAAAGACAAAGCTAATTTGAGATGGAGTGCTTATTATTTGAAACAAGCTTATGAAAATGCACCTAAAAATAACTGCATCTCTACCTTAAACGATATGCTCAAAATTTATCGCTTATTGAATAATCCGCAAATGATTTTCAACATCAAAAAAGAAAGATTGAATTATTTGCCGGTACAAGACAAAATTAATGCATCAATTGATTTGGCTGCAGAAATGCCTGAGAAGTTCGCCCCCAAAGACCTTGAAGACATTTGGACTTCTTTGAAAAAAGCAAAAATTACTGATGAGAGTAAATATATTCTGGGGCAAAAATATATTGAGTTTTTGCCGAAAATCACAAAAGACAAAGAATATATTAATCGTATCGAACAAGATTTTCACCAAACAAGCACTAACACTCTTTTGGTGTTGAACAGAAAGAAAAAGAGTCGGTAGTTATCAAAAAAAATGGTCTGAAATTCAGACCATTTTTTTTGACTTTATCCTTGCTGGATTAAATTTCTCCGTCAGCGTAACGTTTTGCCATTACAGACATCGGAATAGCTTTAATCTTATCAGCATGACCGGCAGCACCAAATGCAATATAGCGAGCTTCACATACTTTTTGCATTTCTTCAATAGCCGGTTTGAGGTATTTACGAGGATCAAACTCTTTCGGATTTTCGGCAAAGAGTTTACGAATCGCACCGGTGATAGCCATACGGCAGTCAGTATCAACGTTTACTTTGCGAACACCGGATTTAATACCACGAACAATTTCTTCTACCGGAACGCCATAAGTTTGAGGAATTGCACCGCCATAAGCATTGATTAAATCTTGCAACTCTTGCGGAACGGAAGAAGAACCATGCATAACCATGTGGGTGTTCGGCAATTTCTTGTGAATTTTTTCAATAACGTCGATTGCCAAAATTTCACCATCCGGTTTACGAGTAAATTTATAAGCACCGTGAGATGTACCAACGGCAACAGCTAAAGCATCCAACTTGGTTTCTTCAACAAAGCGAGCGGCTTCATCCGGGTCGGTAACAAGGCGTTTTTTATCAATAACACCTTCAGCGCCGTGACCATCTTCTTTATCGCCTTTACCGGTTTCCAATGAGCCGATAACGCCTAATTCACCTTCAACAGAAGCGCCGACAGCATGTGCTCTGGCAACAACTTCTTTAGTAACATTAACGTTATATTCAAAAGAAGAAGGGGTTTTACCGTCAGCTTCAAGAGAACCATCCATCATAACTGAAGAATAGCCGTTAACAATGGCTGATTGGCAAATGTTTACAGATGAACCATGGTCTTGGTGCAAACAAATCGGAAGTTCAGGGAACATTTCGATTCCGGCAGCAACCATGTGACGAATCATCGGATCGCCGGCAAATTTACGAGCACCGGTTGAAGTTTGCAAAATAACCGGAGCGTTTACTTTTTTTGCAGCTTGCAAAACAGCGATAATTTGCTCCATATCATTAATGTTAAAAGCCGGAACACCGTAGTTGTTTTCGGCAGCATGGTCAAGAATTTGACGCATAGTAACTAAAGGCATTAGTTTCTCCTTATTTGTAGTTATATCTGGAGGTGAATATATACTTTTAACCAAGTTTTGCAAGTTTTTTTAGCATTTTTGCAATATCTTGCATAAAAAAAGCCTCCGAAACGGAGGCTTTAGTTCATTGGACTTATTTCAGTTAGTGAATGCTCGTACTTTCTTTTGGCTCTTCACCTAAGGTGATGGTGTTGCCATCGTAGTGATAGCGATTTCCGAGACACGAGAAGTTATCACCGGGCATAATTTCTTCCAGCGAACTCTCAGCTTTCTTAATGCTGCGGACACGGAATTTTTCCGTTTTACCACTGCATTTTACGTAAATGTAAAACATTTCCGGCTCAGCTCCAATGATGTTTTTGTATTCAAATACAAAACAAACACCACCGACTTTATTGCGGTAATCCGGGGTTCGATAAACATTAGCAAGATAATGTATCTCTTTGTTCTTTTTGTTTACCAGTTCTGCATTCAGATGCATGCCACTCAAATACTCTTTTGCCACTTTTAGGGCTTCTTGCGCCGACTTAATTTTAAGTTTGTCCATAACTTACTTGTTTTTTGGGTTTAACAATAATTTATAAAAAATCGCATTAGGTTTTCAAGTAAACTTCTTTTATAAAATTTTGTCAATATTTTATTTATGGCTTTTGCTTGAAATCAAATAAAATGTGTGGATTTTTAGTTTGCTCTGAGCTATCCTAATAAAAAACATTCAGGAGAAAAATTATGGTTAAAATTGCGCCGAGCATTCTTTCCGCTGATTTTGCTAACCTCAAAAATGAAATTGTTGCCTTAGAAAAAGCTGGGGCTGATATGATTCATATTGATGTGATGGATGGACATTATGTGCCGAATTTGACTTTCGGATCGGCTATTGTCAGAGTTATTAGGGACTTAACAAATCTGCCGTTAGATGTTCACTTGATGGTAGAAAAACCGGAAACAATGATTCATTGGTTTACTCAAGCCGGTGCTGACATTTTAACTGTTCATGCAGAGGCTTGCAAACATTTAGATGCAACTCTTAACTCAATTAAAGAACAGGGTTGCAAAGCCGGCGTTTCGCTTAATCCGGCGACAAGTGAGAATGTTTTGACCTATGTTTTGGATAAAGTTGACCAAGTTTTGGTGATGAGTGTTAATCCCGGTTTTGGCGGACAAGTCTTTATTCCTGAACAATTGCAAAAAATCGCTCGCATAAAATCTTTAATCGGAAACAGAAATATCCAAATAGAAGTTGACGGAGGGATTAATCCTTTGACCGCGGCTGAGTGTGTGGCTGCGGGTGCGGATATTTTGGTGGCGGGAACTTCCGTTTTTGCCAGCAAGGATTACCGCAAAAACATTGACGCTTTAAGGTAATTTTAACCCTAAAAGCCTTATAATTTTCTCAAATTTATAGTAAGGAGATGGGCTATGGCGCCGGTTGTTATGGTTGTTGAAGATGAAGAAGCATTAGGCTTGCTCTTGAAATACAACCTTGAAAAAGAAGGATATGAAGTTGTAATTGAAACCAGAGGAAATAAAGCTCTGGCTGATGTGGAGAAATATGCTCCTTCGGTGATTTTACTGGACTGGATGTTACCTGAAATTTCGGGCGTGGAAATTTGCAAGCTCATTCGCAGCAAGCCGGATATTAAAAATATTCCAATCATTATGCTGACCGCCAAAGGTGAAGAAGAAGACAAAATTAAAGGTTTGAGCGCCGGTGCAGATGACTATGTGACCAAACCCTTCTCTATTCCCGAACTTATGGCCAGAGTTAAGGCTAACTTAAGACGAGCTCCAGAAATCAGCACAACAAAAGAATTGGTGTTTGAAGATATTCGTATGGATTTGGTGGAGAAAAAAGTCTTTAGAGGAGAAAATTACATTCACCTCGGGCCTACCGAATTTCGTTTACTCAAAATGTTGATGGAAACTCCGGGAAAAGTTTTCTCTCGCGAAGTGTTGCTCAAAACCGTTTGGGGGGACAATATTTATGTTGAGTCCCGCACAGTGGATGTTCACATCAGACGGCTTAGAAAGTCTTTGAACGATTTTGGTCCGGACTATATCAGAACCGTTCGCGCAACAGGGTACTCTATTGACATTAACCCTGTCGGTGACAGCGAATAATGGGCTTTTTGATTAATTTTGAAAACTCTTCTTTAGGGAAGAGTTTTTTTATTTGCATTTTATTTTTTTAAGAGTTATACCGTTTCCCCTAAAGGCTATTTTTATGTTTAACTAAATATTATTTGAGATGAAAAAAGTAATGTTAACCGCTTTGGTTTTTGTGAGCCTTTTATGTGGCTGCTCATCCAATCAGAAAAATTCTGAAAAGCCAAACAATGTGTGTGTTAAACTGTTGCAGTTTAAATCTGACAGCTTGGTTATTTATTTTGAGAAAATTTATTCTCAAGATTCAATTGCCTTGGAAGTTAGAAAAGTTCCTATCTCTAATACTAATGCTTTATGCGCATATGGTATTGTCGCAGAAGATATGGACTTGATTAAACGACAAATTGATGCTGCTGCAGACAGTCTGAAGATGACTTTTCGGGTACAGTTAATGTATCATTACCCCGATGAGGATTTAACGGAAACCACAAAATTGCGATTTGATATCGCGCGTTAGTTACTTTAAGCCAGAAGACCTGCCTCGGCTGAAATTCAGCCGGCGGTCTTTTTAGATTTAATTTCAATATCGGAAGATATAAATCAATTTTTATGTTTAACTCTAAATTTATTTGAGATGAAAAATTTGATTATTATTGTTCTTGTTGCTATTGCTCTGGTAGCTAGTTTGTTTGCTTGTCAAAAAGACACAAAAGCAAAAGTTGATGTCAATACTTGTGAAAACAGTGTCATTACAGAGATTAATGTAGATAGTCTGCAAGGCACTCTTATTCCTGTTCAGTTAGACTGGAATGAACGCGTTTTGGCCTCATTTATTGCAGATGACCATACTTGCGAATTGCTGGTCGGCTATATTACTCCAAAATATAGTGCGATTGCCAATTTTGCTCATCGGAAAATTATTGTATTCGGAAAATCCGGGCATTGGGATAGAAAGCTGCAGTCTGCTTTCAATTTTGATGACGGAAAAAGAGCTAATCTGGTTCCCGCTTATCCGGCAAACACAGTGTCTCCTTTACCGAAAAAGCCTGTGCATGATGAGCCCCTTAAAACAGCTAAAGAGTTACCCTTAAGAACAAAATAACTCGACAAAGCAATGAAAAAAGGTCTGATAATGTTTATCAGACCTTTTTTTCGACTTCCGCAGAAGCCGAGGGGTCGAAACACTGCAAACCTTCTATTATTTGGAGTTAACTATGATTTGCTTTGGTTTCGAAATGTTTTAATTACAATTCTGCGATTCTCTGTTTTAAATTTTGTCTTATACTGCAACTTTTCTTTAAATTTGTCAATAGAAGTGTTGTTCAATTAAAAAAGGGCTTTCCTTTTAGAAAGCCCTCTTCTTTTAGAGTTTTTATTTTAGGTAGCTCTTTACCGAATCGACAATTTCTTCTTTGGTAATACCAAAGTAATTATATAATTCTCCTGCCGGACCGGAGGCGCCAAAGCCATCCATTCCGATAATATCGCCTTTGAGACCGACATAGCGTTCCCAACCGAATTTTGAGCCGGCTTCGATAGCTATGCGTGGGGCTTGACCTAATATGTCTTCTTGATAGCTGATGTCTTGAGCATCAAACAACTCGGTACAAGGCATGGAGACAACGGCAACCTTGATACCCTCTTGCGCCAGGGCTTGAGCGGCTTCTACCGCCAGTGAAACCTCTGAACCGGTGGCAATGAGTGTGGCTTGGCGATTGTCTTTTTCACCATAGATAATATATCCGCCGCGCGCACTCAAATTTAACTTAGCATCTGTACGGAGCATTGGTAAATTTTGGCGAGATAGAGCCAAGATGCTTGGCGTTTTTTCGCTTTCAATAGCTATTCTCCAGCATTCGGCGGTTTCAACCACATCGCATGGGCGGAAAGTATAAATATTCGGCATAGCACGATAAGAAGCCAGATGTTCTATCGGTTGATGGGTCGGGCCATCTTCACCGACGCCGATGGAATCATGTGTCAAAACATAAATCGCACGTATTCCCATAAGTGCGGCCAAGCGCATTGACGGACGCATATAGTCCGAAAAGACAAAGAAGGTTCCGCCGTAAGGAATTGCGCCACCATGCAATGATAAGCCGTTCATAATAGCAGCCATGGCATGTTCTCTTATGCCATACATAATATTGTTACCGGAATAGTCGTCTTTGGTAACGGTTTTCATGCCATCAACAAAAGTGAGGTTTGAGGCAGCCAAATCTGCCGAACCGCCGATAATTTGCGGAACGTATGGCACGATTTGTTCCAGACACATTTGAGAGGCTTTGCGGGTGGCAACTTTGGTTTGTTCGGCAATGGCTTTTTCTTCCAGAGCTTTGAGGTGGTCATCCCAACCAGATGGTAAGCGGTCATTGATAAAGTCATCAAAAGTTTTGCCGGCGGCATGGGCTTTTTCTTCCCATTTTTGGTAAGTTTGATGATTTTTTAACCCGGCTTCACGCCAAGAAGACAGAATTTCCTCTGGGACTTCAAACGGGTCATAATTCCAATCTAGCGCCTTACGCATAGCGGCAACTTCTTCCGCGCCAAGAGGAGAGCCATGGCATTTGGAAGTACCGCATTTGGTCGGTGCACCAAAGCCGATTTTGGTTTTGCAGGCAATTAAGGTCGGTTTGTCTGACTTTTGGGCTTTGGCTATGGCTTTTTCAATCTCGCCATAGTCATGGCCATCAATTTCCAGTGTATTCCAACCCAGAGCCTGAAAACGTTTGATTTGGTCGGTGGAGTTGGCTTTGTCAACCGTACCATCAATCGTGATATTGTTATTATCCCACAAGACAATCAATTTATTTAATTTTAGATGTCCGGCTAAAGACAATGCTTCCTCTGAAATACCTTCCATTAAGCATCCGTCACCGTTAATAACATAGGTATAGTGATTACACAAATCATCACCAAAGCGGGCGTTAATCATTCTTTCGGCCAAAGCCATACCCACAGCAGAGGAAATTCCTTGTCCCAATGGACCGGTGGTCATGTCAATTCCTGCTAAATGACCATATTCGGGGTGTCCTGCCGTTTTGGCACCTAATTGGCGGAAATTGGCAATATCATCAATGGTGATATCTTTGTAACCTAACAAATAAAGCAAAGAATAAAGCAACATTGAGCCATGGCCTGCAGATAAGACAAAACGGTCTCTATCAAACCAGCGGGGATTTTCAGGGTCAATTTTTATGAATTTGGAGAACAAAACCGTGGCAACATCGGCCATTCCCAACGGCATGCCGGGGTGACCTGATTTTGATTTTTCAATTGCATCCGCACTCAAAAAGCGAATCGCGTTGGCCATATTTTTCAGCTCTTTATTTTCGCCAAAAATCATTTGTTTCTCCTTTTATTTGTTGTAATAGCGATATTCAATATCAAATGTACGGTGATTGTATTTACGCTCTTCGGGCGAAATGACCAAGCCCATATTGATATCATAACTGTATTTATATTCTTCAGGCACATAAACCATTACCTGCGGTGCGGTATATTCTATCTCCAAGGCATCTGATGGTATGGTGGCAACGGCATAGTGCGTCTTTTTGCCAATATATTGCGGGGGACCTTTTACCGTCTCGGTATAAAAAGCAAAGTGAACATCCGTTTCATCACTCGGACGGAGGCGCTTGATTTGAAAAATCGGTTTTATCAGAGCCTTGTTTTGCTCAATCTTACGGTCATAATAGCAATAGCCATCGTAGCCAATCAGGTTGATTTGAAATTCTTCCCGATAGTTGACAACTTGTGTCAGATAAGCATTATCGCGGATAATTTGCACACGCGGGCAAGTTTCATAATCCATATTGCTATATTCGCAACCGGTTAAAAAAACAAATAAAATCAGGCTTATTTTTTTTAACATGGTCTATTCCTCTTCTTTGAGAATTAATATAGACGTTCTTATTTATTTTGTAAACAACGCAACTATTTCGCTGTGGTCAGAATAGATAAACTGGTCAACCATACGCAAATTTTGCAAATTCCAGCCTCCGCTCAGCAAGATGTTGGCATCGCGTACAAAGGTTTCGGGATTGCACGAAACAGCAATGATTTTGTGCGGACCACTTAAGCCCATATTGGCTAACTTTTCAACTTGGGCTTTGGCGCCGGCACGGGGCGGGTCAAAGACAACGATGTCAAAATCTTTCAGCTCCTGTTCATCTAACGGATATTTGAACAAATTTTTGGCTTTAATCGTAATATTGGAAATCATATTCCGATTAACCGAGCGTTGAAAACCTTCCAACAAATCTGCAGAAGAATCGATTGAGGTTATAGAATTGCCCTTTAACGCCGAAAGAGGATAAGAAAATGTTCCAACGCCACAAAAGAGGTCGGCAATTTTGCCCCTATCCTCCCCCAAATATTCCAAGACTTGGGAAATAAGAGCTTGCTCTCCTTGTTGAGAGGGTTGGAGAAAGGTTCCGGCCGGAATATATACCGCAACTGAGCCGATTTTGATTTGCGGGGCTAATTTTTCAACGATGACTTCGGGCTTGTCATCGACCCGACGCCGCCAAGAAACACGGATAACATCCGGCAGAGAAGAAAGATGTTCGGAAATAATCATCCGATGATTTAATTCCGGCATTTGCGGGAGCTCTATGACCACATCCAAGCCATTATCCGCCAAAGTAATGGACAAATCGCCTTTAGTCAGCCTTATGGAACTTGTTTTTTTGCCTTGTTTGGAGACAAAAGGCTCAGCACACAAATCGGACAATAAATTTTTAAGAGCCGGCAGAGCTTGGCGAATTTCGGAGCGTAACAACAAACAATTACCACAATCGACAAGCTCGTTGCTGTGATAAGCATTAAACCCCAACACCATTTTACCTTTGGCAAAATTAAAGGCAAAAGTGGCTCTTCTTCTTGTTTCATCACCAATAAATATTGGCTGGGAAAGAGGCAGATTTTCTAGCTTTATGCCTTTAAGAATGGCATTAATCTTTTCGGCTTTCGTGCGTTGGTATTCTGCTTTAGATAAATGACGCAGAGGACAACCACCGCACAAGTTTTCGACGCCACAAGATTTTTTATTTAAGCTCGTCATTATCTACTCCGAGAATCGGATAGCTGTTCTCTGGTATTGACGGAGCCTGAGGCATTGTGTTTGGCTGTGCTTGTGGCTGTACCTGAGAAGGCTGAGGTATTGCGTTTGGCTGCACTTGTGGCTGAGAGGAAACCGAAGCTGTCTGCACGACACTTGGCTGAGACTGGGGTTGTGCTTGTGGCTGTATCTGAGAAGGCTGAGACACGGCTTGAGAAACGGTTGTTTGGACTTGTGCTTGCGCCGGAGCTACCTGAACAAAACTCGGTTGAGGTTGTGACTGTGGTTGAGGTGCCTGAGGTACAACTTGAGAAACGGTTGTTTGGACATGTGTTTGCGGTTGTTTCGATGTTTGCTCTTCAATTTTGGTTTGATTATCAACTATATGATTGGTATCAACCCCATCAAGCAAAGAAATTTCTTGAGTATTTTCTTTGTCAAAAATAGGATGATGATTTGAACTTTCATCTTTATGATCCAAAGTTGCATTGAAATTTTTCAAATCCTCAACAGTGAAAATTTCACAACGGTTTCTTCCATTTTCTTTGGCTCGATACAATGCTTCATCTGACGTTTTTATAAGCGTATCAATATTATCAGAAATTGCTGATGAAGAAATACCGATACTTACCGTAAATCTGACTTCATCTCCTTGATCGGAATATACGACAATCTTAGAGATGGTCTCTCTTAACCTATCGGCAACAATTTTGGCGGCTTCAGCTGAGAGTTCCGGTAAAAAGACTACAAATTCTTCACCACCGTAACGGGCAACAATATCATCTTGGCGTAAAGATTTTTCAGCAGTAGATGATAATTCAATCAAGACCTTATCACCGGTTTTGTGTCCATAGGTATCATTAACACGCTTGAAGTGGTCGGCATCTATCATCAAGACACTGTATTGCTGATGGTTTGCTTGGGCTAAAGCAATACGACGATTGACTTCATCTTCAAAATAACGGCGATTAAAGAGTGAGGTTAACGGATCTCGAGTGGCCTGATTTTTTAATACTGCCTCCCTGTTTTTGCGACTGGTAATATCTTGGAATGAACAATACAGAGCAACATCATAGTTGTAGTCAATTACGTTTGCTGACGTTAGCAACCAAAATGGTGTTTCACCATTAACGGCTTTGGCCAAAACTTCAAAATCATGAACCTCTTTCTCTTTTTCCAAACGCTCGTTTAAGATTTGGCGATTATCACCATCGGCAAAAAAGTCTTTTAGACGATATCTATCAAGTTCTGATGGTAAAATACCAAATAATTTAACGGCATTGTCGTTCGCCATCAAAATCTTATCATCACTCAAACGAGAAATAACAATCGGGAATGGCGAAGATTTGATGATTTCTTCCAGACGACGATTGTACTTTTCTATCTCTCCTTCCAGACTTTCAACCTTTTTGTATGCATAACCATTTTTTATCATCATTAATGACATAATTAATGAAACATAAGTAAAAAGTGAAATATACCATGTATGCTCTACAAAATACTCTATATTAAAGAGGCGCATTAATAAAAAGATAGTTGTAATTGTGATTGTTGTTGCTGCGACCCAATATCCGGTTTGTTGCTGAGCTGTGGCTTGTGACCAAAAGCTCGCCATAAGATACGCAAAGCCGGCTATCGGGAATATTTTGCGCATATTGTTTATCATCTCTCCGTCGGGGTATATAAAGCAGAAAAAGATAATAGCGGCCATACCTAACACCATTCCGCCTACTGCGTAAGCTAAAACGGGGGCCTTTCCAGTTAAGATTTCTGCAGCGGCTAGTGCCAGAAGGACAACAGATATCAAAATAAACGTTAATTCCAACGCAACAGACATACTAATTGTAACGGCTGAGGCATTGTAGCTAATATTATATCCATACCACGAACCAATTAATTCAACAAAAAGTCCGGCAAACAAATACCAGATTGCTCGATTTAAATTGAGATTATAACTGCAATAAATAGCTGTGAGGAATAATAAGAATAATCCCCAAAGCGTTATATCCGTGAATAAATCATTAGCAAAAATTTCAATGCTTCCCATCTGTGTTTCCTTCTGCTTTTAATCAATTTTGGTTTAAGTTAACCTAAGAGTGGTTAATATTGATTGAATCTTTGAAAAATTTGTTCAAAAAAAATTGATGATTATTTAAATAAAATAATATAGCATAGAGGTACAATAATTATTACAGAAGGAATAATTACATGAAATTTAATGCGCCTGATCACTTTAGTCACAGTTTTGAATTAAAGTTAGAACACTTACCTACAAAAAAATCTGACAGAATTGCTTTGAGCATTTTATATCCCGGATTGCTATTTGGGGCTTTGTTGGTATTGTTAGGTCTTTATGAGTTCTTTAACGGATTTAAGGGAACTACCTGCTCTTTTGATATTTCCGGAAATGAACAGGCCGTTATTGAACCAATCATGAAACCTTGGGTGTTTGATTGGGCTATTATTGCTTTGGGCGCATGGATTGTTGTTTCTCTTATATTTTCTTACATCAGATACAAAAAAATCTTTCTTAATAAAGACAGTGTCGAAATTATTCATCGCCCCGTATTTGGTAAAAAACAACACATAAAAGAAAAATTACAAAATTATGAAGGGGTGCGTTTTAGAATCGAGTTTTTCCAATTTGGATTTTTGAATAAAAATAAATACATTATTGAACTCTACCACAAAAATAAAAACAAAATCGTTCCCCTTTATATCAGCACCTCAGATAAAAAAATCCGACGCATGTGGGAGTATTATGCCAAAGGATTAAATTTACCGGCATTGTTTATGACTGATGAGGGAATGGTGGTTCGAAATGTTGAGGACTTGGATAAATCTTTGCAAGAGTTAGCCAAAGCCGGAATTATTGAAAGCAAGTATGACGACAGAGCTCCTCTTCCTCCTTCTCTTGCGCTTGTTCGTAAAAGAGATAAAACCGTTATTAAATCACGAAAGTTTGTGTGGGATGCCTATAATATCATTGCCTGGTTTGGAGTAATGCTTTTGGGTGCTTTTCTGCTTTGTTCCGCCATTTCCAATGAATTCGGATTAAACATTACCGATAAATTCTGGGAATATGGATTTTATGGTTGCGGTATTGCACTTATCCTGATGGGGGTTTGGTTATTATGCAGAAAAGATAAAGTCGTTATAAAGCCTCATAAAGTCATTATCGTGCATAAATTTATGCTCTTTTCACGCAAAGATAATGAAATCAACAAAGACGCTATCGAATCGGTAGAAGTCAGTTTTGACCCTTCAACAGAAAGATATTTTCTATCTATCTCGTCTGATTGTAAAACCATGGTATTTGGTAAAAAACTACCTCTTGATGACCTGAAATGGGTAAAAGCATTCCTTATTCACGATATTGTTCGGAAATAATTGTCAGCGAATCGGATTAAAGGATTGCCTTGTTGGGATTTTGAGGTATATATAAAACATATTTGTGACTTTTAACCTAGGGTAAAGTGAGTATTAAAATGAAAAAGAAAGAAACAAGCGCGGAATCAAGAGCTATTGATAATTTTTTCAGAGAGGTTTCTGAAGATGTTCAAAACGATAAGCTCAAAAAAATTTGGGATACTTACGGGTTGCACATCATTATTGCAATCATTGTCATTTTGACAATTGCCGTCAGTTTTGAAACCTTGAAAGCTTGGAAAATCAAAAGAAACGAGACTTGGTCAGATGCTTATGCTTATGCCTTAAACCTCCAAAACCAAGGTAAATATGATGAAAGTATGAATGTTTTGGGTGAGATTTCTCAAAAAAACAAAGGGATTTACAGAGATCTTTCCGAAATTCAAAAATCAAACATTTTGTTTGAGCAAGGTAAGAATGCCGAAGCATTGGCTTTGCTTGAAAAGATTGTTAATGACGAAAGCATCGATCCGAAGATGCGTCATATTACGGCCGTAAAATTAGCCTCTTATAAATTAGATACGGCCCCGAGAGAAGAAATTGAGAAACTGCTTGCTCCTTTAATGAATGAAGAGAGTTCTTGGAAAAATATTGCCAAAGAAATGTTAGCTATGCTTGAAATCCGTGAAGGTAACATAGAAAAAGCTAAAGAGATTTATGGCGAAATTTTGAACTCTCCTGATTTAAGCGATGGCTTAAAATTAAGAGTTCAAGATATGTTATCTGCATTAAATTCAATTAATTAGTAAAATTTTTGAGGAGAAGGCAATGCTTCCTTATAAATTGTCAAAAACTACAACCGTGGTCGCTTGCATGATGTTAGCATCCTGCGGAATGTTTTCTAAAGACAGATTGGTGTTGGATGGAGAAAGAATTTCTGTTTTAAACACTGAAGCTAAAGTCCGCCCTGATTATAAAGAAGGTGAATATAAGGTTGTTTTGCCCAGACCTCACATTAACAGAAGTTGGTCGCAAAGCGGCGGTAATTCCGTACACAGAATGGAACATTTACAGACAGGAAGTAAATTAACCACCTTTTGGGATAGCAATTTCGGAGAAGGTAACTCTAAAAGAGATTACTTGATTGCAACACCTGTCATTGCCTATAAAGTTGTTTTTACAATTGATGCTGATGCTAAAGTCAGTGCATATCGTTTGGACAACGGGGAAAGAATTTGGGAAAGAAAACTTAAACCCTTAATTAAAGATGATAAATCAACCTCTCTTAAAGGCGCCGGTTTGGCAGAATATAAACGCAAGATTTATGCAACAACCGGTTTTGGCGGCGTGTTTGCTCTGGATATGATTACGGGTAAAAAAGTTTGGTTCTATAATGCCGGAATACCGATTAGAATTGCCCCGACCGTGGCAAATGACCGCGTTTTGGTTCAGACAATCGACAATACTTTAATTGCCTTAAATGCTCAGACAGGTACTGAAGAATGGCGCTACAAATCAGCACAAGAACAAACTGTTTTGGTGGGAGGGGCAAGTCCTGCATATGATCCTTACCAAGACTTAATTGTTGCTGCTTTTTCTAATGGCGAATTAAGAGCGTTTAAGGGCTCGACCGGTTCTCCTTTGTGGTCTGATTGGTTAGCGGCTCATGCTCGCAACAACTCTTTAGCAAATATCAATGCCATCAAATCTAATCCGGTGATTAGCGGTAATGTGGTTTATGCCGCCGGACATAATGATATTTTGGTAGCTATTGATGTCAGAACCGGGGAAAGAATTTGGGAAAAAGACATCGGTAGTACAAATCAGCCATGGGTTGCCGGAAGAATGTTGTTTGTTCTCTCAAACACAAATGATTTGTTAGCCATTGAGGCGGAGACAGGAAAAATCGTTTGGAGTACAAAAATTCCTTTGGGAACATCTGATGACGATAAATCCGGAGTATTCTTGAGTGGTCCGGTTTTAACAGACAATCGTTTGTTAGTGGCAACTTCTAGCGGATATGCTTTTGCAATTTCTCCTTATACCGGAAAGATTATGAGCTTTGTTGCTCTGGATGATGGGGTAGAAGTTCCTCCGGTTGTGGCTGATGGTATCACAATTTTAACCACAAACGATGCAGATTTAATTGCATATAAGTAAAGGATTAATGGTAAATGAGTATTAAACTGGCAATTGTCGGCAGACCTAATGTTGGAAAATCGACCTTGTTTAATCGCTTGGTTGGTAGAAAGTTGGCAATTGTTCACGACCAACCGGGTGTAACGCGTGACCGCAAAGAAGCAAAAGCAAAGCTCCAAAATTTGGACTTGGTTGTGATTGATACCGCCGGATATGAATACTCAAACGAAGATAATCTGGAAAAAAGAATGTGGTTGCAAACAAAAAAAGCAATTGAAGATGCGGATGTTTGCTTGTTTTTGTTTGATGCAAGAGATGGCGTACAACCTTTTGACAAGCATTTTGCCGACTTGGTAAGACAAAGCGGAAAGCCAGTCATTTTGTTGGCCAATAAATGTGAAGGGAAACTCCAAGAAGACAGTATTCATGAAGCCTATTCACTTGGTTTGGGCGAACCTATTCCCTTTTCGGCCGAGCATGGCTTGGGGTTGTTAGACTTATATGAGGCTTTGCGTCCTCACAACAAGCAAGATACTAAAAAAGAAGATGAAAAAATCAACTTTGATGGAATGAGTGACGAAGAAATTACTCAATACTTGGACGCCAAAGCAAAAGCTAAACCTATTCAATTGGCAATTGTCGGCAGACCAAATGTCGGAAAATCAACTTTAGTTAACGCTCTTCTTAACGATGAAAGAATGTTGACAGGTCCTGAGGCTGGAGTAACACGCGATGCCATCAGTAATGAATGGGAGTGGAAGGGCCGTAAGGTAATTTTGGTTGATACAGCAGGATTACGACGCCAATCAAGAGTAGATGATTCTTTGGAAAAGATGTCAGTAGCCAGCACCAAACACGCCGCCTACATGGCGCAAGTTGTGGTTTTGGTTTTGGATGCAGATGCCGTGCTTGACAAACAAGATTTAACAATAGCCCGCGAAGTTATTGATGAAGGTAGAGCTTTGGTGATTGCCGTTAATAAATGGGATATTGCCAACCGTAAAGAAGCCTTGCAAAAGCTCAATGACAAGCTGCAGACATCTCTCACCCAAGTTGAAGGCGTTCCAACCGTGACCATCTCCGCCCTAAAGAAAGAGGGGTTGGATAAATTGATGAGTGCAGTATTTAAGGTTTATGATCGTTGGAATGTCCGTATTCCAACCGCACCCTTAAACAAATGGTTTGAAGACATTAAAGATAACTGCCCGCCTCCATTGGGCAAAAACAAACGTCGGATTAAATTGCGTTATATTACACAAGCCAAGACAAGACCACCGGCATTTTATATGTTCTCAAGCAATCCTGAAGGCCTGCCTGATTCCTATTTGCGTTATTTGACCAACAATTTGCGTGAGACATTTAATTTGGGAGGTATTCCAATTCGGATTACCGTACGCAAAACCGGAAACCCATACGCCGATAAAAAGGAAAAGCGTGCTCCTTTGCGCAATAAAAACAAACCTAAAGAGTAACCTTTATCCTTTTCCAAAACAAGTCCCTTTAATACTAAAAGGGACTTGTAATATTAAATATTTGATTTATGCGTTCATTATAGATATTATTATAAACTTATTGCACATCTTACTTTATTTAAATTCTCAACACGCTCATGACTAGCGCGGCGATTTGCAAAATCTACATATCCTCCATGGGGATATATTCCTGTTTGCTCTTTGGTAGTGAAATAAGTGGAATCCCAGTATTTATCTGTAAACAATGTCTTACCTAGTTGATACAAACTGCCCTGTACATTATTTAAATTCGTTGTATTACTATAAATAATTGTTAACTCACTCTCATTAGGTAACCTCCAATCTGTCAAACCATGGGCACTATATCCATCACAATAACTTTTAGCATCGTGCCAATTTCTATGACTGTTTTCATCAAAACTAATAACAGTAAGAGGAGAAATATTTACAACAACACCTATTACTTTACGTAAAGGATCTAATTTACTTAGCTTTACAACACATGTTCCATCACTATAAGCAATATTTCCTATTTTATCACATGCTTTTACTGTTTTCTCATCACAAAAAACTTTACTTGTATCAAATGGACATTTGATAGTTGCCACTCCTGAGCAATCACTCGCCGTTTTAGTGTAGCCTAAAGTAGCGCAATCCGGTGTTGGGGTGCAATCAATTGCATAGGAATTTGTAACACTTAATATCAATCCAAAAGCGGAAGATATTTGCAACATTCTTTTATATGACTTTCTCATTTTCTTTCTCCTTTTTGAATTGAATTTTAAGAATCTTTACAAAATACAGCTGCACTATTGTATGGGCATTTGACGTAGCCATTAGGACATTGACTTGCTGATTTTGTGTAGCCTAGCGTTGTGCAATTGGTTTGTGGGGAGGTGCACCAATAGGTATAATTTGTTGCACAACCAATATCGCAGTACTTTTGTGAGCAATCTTCATAATCACAAACGACGCCATCCGGACAGCTAGAAAGCGAACATTTATTCTCGCAAGTTTTGCAGTTATTGTAATATTTGGTACCATTCAACAGACAGTAGTCACTTGGTGTAACCGGTCCTAGTTCTGAACATGTCATATTGTAGCCTGCTTTGCACTGACAAGCTGTATATTTGGTTACCCCATTATAGGTACAGCCCTCTCCGCTTCCTTGTTGGTTTGTTCCTGTACAAGTTTGATTATAGTTACTCGGACATACACATTCTGAATAATATTTTGTTCCTTCTTCGGTACAGCTACTGTTTGAAGGAACTTGTGGCTCCGTGCATTTTTCAATTGGATATAATGTTCTATTGCAGACACATTTATATTTGCCACCACAACTATCCGTACTTAATTCGTTAGGTGAATTACATGTTGCTGAGGTATATTTATAGCTATCGGAACAGCATGTTTTAAAATATTTTAAGTTA